>JAJCZF010000021.1 GCA_029262535.1 Deltaproteobacteria bacterium
CAAAGTTCATCACAATCTGGCCCGAGATGCCGGCCCTTTCCATCCTCGTGTGGGTGGTGGTTCTGGTTGCCCTTATGTACTTGGGACGAACCCAGGCTCACAAGGCAATACTGTCGCTTGCGCGCGTTATTAATAACGCCCTGCGTCTGGCCGCAAGGAGCATACTCAGGGCCGAGCAGGGTCTGCAACACAGGAATAAGGAGGTTCTGCTCGCAAGAGGCAAGGAGACGGTGGAGCGGCAACTTGAGCGTGAATTTCACAGGGTTGACCTTGTGGTTAAGCGCGACCTTAGCGGGTATCCGGCGCTAAACCGGAGCCTTAGCAACCTGGTATCGCGCATTGACGAGGACTATAGGGAGAGTACCGAGGTGCCTCCGTCGCCGCCGACCTGGATAAACGCGGTCAAATCCGTGGCCAAGATAACTCCCACCGGAGATGCCATGGTCTCCGAGATACTCGGAACCATCCATACGACACTTGAAGGGCAGCACAAAAAGGCCATGACCGAGTACCGTGAGGCCACAAACAAGCGCCATAAGTTACTTGGCAAAATGACGCCTTTCTGGCGCAAACTGAGCCAGACCCTTACCGATGTCGATAAGAACATAACCGGGCTTCAGGAACGATCCGAAGCCATCGACAACAGGATGGAGGAATACGAAGAGATACGGAAGGGCACGGACAGCTCGCTACGCACGCTCACATCTTCGGCCATGACGCAGTTCGTAATAGCGGGCTTTGTCCTCTTGATCGCCATAGGCGGAGCCGTGATAAACTTTAACCTGATAGCGCTGCCGATGTCCGAGATGGTGGGGGGAGGGAGCTACATAGGGCCCTACAAAACATCGAACGTAGCGGCCCTCGTAATTATAATGGTTGAGGTCACTATGGGGCTCTTTTTAATGGAATCGCTGCGTATTACGAACCTTTTCCCCAATATAAGCGCTCTGGACGATAAGATGCGTAAACGCATGATGCTCATCACATTCGGCATACTTGTAATACTGGCGAGCGTGGAGGCCTCACTGGCCTTTATGCGCGACGTGATCGCCTCGGATATGCAGGCGCTCAGGCAGTCGCTCGCCAACGTTCAGGCTGTCGAATCGACGACGAGCTGGATACCCACGGTCGGACAGATGGTCATGGGCTTTATTCTCCCCTTCGCGCTTACGTTCGTGGCCATCCCTCTTGAGTCCTTTATCCACTCGGCACGCACTGTCGGAGGCGTTGGGCTTACCGGGTTCTTACGCGCCCTTGCCTTCACACTGCGCCTTATAGGCAATATGGCGAAACAATCCGGCAACCTCTTGGTTAACGTATATGACCTGATAATACTGCTGCCACTGTGGATTGAAAAACAAGCTCATAGAGGGCACAATAGTACGACAGGCGCCGAAGAGCACACGGACGTAAGCGGGCAGCCATCCGGCTCGGCGGGAAGCAGCGGGGGAGGTATCTAATGAAAAAATATCTTCCAATATTTGCGTTGGTCTTATCTATTTTTGCAGGAGGCTGTGCCGACACTACCAGCCGTGCCACGGGCATATATATGCTCATGGACACCTCTGGTACGTATGCAAAAGAGCTCGATAAGGCCCAGGCCATAATTAAATACCTTCTGGGAACGCTTCAGTCCGGGGACTCATTTGCCGTGGCAAGGATAGATACGGGGAGTTTCAGTGAAAAGGACATTATCGCCAAGGTTCAGTTCGATAACCGCCCCTCCCTTGCTAACCAGCAAAAGCGCGCCTTTGCCAAAGAGATCGACGATTTCGTGAAATCGGTAAAGGGCAGCCGCTACACGGACATCACCGGCGGAGTTCTCCAAGCCACAGAGTACCTGAATGAAACCGGGGTAGGTAAGAAGCACATCCTTATCTTCTCCGATCTGCAGGAAGATATAAAAGAGGGGTATGTGCGTGACATACCGTTCGACATCCCGGAGTTTAACGTCATCGCGCTTAACGTTACAAAACTTCGCGCCGACAACGTGGACCCCAGGGTCTATTTGAGCCGTCTGGAGGACTGGGAAAAAAGAGTAAAAGACGGGGGAGGTAAGTGGAAGGTGGTAAACGACCTGGATCGCCTTGAGGCCATGCTCGTGGACTGAGTATAAAGCCGATCTGCCACTATCAATTGAGCCACCTCTAGAGTGAATTCTCTAACAGTGACTTCTTGTCTCCTCCCGACAGGTCAGAAGATACCGAAAAATGGTATCAAAAGTAACTGCATTATATAAGGTAAAAGTAAATCCAGGAAGCCACTCAGCACTTAGTAGCTAAAAGATCATGGAACGAAGTCTGCCTGATAAGGAGGAGGCTTGCGGTGAAGCAGTAGTCGTGGTTACAATGAAAGAGCAATGGTTTTATGTTCAATTGCTGTAAACGCTTCTTGCTCATAGTTTACCGTCTTTATTTCGCCCATGATTTTAAGATAAAATCCGAACCAGTTTTCGGGGGTCAGGAGAGTATTACGGGTCCTACTGTTTCATCAATAAATCTCCTCCTACACGGTCCCATTTAATGACAGTCTCGTCCTTAATATAATAGACGAAATCATCGTAATACCAACGTTCAATTATTGCACCCGACACTTCAGATCTGTTTATCATTTTAGGAGAACCCTTTGAGCTCTCTAGTTGACCGCTGTCCATGCCCGTCCAGACCTCTCGAACCCTTAAACGTTTTTTTTCCGCCTCCGACCACGGATTGTACTCTATAGCCTGCAAGCGCTCTTCCTCCTTGCGCCTCGCTTCCTCCCCTTCAAGCACTATTTCATTTTGAAGAGCTTTGCTTCCCCTTAGGTTCTTAGCATATTCCTCTGGCGTAGTCCCAAGGAGTTTTGCCCTCTCCTCAGAGGTTATGGATAAAGAGAGTTTCGGCAAGAAATTCTTATCGCTAAAATAGCCCTCCCTGCCGGATTCGAATCTAACCTTGAAATACATCGCTCCGGTATAACTTCGATTATCATGCGCCTTCTTGAAACCCGATAGACATACCCCACGGCTAATACCAGCCTTGCACACGAGTTCTTCAACAACAAAACTCTCAGCCTCTTGAAGGTGAAATTTTTCTGCTTTAGGATGCGGCGCAGTAAAAATAGGAACATCACTTGGAATAAGAACGGCAAAGCTCTTGCCAACCCTGAAATCCCTGATAGGGCCTGACGAGCAGCCTGCAAAAAAAGATAACGCAAGAAAAAGTATGAGAAGTGGCATTGGCATCGTCTTGAAACTCACAAGTAATATGGCTTTAGAGTATAGTGTGTCTATCATTCCATGCTAGCATACTTAAAACTCCAATTCTATAATCCACAAAAACAAGCCCGAAGTAAGTCCGCATGTTGGTTTTAGGGAAAAGTGGAGGAAGTTGGAATAGCGTAAGTTATTGAAAGATAGGTGTCGGAGGTGGGAATCGAACCCACACGGAGTTTCCCCCTCGGGATTTTAAGTACAGTAGCATGCTTTCAAGGCCACCACCTAACATACTGATAAGGTCTATGATTAGACTTAAAGGATGAGCCGAGCCTTGGAAGGCAAGTCGCTATTGTGCTATCCCGTGATTGGCTGTATATTAGAGGTAGAGATAAACGAAAGGCACTAATTGGTTTGGATCATCTAGCTCGATAGAATACGGAGTTTAGCCGATGCGTTGGAAGTGGATTCCTATAGTTTTCGTCTCTATCGTCATAATTGTTATTGTGGCTGTCTATATCATTCTCTCCGGTTATGATTATAATAAACTTAAGCCCCGCATTGAGCGGGGCGTCTATGAAGCCACCGGCCGCGAGCTAAAGCTCGGTGGTGATATCGAGTTTGAGATCGGCCTCACTCCGTCTCTCGTTGTGGAGAACGTAAGCTTTCAGAACGCAAAGTGGGGTTCCAGGCCCGAGGCTGTGAGGATAAAGCGCTTCGAGCTCCAGGTCGCCATACTACCTCTTCTTGGAGGTAATATCGAGGTAAAACGGCTCGTCCTCTTAGAGCCCGACATCCTTATCGAGACCGACCGTTCAGGGAGGTCCAACCTGGAATTTATTAAACCCCCTAAAAAGGCAGCACCGGAGGTAAGAGAGAAGGAGGAGCCCTCTGATGATGAGCTGAGCGTACCCTCTCTTGTAGTTGGCGAAGTCCTATTGGAGAATGGCCGGCTCACCTACAAGGACGGAAAATCCGAAAAGAGCAACTCAATAGAGCTTGAACGCTTAAGCGTTCAAGCGGCCGGCATGAAGAGCGCAGTTAGTGTTGACATCAAGGGCTCATTCGACGATACGCCATTCGGCGTCTCCGGCAGGCTCGACTCCCTGGCCGATTTGACCGACCCGGCTCAGGGCGCTGTGAAGGTCTCCTCACTTAAGATAAGTTTAGCTCAAAATAATATCACCGGCTCAATAAATGTAAACCTTTCTGCACCGAGGCTTCTTATAACTGCCAGTCTCGCTTCGGATAGTCTCGACTTGAGGGAGCTTTTGAAGACCGGTAAGGGGGTGGAAGAGGAAGAGGCCGTCAAGAAGCCCGTAAGGAGAGAAAAGGTCTTTTCAAATGAGCCCCTTCCAATAGACGCTCTAAGGAGTGCTGACCTGGACCTTAGTTTCAAAGCCGGAAGCTTACTCACCCCAATGCTCTCCATGAAAGACCTAAGTATTGATATGAGCCTTAAGAACGGTCACCTTAAGCTTGCACCCATTAAGGGCACTGTAGGGGGCGGCGTATTGGACGTAAATATCGATATCCGGCCAAAAGGCAAGGCGGTGGCGCTTATCGCGAGCGCTAAGGTAGACGGGCTTGACCTTGCCATTATGGGTAAGGAGCTTAAGCTTACTGAATTATTAGACGGCACTATCGACGCCGATATGAAGGTAAAGGGTACGGGCGTCTCGGTCGCCGCTATTATGGGCTCGCTGGACGGTGAGAAGAAAGTCGTGATGGGGCGCGGACGAATTGACAATAAGCTCTTAAAGTTTGGAGGCGGCGACCTTAGCTCAAACCTCCTGAGGCTCTTAAATCCGTTGGCCGAGAAGGAGGATTATACCGTCGTAAACTGCATTGTGGTAGACTTTGATATTGACGATGGATTATCTAGGAGCTCAGCCTTGGTAGTCGACACCAGCTATATGAGTGTTGTGGGCGATGGCAGGATTAACCTTAAGACAGAGCAATTTGATATCGCATTAAAGCCTGAACCCAAAAAGGGTCTTGGAACCGGAGGGCTTGGAAAGCTAACGCTAAGCCTGGGAGAGCTTGCTAGAGCATTTAAGCTCGGTGGTACACTCGCCAACCCCAGGCTCGACATAGACAAGAGCCAGACCGCTTTGACCATAGGAAAGGTGATAGGCGGTAAAGCTGTCCTTGGGCCGGCGGGCATAGCCGCGGCACTCGTAGGAGCGAATAAAAATGATGAGAACCCGTGCCTCGGCGCTATCGAGGCATCGAAGAAGAGCGTAGCGTCAAAACCAGTAGAG
>JAJCZF010000022.1 GCA_029262535.1 Deltaproteobacteria bacterium
CATAAAGGAAGCAAAGCGGATAGCCCCTGACAAGTACGCCTGGAAGGTCGAGTTCATGGGCAAGAAGGCCTCGTGGAAGGCAGTCATCACCGAATCCACCAAACCGAAACGCTACGCGTGGCAATCCTTCACAGGTCTATACAACGCAGGGAGCTGGACGCTCGAACCGCGCGGCGACGGCACGGTCATCGCCTTTCGCATGGAATACCGCATGCCCATATCACTGCTCGACATCCTCACGGCCCCATTCATAAAACCGCTGCTCAATAAGATGAGCGAAGACCTCATAGGGCGCGTTAAGCGCGAACTTGAAAAAGACCAATAAATAAGAGCGGCGCAATTACAAAATCTTTTTAATCAAGACCATAATGATTATTTAATAATTAGATATTATAATAGCACCTAAATATACTTATACTAAGGGAGGTAGATTATGAAGACCTTGAACTATAATAATTTAAAGCTGACTTTTGCATTCGCGCTTATCGCCATTATGGCCCTTGCAACGACCCCGGCCCTTGCCCTTGCCAATGACGGCGCGGGACCGGCGCCCGTAGACCACCAGATAGTCTGCATGGTAAACGACGCGGTTATGAACAAACCGCAGATACCGGTCAAGGTTGGCGATAAGACCTACTATGGTTGCTGCAAGATGTGCGTGGGCAAGATACAGGGAGATAGCGCCATCCGCAACTCCACCGACCCGCTTACCGGCGAGAATGTCGATAAGGCCGCGGCATATATTATCGAAGGCGCACAGGGCGCGGCCCTTTACTTTGCAAACGAGGCGAACGCCAAAAAATTCGTCGCGCACAAGAAGAACTAAGAGCTAAGTAACCTCTGATTTATTCCGGGCATGGAAGTAGCGGCGCGTTGCCGTAAATGAAATACGACTATGGCAATCACGTTTACTAGTTTACTGTTTGTTCGTTTACTAATGATAAGAAGCAGACAACCTAAATAAGGAGAAGCTCTATGAAGGCTTTGAAGATACTTTTGGCAGCGGTAGTTTTTGCGGCATTCATGAGCTCACCGCTTATCACAACCGCCAGCTCGGACCACAGGGACCACGGCGAAAAGAAAGAGGTCTGTAAGACTAAAAAAGACGCTAGCAGCCACTACGCAATGAAGATAGAGATGATGGATATGCTCTAAGGAGACGATGACCATCATTAAGGGCTTAAACCACGCACCCTCCGACGGCGAAAAGCAAAAGCTCGGCGAGATGATAACGAGACTTGAAGAGATAAAGGCCGAATGCAATAAACGCCACGAAGAGAGAAAGAGCGAATATAAGAAGGAGAGGCGTCACCACGATGACGACCACGACTCCGAACATCACGGCGACGATCACCACGACAACTAAGATCCTGTCCACATAAATATAAAAAGCGCCCCCGGTTTTGAAAGAAGTCCGGTGGCGCTTTTTTATTTTTTCAATAAATGAAGAGTTCTAGGCCGTAGGTGAGGCTCCGGGGCGGAGCCACTTGCTAAGGACCTTCCACGGCTTCTTTACTACCTTTCTCTTAAGCCCCTTGTAAAACTCTTCGCAACTCTGCTGGCCCGTTAATACATCGTAATATTTTTGCATTAAACCTGGCTGCCTTTCCAAAGCGGCATAAAAGAGCCTTGGGTGACCATAGATAAGCTTTACCAGCGAAGCGCAGGCGCGAAAGTCAGGGTAGAGTTCAGCCTCCAGCAGGCTGTCGTAACGGCTCAAGTCCGGCCTGCCCTCTTCTATTGCGGCGACCACGGCCTCGGCGGCGAGCTGCCCTGAACGCATGGCGTAATAGATGCCCTCGCCCAGAAATGGATCGACCATATGCGCCGCGTCGCCGGCGACCATGGCGCGGCCTTTATGGACTACCTGAGAGTCGTGATAGACGGGAATGGTCCAGCCGCTCGTCTTGCCTATCTCTTTATCTTTTAATAGAGGATGAGTCTTGCAAAATTGCGCAAAATAGTCCTTGACGCTGGAAGTGAGTTCAGGCCTCATCCCGGCTATGCCGATAGAGTAACGATCCTTCTTGGGAAAGATCCATGCGTAGCCGTGTGGAATTATTCCAAAGTCCACGAGGCATCTCCCACGCAGGGATTCTATCTCCTGCGGCGTGGCGTCGACCTCGCTTGTAATAGATAAGTGACAGTGCCTGTAGTCGAGCCCGAGAATATTTCGCCCGACGACATCGGACGCTCCGCCAGCGCCTACTACAAAAGAAGCCTCGTAAGAGCTCTCGGCGGTCTCTACCTCTACGCGGTCGCCCCTGTCAACTACCGAATTTACACGAAGCCCTTCCATGAACTCGGCTCCGGCCTCTACCGCTTTTTTTGCAAGAAATTCGTCGAAAGAGGGCCTCTCGACATTGTAGGCTATCGGGCGCGCGCTTATTACACTCAAAGGGCGCTGCGACCTGTAACTAAAATCTATTCCATTTACCGTGTCTATTACTTCCGAAGAGAAATCAAAGTCGGCAATTGCATCTACCTTGATGGAGACGCAACCACCGCAAGACTTAAAACGCGGGAAGCGTTCCTTGTCAATGGCAAGAACGCGCAGCCCCTTTCCGGCGAGCCCTCGCGCGGTCATGGAACCTGCCGGCCCCATGCCGATAACAATAACGTCGTAGCGCCCCACCCCGGAACTACCTTTCCATTTCCACGCTAAACTCTATCATGTCGGCCCAGAAGCCTGTACCGGTCAGGGCGTCGAGCTCCCACCTGAGCAGGTCGTAGTGATTTTTTTCCATCTCTACGAGTTTTGTAAGGACCTCGACCTCGTCGTCCTCGGTCGCCTCCTTGAGCATAGCGGAGTAAAAACTTACGGCCTCCTCCTCGGTATCCATGGCGATTGTGACGGCGTTAGAGTCGGTCACGTCGGCCTTGAGTCTATCCATAAGCTCGTTCTTCTCGCCAAAGATCGGCAGACCCTCCCGAACGCGCTTATCTTCGTTCTCGGCCGGGTCGGCATGGGCGATCCACCCCCTGCCCGCATCCACAGCGTCGGCAATGCGCATGAGCATCTTTATATGGTCAAGCTCCTCGGCGGCAAGATGTTTAAAAACATTTTTGCCCTTCGGGTCCTTTATGATCTCGGCGGCATCGTTATAGAAACTATAGCCGACCATCTCCGTCTTCAAGGCTATTTGTAGCTTTTCTTTCACAACCTGGCTCATAGCGCTCTCCCATTAAGATATATCGCCCGCAAAACGCGCGATGTTATAAAAAAGATTACTTGCCGCCCTTTTCCACTCCGCGCTTCTGATCAAGCGCCTCGCCGCGAAGTTTGTCCTCACAGGCGTGACATATAACGGTGTCGGAATGCTTTCCGCATATCGTACAAATATGTTTCTTTACAGCCGCGCTATCTTCCGCTTTTACCTGAGTCATTAAAAGAACCTCCGATTATTTAGTTATCGCATCCAGGGCGATCATGGGACGATTGCAGCACTTAGGTTCAAGCCTGCCGCCGCCCTCCTGTATTACCATTACTTCCGACGAACATACAGGGCAGTGAAAAACCCTGTTAATCAACTCGACAACCTCCATCGGTTCGTTGCAACAATAGGGATGAGGTTCCGCCCCGCCGGCGTTTATAACGGAGAGCTCGGCTCCGCATATCGGACAGTGGTATACCCGGCCTAACCGTGCGCGCCTACCTGATCTCTTCATCAGGACTCTCTACCGGTTGCATGTCAAGGCCGCAGCACTTGGGTTCAAGTACGCCGACGCCTCCTTTGGTCACCATTAACATGGTGCCGCATTTTTTGCAGACGTAAGCCCTACCGACACTAATCGTCCACTCCTGCTGCCACTCATCGGCGTTCCACTCAAACCCCGAAAGGTCGTCTACCATAATATCAGTCCTTTATTATCAAAAAATCTTCGCGTATACACTAGCCGTCAATACAAAGCGCGGCTGAAAGATCCTTAAACGAGAGACCCATCAGAGGGGTGCCCTTATCGTTTATAGCCTTGCTATGAATAAGCACCTTAAAGACAGAACCCATACCTCCGGGCATAAGTAGCTCTTTGACGGCCCGGTTATGAACAATAGCGTCCAGATCGCCCTTGCCCGGATCGGTCACCTCTATAAGCTCCGATCCTACATCAAGCCCCATGAGAAAATAGAACTGAGTAGTAAAGCCCTCAAGCTTGAGACCCGCGTCGATACCTGCGCGCGCAACCGTTGTAAAGTCTACGTGGGCCGTCATGTCCTGCTCGCCAACGCGTATGTAAGGGTCGTCGCACTTGGTATGTCTGTAGAGGCACCGCAGCGTGCCGTTTCTGCCCGGCACATAGAGTTCACGTGCCGGAAGGCCGTAGTCCACATTCAATACGTAACCGCACTCAAGCAGCTCCGCGACCTCCTCTATCCAGCCGCGCGCCTTGAGCGATAGCTCGGCGCGCCCTCCCTCTTCGAGCCTAATGCCCAAAGAGTCGAAATAGCCACCAATGGCCGGGTCTGAAAGGTCGCCGCGTATCTCCACAAAACCGTCGCCGTCTTTGTCTTTCTCTAACCCGACATAGATCTCTTTAAGGACCCCACGCTCCATGGCCACCATGTGCACAGGAAGCGCGTCGAGCAATTCGTTCGTGAGAAAGACCCCGCGTACCGGCGCGTCCATTGAAGCTTTTAGAGAAGAGAGATCGTCCAGGTAACGAAACTTCTCACCCTCGATACGAAGAAACGGGTTCTTTTCGATAAGCGCCAGATAGAGCGCCTCATAAAAGGCCTGGTCGTTTTCTTTCGCCCAGTCGGCGATGCCGCTCGACAGGAGCCCCCTGCCCGCGCCGATCTCATAGACGCTAAAGGCGTCGGGAGACCCCATGCGCTGCCACATCTCTCTTATCTGTTTTGCGACGATCCTTGCAAATACCGGCGTGACGTCGAGATTTGTTATATAGTCCCCTTCGGGGCCCCATCTCTCTTCGTCTCCGGTATAATAACCGCCGTCATCAAAGTAAAGGGCCGTCTCCATGAACTGCGCGAAGGTCATGGGACCGTTTGCCCTTATTCTTCTTTTTATCTCTTTCGAGGCGCCTCTCTCTTTTGGTTCTTCAGGGACGAGACGCCCGTCTTCGTTCTCAGCTTTCATGTACCTCGACAAATGCCTCTGCCGGGGCCATGCATACGGGGCATACATCCGGAGGCGAGTCGCCCTCGTGGATAAAACCGCACTCTATACAACGCCATTTCTTCATATTTCAAAATCCTTTCGTACTATTCGCTATTAACTCAACAGGGCCTCGTGCGCGTCGGCATGGGCCTCTTCGCTGATAAGTATATCTTCGAGCATACGCCTTGTCGTCGTATCGCCAAGCTTCTCGGCGAGCTTTATCTGGGCCTTGTAGCGCTTGATGGCCTTCTGCTCAAGCTCGCAATCTATCTTAAGCATCTCTTTTACCGTCTTGCCGCGCTTTACGGTGCCGCTCTTGAGGGTCGGAATACCGCCGAGTGCGGTAATGCGTTCGGCAAGCTGCTCTGCGTGGCCCATCTCTTCAAGGGCCTGAGCGCGGAAGAGATCCTTAACCGTAAGGCTCTCCATGCCCTTGCACTCGTAGTGATGGTTCATATACTGGCTGATAGCCGCTAGCTCCGACGACCGCGATTCGTTAAGGGCGTCTATAAGTTCTTTCGTCTGCTTCTTGGTCATAAAATCCTCCAGGTTTGATTGTATTCAATATCCATCTATTTTAACGTCTCAAAAGGCCCGGCGCAACCTAAAAATATATTTATTGAAAAAAGAAAGTAATTTATCCGCTCAAGCCCTACTTGCGTTGTTTAATGCGAACCCGGATCGGCACGATATCGAGCCCGAGGGCCTCTCTCAGGGAATTTATCAAATACCTCTTGTAGCTATGCGTAATGGCCTCCGAGTGGCTCGTAAAGACGATAAAGGTCGGAGGCCTCGTCCCGGCCTGGGTCACATAATAGAGCTTCACGGTCTTGCCCCTGTAAACGGGCGGCCTCTTCCTGACCTTTATGGAGGCGAATACGTCGTTCAGCTTTCCGGTCGTTACGCGCTCGTCGAGCTGCGCGTTGACTTGGTCCACGGCGCTTAAGACATTATCGACCCGTTTACCGGTAAGGGCCGATACGAAGACGATAGGCGCAAATGCGAGAAAGGGAACCTTAAAACGTATCGACTCCTCGAACCTCTTGGTCGCCATGGTATCTTTTTCGACGATATCCCACTTATTAACGACGATGACGCATCCCCTGCCGCGCCTGTCGATCAGGCCAGCCACGCGCTCGTCTTGCCCCTGTACGCCCTCTGTGCCGTCTATAACAAGGCAGGCGACGTCGCAGCGCTCAATAGACCTCACGGCCTCCATTACGCAATAGGTCTCGACACGCCTCGATATACGCGCCTTTTTCCTGATACCGGCGGTATCTATAAAGGTATATTTCCTGACCGGGTCGCCGGTCTCAAAGTCCATATCGACCGAGTCGCGGGTCGTGCCGGCGATGTCGGTAACTATGGCGCGCCTCTTTCCGGCTATCCTGTTTAGGAGCGACGACTTGCCGGCGTTGGGCCTGCCCACAAGGGCCACGCGCACGCGGTTGCGCCTGGACCTTTCCTTACTCTCTTGCTCGTCGTCAGCATCATCATATTCAGCTCCATCTTCTGGTTCTGGCTCTGGTTCGGGTTCTGGCAGAACCGCGACAAGGGCCTCTATAAGTTCATAGACCCCTCCGCCGTGCTCTGCCGAGATACCGAATATATTATCGATGCCGAGTGAATAAAATTCCGACGTCAGATGCTCGTGGACCTTGCCGTCTACCTTGTTGGCCGCAAAAAATACCGGCTTACCGGACCGCCGAAGCAGCGATACTATCTCGCCGTCCTCGTGCGTCGGCCCGGTGCGCGCGTCCATCAAAAACACTATGGCGTCGGCCTCTTCTATTGCCAAGAGCGCCTGCTCTCTAATCTGGGCGGGAATCAACTCGCTAACATCGGGCTCAAAGCCGCCCGTATCGACGAGCGTAAAGAGGTGGCTACCCTCGCGCATCTCTCCAAAGTTGAGATCGCGCGTCACACCCGGCTCATCGGTCGCGATGGCCTTTCTATGTCCTATGAGTTTATTAAATAGAGTGGACTTGCCGACATTGGGCCTGCCCACTATAGCTACTACAGGTTTCATCTATGCTACCTTATTTACCGGCTTAGTGGGTATAGCCGAACTCTTTTAACGCCCTTTTATTCTTGGTCCAGTCTTTAGTGACCTTTACAAAGAGCTCTAGATAGACCTTCGTATTGAGCAGTTTTTCAATATCTTCGCGCGCCGAGGTGCCGATCTTCTTTAACATGACGCCGCGTTTTCCTATTACTATTCCTTTTTGCGAATCGCGTTCTACGTTGATAGCAGCCTTTATGGAGATAAGCTTCTTCTTCTCGACAAACTCTTCGATCTCCACGGCAACGGAGTACGGTATCTCCTGCTTCGTAAGGCGAAAGACCTTCTCCCTGATAATCTCTCCTGCGATGGTGCGCTCCAGTTCGTCGGTGAGGATGTCGTCGGGAAAGTAAGACGGCCCTTCTGGCAAAATGCCCTTAAGTATAGCAATCAGGTTAGGCAAACCCTCGCCGGTTAACGCCGACACAGGAACGGTCTCGGTAAATTTAAAGAGCTTTGAATACTCTCTAATAAGCGGCAAGAGCGATTCTTTACTGGCGGCGTCTATCTTATTGAGCACCAGTACGACCGGGGATTTAACGGATTGGAGGTTCTCTATTATGAGCCTCTCGTCCCCGCTCGGCCTTCTGGACGAATCGACTACCAAGAGGACGCAGTCCACATCCGGCACGGCATTTAGAGCCTCGCGGATCATGAACTCGTTTAATAACCCCGTAAGGCGGTGTATGCCGGGCGTATCGATAAAGACCATCTGCGCGTCATCCATATTATGGACACCCCTGATGGCGTTACGCGTCGTCTGGGGGCGAGCCGACACGATGGCTACCTTCTCGCCTAAAACCTTATTTAAGAGGGTCGACTTGCCCGTATTGGGCCTGCCTATTATGGCTATGAATCCTGATTTAAATGACATGGATAAACGATACCACCTGTTTGGCTAATTGTCAAAAGAAGTCGAAGGTTATTTGCCTTTCACGGGCTGGTAAAAAAGGCTGCGTCACCGGCCAATCGCTCTTTTTACCTCTTCGAGATTTCTCTTTGCGCCTACATGGTCGGGGTTAATGGCAAGGGCCTCTTCAAAACTCTTCTTTGCTTTCAGGAAAGACCCTTGTTTTCCATAGGTGATACCGAGTTTATTAAATATCCCTGCGCTCGTGCGGCCCGTAGCTATGCTCGACTTATAATTCTCAATGGCCTTGTCGTGTCTTTCCTTTGTAAAGTAGACATTGCCAATCTGCTCGTATACAATAGAAAGACTCCTCGGATTTGAAGTCAGATCACGGGCCTTTTGATAGTACTCAAGGGCAAGGTCGTAACGGGCCGCCTTAAAGTATATCGAGCCGATATTATTATGTGCCTCTACGGATGCCGGATTCAATACCAGGGCCTTACCATAGGCCGCAAGCGCCTCCTCCGTAAGCCCCTTGCTATCGGCGGCCCCGCCAAGATTAACGTAAACGACGTCGCTATCAAAGGTCTTTGAAGCCGCGTCCTTCCAGAGCAGATAGGGATGACTCCAGACCATATTTCTCGATATCGTCTTAATGCCGAAGAGCGTGATAACCAGGGTTATGATAAAGATACCGATATACCTGCGAGCCGCGGGGCGCATGGAGACGAGGCGGTAAAATATAAACGCTATGATAATAGAGAAACCCGCCGACGGTATATATAGATACCTCTCTGCAAAGTTATTGCCGCGCACTCCGACCGCGGGCAGATATAAGGCCGGGGCGAGCGCGAGGATCAAAAGGGCCGCTCCAAAGAGTATCGTCCTCTGCCTTCTGCCAAAATAAAAGACAAGGCCGGCCGAGACCAGCACGACGATTATGCCTATAAGAGCGCGAGGCTCGAACGGCGAATATACGGGATGGAATGAATAGAATACATTCAAATCAACCGGCAAAAATAAGAGCCTTATATAACTCGCAAGATGGGGAAAGTCGTTTAGGATATAACCGAAGAAGCTTAAACCAGCCTCTTGTTCAAGCGGCACCACTCCGCCCATTACGCGCATCCTTATCACCATATAGATAAGAAAAGCGACAAGGAAGGGCAGGTATCTCAAGAGCGCACCAGGCCGCAGGGTTTCTCTTATAGAAAGCCTGTTCTTTATAAAAAAATCATATGCGCCGATAACGGCCAGTACGGTAACGCCGGTCTCCTTCAAAAAGAGCGCAATGGCAAAGATCAGGACAGAGAAGAGCAGAGATACGCCCCCACCGCCATCCCTGTGCCTGATATAAAAGTAGAGCGAGGCAAGGTAGGTCAGGCTCACAGATAGTTCGGCCACTGCCGAGGCCATAGCCACGACCTCGACATGGACCGGATGGACCGCGAATAAAAGGGCCGCAAAGAATGCGATGGAGTTCGCCTTTTGTCTTAGCTGCGACTTATCATTCGTCATATTATCTGGCGTTAGGCTTGGCGTAAAATTATCCGGCTTGACCCCTTCCGTTTCAAAGAGCAGGCGTCTGGTAATAAAGAAGACAAGCAGTGCCGAGAGCGCATGTAGAAGCGAATTTACTACATGATATCCGGTCCCCGAGAGGCCGAAGAGTTTGAACTCCGACATAAAGACCATATGTGCTACCGGCCTGTAATAATTAGATTCGCTTCCGAGTTTAAAGCCCCACATCGACGACGAAAAGATCTCGCCGATATTAGAGATATCGCGTAACCACCAATTCTCAACGATCATATATTGATCGTCATAGATGAAACCGTAACCAAAGGTATTGGCAAAGAGCCCGACAGCGACGATAACGATGAAAACGACCGGCCACCTTGAGGTGATAAATGTCGATTCGGTTTTATTCATATAGATATCATATTTACCGGTTTTCAAACGGGAGAGAGCAACTCTACCCTTAATATAAGGCGAGTAGAGCCTGTGACCTTAAACTTTTCGGACTGCCTGAGACCGGCCACCCATAAGATCTCGTCGCCCGCGACCAGTATGGGGGTGACCCTTCTCCTTGCCGCCGGAATCTTCGCATCGATAAAGATATCCTTGAGCTTCTTTCTACCCTTCATTCCCAGAGGCTCCATGCGGTCTCCCGGTTGCAGCGAACGCAGACGCAACCGGGTGCCCGCCTTGATAAGCTCATCGAGCTCTTCCATATCAAATAAGGCAAACATTGGGCCATGACCCTTAATATTGATAGGCTCCTCCGTGGAAAGAACTTCGGCAAAGACCGACCCGCCGACATCATCGAAGGCGGTCGAACCCGGTAGGTTAAGAAGGATCTCAAAACCGGCATTCAGAGCTTTAGGCAAGCCATCCTTCCGCTCGATCACCAAACGTTCGTACTCACGGCTGACAGTGATAGAGAAGGGCAACTCGACATATCCATTAGGCGCGTCCCCATTAAGGACCGATAAAAAGAGCCCTATATGAGAAGAATAAAGACCCGCGCTTTCACCTTTCAGGCGCCTGGCTGCCTCAAGGAGAACCCTTGTGGAAAGGGCCTCGTGCGCCTCTATGAGTAAGGTCCGATCCAGTTCTATACGACCTTTATCCTCGCTCAAGAGCGCCCGCTCAAATAGCTTCAGACTGAGCGTATCAATAAAGTCAGAATCGCGCGCCGACCTCTCCGAAAGCTCCGAAAGCCGGTCTTTCACCTGCGGACTATAGTCATTCTCTATGAGCGGAATAAGGATCTTTCGTACTTTATTTCTAAGATATACAGTCTTGTCGTTTGAGCTATCGCTGACATAGGCGATATCGTTTTCTTCTGCGTACTCTTCGATATCTTCGCGCTTCAGCCCTAATAACGGCCTTATAATCGAGCCGCGTTTCGGTGGCATGGACGAAAGCCCCTTAAGAGATGCGCCGCGAAAGATACTCATCAAGACGGTCTCGGCCCGGTCGTCAAGGTTATGGGCCAGGGCGATACGGCTCGCGCCGGAGCGCGTCGCAACGTCCTTTAAGAAGAGGTGGCGAAGCCTCCTTGCGCCGCCCTGTATCGAACCGCTTATCTCACCCTCCTTGAGAGTCTCTTCAAAAAAATCCAGACCGGCCTTTGTCGCCGCCGCGCGTACGAAGTCGAGATCGCGCAGGCTTTCATCGCCACGCAGATTATGGTTCATATGGGCTATTACGAGCTTTAGTTCATATTCCTCCTCCCGTGCCAGACGCGAGAGGAGGTCAAGCATAACCATAGAGTCTATACCGCCTGAAACGGCGAGAAGAATAGTCTCGCCGCGCCCGATCAGGCCATTGGACTCTACCGTCTCTTTTACTCTATTAAGGAATCTGCAACTCAAATCGGTTGACCGGATATTATGAGTTCGGGATAGGTCGTAACCATGCGAAGGGCCTCACGCTTGCCAATGATATAAGAGGCCTCGGATACCGCCTTTGACAGTATCGGCCGTCTGCGATCTGCCGAATGAGAGTCGCTGGCTATGATCTTAACGAGTGAATTCTTGAGCAGGTATGCGCTAATATCGGCAAGGCCGTGTCCTCTCTCGCCGGTGACGCTCTCAGCCGTGAGCTGTAATATCGCGCCGCTTTTAACCACTGGAAAGAGCAGGTCCGGGTCATCGATAAAACCCGCATTCCTCTCCGGATGGGCTATCACCGGCCTTACTCCCTTTTCTATAAGTTCGTAGATCACCATGTCCCAGTAGTCTGGCAGTTCTCCTAACGGAAACTCCACAAGCGAGTACTTGCCAGTACAGTTTAAGGTTAAATAGTCATTTTCTTCGATATATGACCAGATATCCTCGGCGGCGCGGACCTCGGCGCCGATCAGTATCTTCAGATCGAGCCCCTCTTCGCGTATACGTTTATTAACAAGTTCGGCTGCATCGAAGACCTCCTTACGCGTAGGAGGGTCGAACTTGCCGGGTTTAAAGTGTGGTGTCGCCACCATAGTCTTTATGCCGTCTTCCACAGCAACTCGGCACATCGCCATCGTCTGTTCTATTATAGCCGGGCCGTCGTCTATTGCTGGCAGTATATGGCAGTGAAGATCTATCATCTCGATTCCATTCAAATAGTTTTCCAAAACATCTCTATAATACCCCTTGGCGCTCCAAAAAGTAAAGCCCCCCGGTCCGTGAAGGTCCGGGGGGCTTTTTATAAGATCGTTCAGGCTCTACAACTCTATACCTAAGCGATGTAGCCGAACTTTTCAAGTTTTAGAAGGATGGCTTGAGCGGCCTCGTCCGGGCTGTACTCAAGGGTATTGATATTAAGCTCCGGATTGTCCGGGGCCTCGTAGGGGTCGCTTATGCCGGTAAACTCTTTTACAGTGCCGGCTCTGGCCTTGGCGTAGAGCCCCTTGCGATCCCTTGCCTCGCACTCTTCCAGCGGCGTGGAGACGTAGACCTCAAGGTAACCTCCGTTCTTGGAGATCTCCTCGCGAACCTCTCTTCTGGTCTTTGCGTATGGGGCGATGGGTGCGCATATGGCGACGCCGCCGGCCTTGGTTATCTCGCTGGCCACAAAACCAATCCTTGAAATATTAAGATCACGATGCTCCTTGGAAAAACCAAGCTCGCTAGAAAGATTCTTTCTTACGATATCGCCGTCTAGTATCGTTACGCTCCTGCCGCCAAGCTCAAGCAGCTTGACCATAAGGGCGTTGGCGATGGTAGACTTGCCGGCTCCGGAAAGTCCGGTGAAAAATACCGTAAAACCCTGCTTTATCTTCGGCGGATGGGTCTTTCTCAGCTCTTCAACGATGCCCTTAAAGCTGAACCACTCGGGCACGTCGAGCCCTTCCTGCAAACGGCGGCGGAACTCGGTACCGGAGATCGACATCGTCGTGTGACCGTCCTCAACCTCGTCCATCGGCATATAACCGGCGCGCTCCTTGACGTAGACAACCATCTTGAAGGGGACCATCGTCATGCCTATCTCTTCTTCATACTGCCTTACGAGATCCTGGGCGTCGTAAGGGCCGTAAAACGGCTCGCCCTTTGAATCGGAGCCCGGACCGGCGTGGTCCCTGCCTACGATAAAGTGCGTACAGCCGTAATTCTTTCTGATGATTGCGTGCCAGAGCGCCTCGCGCGGCCCGCCCATGCGCATGGCAAGCGGCAGGAGCGACAGAGCGCTCGTCTGCTCCGGGTAGTGGGTTATGAGCTTTTCATAACAACGTACCCTTGAGTAGTGATCTATATCGCCCGGCTTGGTCATGCCGACGACAGGATGTATGAGCAGGTTAGCCTCCGAACTCTTTGCCGCGCGAAAGGTGAGTTCCTGATGGGCGCGGTGCATGGGGTTACGGGTCTGGAAGGCGACAACATTATGCCAACCCTGGCGCTTAAAGCGTTCCCTTAATTCCCTGGGCGTATTTCTCAGATGTCCGAAGTCGTAGTGGGTGACGTGCCTTACGCAGGTAACCGCGCCGCCGATATAAACAGGGCCGGCGATATTAAAGAGGTAATTCACAGCCGGATGTTTTACGTCGTCCGTGCCGAAGATCTTTCTGGCCTCTTCGCCCTTGTCCGGCGTCCACATATTCTCTACGTCGATTACAGCTATCATCACGCCCTCGGAGTCGCGAAGCGCGACCTTGTCGCCCTCTTTAATCCCTTCGGCGAACTCTTCGGTGACGTCAAGCGTTATAGGCATCGGCCACACAGTGCCGTCCGCCATGCGAATGTCATTCTTTACCGACTCGTAATCGGCCTTTCTCATAAAACCGTCGAGAGGCGAGAAGGCCCCGACAGAGATCATCTCAAGGTCGCATATCTGACGGGCCGTTAGGTCCCATGAGGGATAATCGACCGATTCCTTTTTAATAACTGCGGCCTCTTCTGCGCCGGCCAGCCTCTCTTTAAGTTCTCCACCATGCGGCTCAATAATCGTTGACATACTTCTTCCTCCCTTTTATTTGCTATTTTTAAAAAGATTTTTAAGATAATCGCGCCCCGGCACTTCGCCGGAGCCGCTTACTATAAAATACGGGTTAAGCAGTTTTGGTTTATTATAAGAAAGCTCGGCGCCGGAAAGGTCGGTCACCCTTCCGCCCGCGCCGGAGACAACAGCATGTGCGGCGGCGGTATCCCATTCCATGGTCGGGCCGAGCCTCGGATATATATCTGCGCTACCGTCGGCCACAAGACAGAGTTTTAAGGAACTGCCCATGGAAACAATCTCTACCTTGCCCAAGCTCTCAAGACCCTCGATATAAGCGTCGAGTTCTTTGCCCCGGTGAGAGCGGCTTGCAACCAGTCGCAGGGTCTCGCCCTTGCCGTCGGTGACGGAGCCCGTTACAGAGCCCGTTACAGAGATAGAAGCCGCTCCGTCCCGCTGGCCTCTATTACCCTTAAAGGCCCCGGCTCTCTCTGAGGCAAAATAGGTAAAACCTAATACCGGCGAATGAACGACGCCCATTACCGGGCGACCCTCTTCGATGAGGGCGATATTTACGGTAAACTCGCCGTTCCTCTTTACAAACTCTTTTGTGCCGTCCAGCGGGTCGACACACCAAAAAGTCCGCCAATCGGCGCGCTCTTTAAAGGGGACCTCGCGGCACTCTTCACTAAGCACCGGGATATTGGGCGTAAGCCTCGAAAGACCGTCGATTATCACACGATTCGAGGCGAGATCGGCCTCCGTAAGCGGAGAAGAGTCGGCCTTAAGCTCGGTCTGAAAGTCGCCGCTCTCGTATACTTCGAGTATCGCGTCTCCAGCCAGCTCCGAAAGCTCGGCTATTTCGTATAAAAATTCTTTATTAAGCGTCATTATATTCCAGAAGATAGAATTTATTAAGTTACGGTATTTAAGGGCTGATGTCAATTGAATAAGGAGAAATAGGGCTATAAGAGCGCTTATTTCAGAAAAAAACAGCCCTGGAGCCTCTTATTATTGTGAAAGGAGGAGGCCTGTATAATTCGTAAAAACTGCATATTACTCCTAAACCACAGCGCGTAACCCTGAAATAGCCGCCCCCTACAGGCCCACTTCGCGAAATAAGAGCAGACCTGTCTGCCTGCCTGCCTCTGCTTTTGTTTAGTATCAGGCCTCCGAGGCCTTCTTCTTCCGCGTACTACATAACTTTCAGATTCTAAAAGCTCCTCACGCAAAAGAAATCACACGACTCTGTGTTTCGCTATTGACAATAGTGGCGGAAGTGTTGTAAGTTTTCTTCATACGGTCCCATCGTCTAGTGGCCCAGGACGTCGCCCTCTCACGGCGAAAACGGGGGTTCGATTCCCCCTGGGACTGCCAATGAATAAACAAGGCCCCGCTCGATAGAGTGGGGCTTTTTTTATTTATTGGCAGTCTCATTGAAGGTGGAATCGAACGCAAACGAGCGCCGACCCCAGGGAGGATGAGCGCGCAGGACGCGTGCGTAAGCGAATGCAACTGGAGTCGAAGGAAGGGGGCAGGAAGCCGACGACCGACGACCGGCTCCCCCTGGGACTGCCATTTACTTTCTTTTTGGGAAAAAAGAAAGTAAACAAAGAAAAACTAATTAGCTTCGCTCAACAGGGTGGGGCTTTTTTATTTTGGCGTACTCAGTAAACAATCCAGATTAGAAAAAGCTACTTTAAACTAGCGATTAGCGTTCGCCTTGCGTTCTTTTAGGTAGGGAATAATGTGCTCGTTGAAGAGTTGTGTCCTGAAGCGGTATGCGGCCATCTCGGTTGCATGTGTTGCGTCCTTCCATTCGCTATCGGAGAACCGGTAGAGCGCCGAGGCGGGAATAAAACGCGTATTCTTATATCGCGCCGCCAGACTCTCCAGTCTCTGCCTTATTAACCCGGTTGCGTATTCATGGTCTTCACTCCTGGCCACCGGGTTATAAGTTCCTTCAAGTATGATGACCTCTATGCCCTCGCCGCGGCAGAGGGCAAGGAACTCTTCGACATAAGATAGGTTGAAGTCGAGACGCTTTATATCCAACTCAGGTATCTTAAACGAGGGTATAGCTTCTTCTTTATCGGAAAAGGCCGAGACCGAAGACTTGTGACCAAAGAGCCGCCGTGTCATTGCCTTATAGATATACGAATACTTATACTCCGGCAACAGCTCTCCTATGGCGAGGCTCTTAAGCTCTTCACCCGCCTCGGATATATAACCGTGCTTAAGAAAGCCCGATACGAAACCGGCAAGATAGAGCCCCTGGCGAGGGGCCATAGGCATCCTCTCGAACATCAGGTAGTTCAAATCGAGGGCCGACTCGTAGAGGAGAACCGTAGAGGGCCTGAAGCGTTTTATATGCTCAAAATAGAGCATCAGATCAACAGGCTGAAAACCCGGCAGGCCGAAGAGATTAAAGATGACATTCTCTTCATAACCGGAGCGGTTCAGAAAGTAACGTTGCTTGTATAACGCGACGGTCTGGCTCGTACCGACGGCAAGCACGTCAACCATCGCCCCCCCGGTACTGGAAAAATATGCCTTGTAGGGTTTTTTATAAAGGTCCCTCTCGTAGATGGTAATACCCTCCTCAAAGCCGGTCAACTCCGACTTAGCCGCCTTTACATATAACGTAAAACCATACGGACTCATAAAGAAGAGCAGCCTTATGAGATATACGATAAAGGCGAGATAGAGCAACTCTTTTGCGCGCCCCCTGAAGAACCTGCGAAGGAGCAACACAATACCGAGCGCAATGGCGAGCTTGATTAGCGCCGCCGCATAATAGGCCAGCTCGTAACTCTCTATCGAGAGCATATGTCCTATCCACTCAGTCATCTAAAAAACCAGAACCTCCTAAAACTGAAAATATATGAACTGCTGCACACCAAACTCGCCAAAGAGCAATATGGAATATATAATCACAAGAAAGAGCGGCCACCTCAGGTAACGCGGCAACCAGAGCACCGCGTACATATCCTTCTTATAGAACTTATATATCTGCACGACAATAAGCAGGGCGGCGTAAAAGGCCACCTGCAGGCCAAGATACCTTAATGTCACTCCCGAAAAACTGATATCGGAAAGAAGCGCGTAGAGCATCTGCTTAAGCTCCGACATAGAGCCGGCGCGGAATATGAGCCAGCCGAGACAGGTAACGTGAAAGAAAAATATAACCCTGAGAAAAAACCAAAGCCGACCGAAGAGACCTGCCGGTGAAAAGCTAATATAGGGTTCGATAACCCTGTGAAGGCATAGGATTATTCCATGAAAGAGGCCCCATATAACAAAGGTCCATGCAGCGCCGTGCCACAAGCCGCCGAGGATCATCGTTATCATAAGATTCTTGTAGAACGCGGAACTTCCGCTCCGGCTCCCGCCGAGAGGTATATAGAGGTAATCCCGAAGCCATGTCGAGAGGCTTATATGCCAATTGCGCCAGAAGTCCCGCGGGTTGGTAACGAAATACGGAAAACGAAAGTTGACCATTATCTCTATACCCATCAACTTCGATATACCGCGCGCGATATCGGAATAACCGGAAAAGTCGCCATAGATTTGGAAAGCGAAGGCATATGAGGCGAATAGTACCGCCCCGCCCGATAGATCTCCGGATGACGCAAAGACAAGGTCCACGATCCGGGCAAGGTTATCGGCGATAAAGACCTTCTTAAAGAGCCCCCAGAGTATCAGCCATAACCCCTTATATACCTGATCGTCGGTGACGATCCTCGGCGCGGTTATCTGCGGCAAGAGCTGCCTTGCCCTCTCAATAGGCCCTGCGACAAGCTGGGGAAAGAAAGCGACAAAGAGAGCGAAGTCGAAGAAGTCGCGGGCAGGCTCCAACTGCTTACGGTATATATCTATGGTGTAACTCATCGTCTGGAATGTATAAAAAGAGATGCCCACGGGAAGGATGATATTTAACGTGACATAATCCAGCTCAAAGCCGAAAAAGCCAAAGAGCCCACCGAGGCTTTCGGCAAAAAAGTTAAAATATTTAAAAAAAGCAAGTATGCCGAGATTTGTAATAAGGCTGATAGCAAGAAAGAGACGACGCCTTGCAGGGTCGTTTGAAGAATGTAACTTGAGGCCGCAGAGATAGTCCACAACGGTGGAGAGCCATATAAGTCCCAGAAATCGCCAGTCCCAGCAGCCGTAGAAGAAGTAGCTCGCCAGGAGCAGCATACGGTTCTGAAACCTGTGTCCCGACACCCTGTAGAGGAGGTAGACAATAATAAAAAATATCAGGAACTCAAGCGAGTTAAAGAGCAATGGGACAGATACCTCCAGTCATCAGTAGAGATAGTGTAAACTGAAAGGTATATAATTTGAAGGGAAAAATTTGACCAGCCTGTCGCGCCGCACGATTGTAAGGGTCAGTCCCGGCGGTTCTTGTATATATCCAAAAGCCCGTCCGGAATATGCTCGAACTTTATACCCATACCAGTGACATCTCCCTGCCTGCTTGACCATACCACATCGCCCTCGCAGTCGTACCTTTCATTGCTAAAGCCGATAGACATATAGATACGCGTTCCGGGGTTAAAGGTATTATTGGCCCCTATGTGGAGCCCTGTCTCCGATAGATTGGTGGCAAAAGCGCTAAAGTTCGGCTCTATGCCGGGATTGTAACTTACAATGGTCCTAAAGGGAATACGCTTGCTTCTATCTTTCATAATAAAACCCCAAGATGATAAAAAACAAAGATGAGAACCAACGAATTTCTGAATTTTAGCATATGAAAAAGAGAAAGACAACCTCTCCGGACGGAGCCGCGCGAGACGAAGGCAATAAAAAGGCCCCCGCCATAAAATGACGGGGGCCTTGAGGTCAGATTATAATAAAGTTACTTTGCGGTAACGTTTATTGCCTTTGATCCCTTCTGGTCCTGGGTTACTTCAAACTCCACGGCCTGGCCTTCGGCGAGCGTCTTGAAACCATCACCCTGAATTGCGGTATAGTGAACAAATACGTCCTCACCCGACTCCTGCTCTATGAAACCGAAGCCTTTTGACTCGTTAAACCATTTTACTGTTCCTGTAGCCATTGCACATTGCCTCCTTTCTAAAAATTTCTAAGTCATCGAGGCTTGTGCAACCAAAGGAACATCTAAAGGTCCTGCTGTACAAATCCTGCTCTGAACTTATTAATGGATACAGGTTACATGAAATTATATTAAGTGTCAATAATTATTTTATTCTATCGGGTTAGGGAATTTTGGGCTCTCCGGTTTCCTTCATATCGAGACTAAAATTCTTAAAGATAAAAAGACGGCCACCGATGTCATATGGCGCTAATCTCCGACCTCTCCTCTTCCGGAAAAATGGCGCTATGGTTCTGCCACAACCTCTATTTCTCATCTCATTTCCAGATAGCCACTTAAAAATCTATAAATACTTATTTTTCTATTATCAGACCCTTGACTTTACCAGGTCTGCGTGTTATAAAGTTAAGTTAAATGTGCTTTCCATGTCCGCACATATGCCTACCAAATCCAAGGATTGAAGATGACCGCTAAAAATGAAAATGAAGAGAATATCCAGAGTCTGATAGATTCCGGTAAAGACAAAGGCTTCCTTACCTACGACGAGATCAACGATGCCATGCCGGAAAAGTCCTTCTCTGTGGAAGAGATGGACAGCCTTCTGGAAACCCTGGGAGATGCAGGCATCGACATCATGGACACCGCAGACAAGGCCCCGAAGAAGGAGAGTAAGGGCTCCAAAAAGAGCGCATCCGACGGCGAACGCGTCGAAGATCCGGTCAGAATCTATATGCGCGAGATGGGCTCTGTCTCGCTCCTAAAGAGAGAGAACGAGATCGTACTGGCCAAGGCTATAGAAGAGGGCCGGGCCTCACTCAGAAAACTTACGCTATCGAGCCCGCTGGCATCGCGCGAGGTACTTCGTATAACCGACAGGATTAAGACGGGCCATTCTTCTCTAAAAGACCTGCTCGAAGAGGTCGAAGAGGCGAGCCAGTTTGACTCGGCCTATACCGAAGATTTCATTGCAAATCTCGAAAAGCTAAAGCGCAGAAAGAGAGTCGGCGCATATAAGATGCTCAAGGATATAAATCTCTCCAACCGCATCATAGATGTAATAGCCATCCGCTTGATGAGGCTCGACCGCCTTCTTACCCGCGAAGACAAAAAACGCGGACCGAAGAAGGGCAAGAGGGCCAAGATCAGGGTGGCTAATATCGTTGGGCGAATCGACATGGATAAAGATGAACTTAAGGTTCTTGCCATGGAGATACACTCACACAACCTTAGCGTAAACGAGGCCAAGAGAAGGCTGATCGAAGCCAACCTGCGTCTGGTAGTCTCCATTGCCAAGAGGTATGTAAATCTCGGCCTTAAATTCTCCGACCTCATACAGGAAGGCAATATCGGCCTTATGAAGGCCGTTGATAAATTTGACTATAAGAAGGGTTATAAATTCTCCACCTACGCCACATGGTGGATAAGGCAGGCCATTACGCGCTCCATAGCCGACCACGGCAGGACCATCCGTATCCCGGTCCACATGATCGAGACGATAAACAGGCTCTTGCAGACCTCTCGCCAACTGCTCAAGGAGCTTGGGCGCGAACCGCACCCGGACGAGATAGCCGCAAGGATGGATATACCGATTGCAAAGGTCCGCCGCATACTCAGGCTGATGAAGCAGACGCTCAGCCTTGAGACCCCTATAGGCGACGACGAGGAAAGCTCGCTCGGAGACTTTATAGAAGATGAAAAGAGCCCCTCCCCGGCAGAGGCGGCTATTGAGAAGGACCTGTCAGATCAGACGACGATGGTATTAGACACCCTGACACCGCGGGAAGAAAAGGTCTTGCGCATGCGCTTCGGCATCGGAGAAAAGCAGGACTACACACTCGAAGAGGTCGGCAAGGTCTTGGGCGTTACCAGAGAGAGGGTACGCCAGATAGAGGCCAAGGCCCTGCGTAGACTGCGCCACCCTACAAGGGCCAAGCTCTTAAAAGGCTTTTGCGAAGTTTAAGAAAGGCTTTTAGAGAAGGCTTCTGCATCCAGTAATTATCTATAAAAAAGGCCACGGTTTTACCCGTGGCCTTTTTTTTGTCTACATGCGACACCTGCTTAAAGGCTTTGTATAAAAAGATATAACGAGGCTATGGCCCAGTACGAAGAAGCCCTTAAATCCGCTCCGAGCAATGAAACGATACTGCCAAATATGAACTTTATAAGAGGGATTATAGGTCGTAGCAAGAGAGGAAATTAAGAGAACCGCCAAACCGTTTCAGAGCAGCTCTTCAATAATCGCAGCAAGGACTTCAACCTCTTCCGTATCAACCTTGATACGTTTATCTCTCGAACGCAGACCCGAGACTACCGATATGGAACCTTTGGGGACTTTCAGGAGTTTTGAAAAGAACTTTAAGACGGCCTTATTCGCCTCGCCTTCGACAGGAGGCGACATTACGCGGAGCTTCAGGGCGTCGCCTGTGACACCGGATATCCCGGTAGACGAGGCGCGAGGCTGGACGCGCGCCCTGATATAGAGCGCATGGTCGCATCTCTCTAAAATGGAAAGTTTATTTTCTTCGGAGGAATTTGAGCTTTTCGAGTTCTTCATCCGACTTTCTCGACTCTTCACTCGTTAGATCAAGAAGGCCCGTATGGTAGTCGATCGATGCGCGAATCGATTTCTCAAGCTCCATGCGCTGCTTCTTTAGCCCCATGATTTCAGATCTCAGTTCATCGACGCGGCGCACCGACTGCCCGGCCAGCGCCTCGGCGTCGAGCTCGGCCTTGCCCACTATAAGTTCGGCCTCTTTTTCAGCCGAAACCTTCAGGCCCTCGGCCATCTTCTGGGCCGTGGAGATGGCCTTCTTTACGGCCTCTTCCCTCTTTATACGGACGGTCAGCTTCTTTTTCAGTTCATGTATCTCATCAGATAATTTCGCGTTTTCGCCCGTTAACTCTGCCAGCGCGTCGGCGGCCATATGTTTCAGGCTATCGACCTCTTCCATATCGTAACCACGAAGGGCCTTTTTTAATTTATGCTCGCGTATATCCATTGCAGTCTTCTTCAAAATCCGCCTCCTGTCTTTAGTCTAATAGCTATATCATGCAAGGATGAGACCAAAAAACTGTCAAGAAAGATAAGAACAAAGATAACTATCATAGGGGAAAAATCTATTCCGCCAAGATACGGAACCTTCCTTCTTACCTTCTGTAAGACAGGTTCGGTAGCTTTATATAGGAACTGTACGATTGGATTGTAAGGATCGGGGTTTACCCAGGTCAGGAGCGCCCTGATAATGATGAGCCACATATATATCGTAAAGACGTAGTGAAGCAACATCGATACGGCGGCGAGAAGATTTGAAAGTACGTCGGCTGACATCTGATACCTTTAAATAGAATTAAGAAGTCACTGAGAGGGCTAGCCGGCGGCTAGCTCTCCGGCCCTCTTGGCGGCCGCATTGACCGCTCCTATTACGATATCATAGAAACCGCCTTTTTCAAGTGTTTTAAGTCCTTCCATGGTAGTGCCGCCCGGACTCGTGACCATCTCACGAAGTTTCGAGAGGTCGAATTCGCTCTCTTTGGCGAGCCTGGCCGCGCCTATAGTGGTCTGAAGGGCCAGCTCCTTTGAGGTCTCTTTGTCCATACCGAGCCTTACCCCCGCCTCTGTCATGGCCTCCATAAAGAGGAATACATAGGCCGGGCCGCTACCGCTAAGGCCGGTCACAGCATTCATGTGAGTCTCATCGGTAAAACTTACGACCGAACCGACCGTCTTAAAGAGCGCCTCAGCCAGTGCGACGTCATCCGGGCCGGCCGTCTCGCCCGGAGCGAGCGCGACCATTCCCTCCCCCACAAGGGCCGGGGTATTGGGCATTGCCCTTACAACAGGCGGAAGGTCTTTTGCATCGGCCTCTCTCAACCAGAGTAGTATCTTCTCCGTGGTTATTCCGGCGGCAATAGAGATTACCACCGTTTCATCTGAGCGGGAAAAATCTGCGGCGAGCGCCTTAACGCAAGACTCGATGTCGTTCGGCTTGACCGACAGGAAGACGATATCCGAGTTCTTTACGACCTCGAAATTTTTATTATGGATTTCTATCTTATAGGTTTCCGCTATATGCAGGAGGCGTGCCGGGTATTTATCCGATGCGTGAATCCGGCCCGCGCTCACGGTGCCGGAGTCTATGAGCCCCTTAATAATGACCTCGGCCATATTTCCTGCGCCGATAAAACCAACGGTCTTATTCATTAACATGCCTTACTTAGGCTTTCTGGGTCCAAATAACGCGGTGCCTACCCTTACTATGGTGGCCCCCTCCTTGACGGCGACCTCAAAGTCGTGCGACATGCCCATTGATAGTTCGGTAAGCTTAAGTCCCGGTATCTGCTCGCTATTTATACGTTCGGCTATGCGCCTGAGGGTGGTAAAATAGGGCTTTGACATCTCCGGGTCCTCGAAGAACGGAGGAACCGCCATGAGCCCTTTCAGATTAAGCTTCTTAAGCGCCGATACCTCGCGGGCAAGCTCCAGGGCCTCTTTGGGCATTACGCCACCCTTGCTCTTCTCGCCGCCGAGCTTTACCTGTATAAGCACATCCATCGACTCTTCGACTCTCTTGTTTATCTCTTTAGCGAGAGAAAGGCTATCGACCGTCTCTATCATATCGAATAAGACAACAGCCTGTTTTACTTTGTTTTTTTGAAGATGGCCTATGAAATGCCACTTTACGTTAGGGTTTTTTACCTTCAAGACCTTCTCTTCGGACTCCTGGATATAATTCTCTCCAAAGATCCTCATGCCTGCCCTGACACCCTCGCGCACCTTCTTTAGCTCAAGCGATTTAGTAACGGCGACCAGCTCAACCTCATCCGGATTACGCCCAACACTCCTTGCAGCCCGGTCGATACGCTCTCTGACATCTATAAGCTTTTCGTATAGTCCCATAAAAGGCCCGCAATCTATTGTGCATTAAAAGAGATTTAAGATAAAAGACTCCACTACATGAGGTAATTATATAGCACATACTCAAGATAAAAACCATTGATAAAAACGTTTTTAAAGATTTTTTGCGGAAAAAATGCGGAAAAAGAAGAATTGTAGCAAATCTGGCTATTTTGACCATAGAAGAGAAGAAATTACCCCCCTTACCCGCACACAAAAGTGTGCGCCTCTGCTTGCCCCTTTCTTTACGCGAAGCGAGTCCTTTAAGATCTTTAAGTCTTAAAAGGTTCCGTCCAAGGCACAAAAAGAGGAAAAAGCAAAAGCAACCCCGCAACGCGCCCTGCCCTTGTCTTTTCCTTCCGCGAAGCGAGTCCTTTAAAGCCTTTAAAAAGAGGAAGGGAGAAAGGAGTGAAAATTAGAGATTTTTTCCGAGGTCGAGGCGGGGCTGAAAGTAAAAAGCGGAGCGTATGTCTTATACGTGAGCATTTTTATTTTTAGCTCCAACAAAGCCACACAGGTGTGCTCTTAATTTCACAAAACTGACCCTCGCGGCCTACTACTTTCTTTCCGCGACGAATATAACTCGCGAGAATAATATCACACCTGTGTGGCGGGAAAAAGATCAATTTTCACGGGTTTTCCAGCGGCGGTGCACCCAGAACCACTGCTCTGGAGCCTTTCTTACGGCCTCTGCCACGGCGTCTGTTATAGATTCGGTCAAGATTAAGATATCCCTGTCGCGGTCGCCTGTATCGGGCAGCGCAAATTGTTCGCCCACTACGACGCGGTGTCTCCTGCCCTGCCTGAAGGAGAAGACGGGAAGGACCGCCGCGCCCTTTTTGAGGGCAAGCAGTGCCGGCCCCTTGTTGGTACAGGCCGGAGTGCCTAGAAAATCAACGAAGAGACCTTCCTTTCGAGAGACGTTTTGGTCGACGAGTATACCGAGCAATCTCTCTCCGGATAAGGTGCGAAGAAGTTCGCGCATGGAGCCGCGCTTGTCTATCACCCTATTTCCGGGTGAAGAGCGAACCCACTCGACAAACTTTTCAACCGACGAGCCCTTTTGCCTGCGGGCAACGACATCAAGTGGGTAGCCCCTCAGGGCCGAGGCCGCGGCCATCAGCTCCCAGTTGCCAAAGTGGGCCGTGATGAAGATAATGCCCTTACCGCTCTCTCTTGCCCTGTCTATATGTTCAAGCCCCTCGTGAGTGACATAACCATCCAGGTCTGAGAGATTAAGATAAGGTATACGCAGGAATTCCAGCGCGGTTATTCCAAGATTTTTAAAGACTTCTTTTGAGAGGGCGGTAATATCGGCAGGGCTCTTTTCAGTAAAAACGCGCCGGAGATTTTCCTGCGCCCTCTTTCTATGGGAGCCGTCCACAAGATAGGCCGCGCGACCCAGCAGGGCTCCGAGCGGGTATACGACAAAGAGCGGCAGGTGTCCGACGACAAAGGATAGAAGCCTTAAGAGAAAAAATATCACCTCTGCTCTTCCTCGCTAAAGAGCCTGGTCATTACCAGCTCCATAAACCCATCCGGGCTGTCCATCTCAACATCCACTGAGAGTACGCGCAGCTTTTTGAGCTGGTCTTTATATTGCAAGAGTTTTACCGCATCCTTTTCGGTAGTGATTATATAATCTACCTCCATAGAGCTTTCGACTATATTCTTTATATCCTGTCCGTCATAGGGGTGATGATCGTCAAAAAACGCCCTGCCGTAGATGAGCGCGCCAAGCGACTCGACAGTCGCTTCGAATGATCGAGGCGAGGCCAGCGCGGCTACGAGGTAGACGCGCTTACCCCTTAGTCTCTCGGCCCCTCTACGAGTATCGCCTTCAAGCTCCGTAAGGGTCGCCGGTTTATATGAAAAAGAAAATCTCGGCAGGTCGCTTGCTACGGCGACACCGTCGGGGCCGCTCCTTGGAAGGCCGCCTTTAAAGAGCAGTATATCGGCCCTTGAAAGGGCGGAGTGCGGCTCACGAAGAAGGCCTCTAGGCAGCATAAGTTCATTAGCGCGGTCCGCCGTTGGGCTAAGAAGCACTATGTCGAGGTCGCGCTTAAGGCGCATATGCTGAAAACCGTCGTCGAGTATTACCACATCCGGCTTAAATTCCTTTACGGCAAAGCGGCCCGTCCTTACGCGGTCCGGCCCGACAACTACCGGTACGCCAAGCTCAAGCAGGGAGGTCGCCATGAGGCGCGGCTCGTCACCCCCGTCTTTTGCCTTTAAGAGCAGTTCCGATCCGTCTGATACCACGCCTACGCCGCCGACGGTGCCGCCGTAACCGCGGCTCAGGATCAGCGGCCTCTTTCCGCGTTCGATAAAGAGACGCGCCAGGAGCATCGTCACCGGCGTCTTGCCAGTGCCCCCGGCGCTGATATTACCGACCGATACGACCTTCGTCTTTATCGAGAGTGATCGAAAGAGGCCGATAGAATAAAAGAAGGCCCGCATGCGCGCGCCTATGCCAAAAAGAATCGAGAGCGGCCTTAAAAGAGCGTCCAGCCCCGGACCTACCCTGCCCTCCGTGATCTTCGTCCTTAAGTCGTCGCGTTTTTCCATCTATTTAATTAACTCCATTAACATATTGAATGTCTTGTCGGTCGTGCCTCTAAGCCCCTCTAAGAGAGCCTTCCCATTTGCGCCCAAACGAATCCTCTTTGTCGGGTCGTTCAACAGTAATTCAAGCTCTGCATGAAGCGCCTCCGCGTTCGGCAGGCGGCAGCCTGCATCGGCCGATTCGATGAGCGAGGCCATCTCCTCGCAAGACGATATGTACGGCCCGTAAAATACAGGGGCTGCGAAGTAGGCCGGTTCGAGCAGGTTATGGCCGCCTACGCCTTGGACAAGCGAGCCGCCGACAAAGGCTATATTGGCTAGCGCATAGGCCGTAAAGAGTTCGCCAAGCGTGTCGAGCAGGGCGACCGGGGCGACCTCCGAGCAGCCGCCGTGGCTGCACCGGGTACGGCGCACGCATTCAAGGCCGCTCTTTTCTATTATAGAGGCCACCTCATTGAATCTTTCCGGGTGGCGCGGGGCGATCAGAAGCCTGAGATTATGAGACTTTTTTCTAAACCTCTTAAATGCCTTTAATAGGATCTCTTCCTCGCCCGGATGCGTCGAGCCTGCGACAAATATTATATCACCCGCCCCGAAGCCGAATGTATGGGCCAGGTCGAGGGCCTTATCGTCTATATCTTCCGTGGCTTCCATGTCGAACTTCATATTGCCTGTAGTAAAGATATTTTGGCTTGGCACACCGAGCTCTCTGGCCTTCCGGGCGTCGAGTTCGGTGCGGGCCGAAAATAGAGAGAGTCTTTTAAAGAGATCTCCTGCAAAAAATTTAAAACGTTTAAAGCTTTTAAAAGAACCCTCGCTCATCGTGCCGTTTACAACGGCGACCGGCACGCCGCGGCAATCGAGCATCTTTATGAGGTTCGGCCAGTACTCTTTTTCGACGATAACAAAGAGATCGGGCCTGACCTTATCAAGCACAGCCTTAATAGCCCATGAAAAGTCGAGCGGCAAAAAGAGCAGCAGCTCTATGAGACCGTCTCCTTCTTTTTTGGCGACGTGCTGACCCGTCGGCGTTACGGTCGAAAATATGATCCGGATATCCGGCCTCTCTTCCTTTATGCGACGCAATAGCGGCATGGCCGCGCGCGCCTCGCCGACCGATACGGCATGTACCCAGACGCGTTTACCCGCACCAAGGACATCGGCCTTAGAGCCGATAGAACCAAGCCGCTCAACAAGCCCCTCGCGGTACTTGCCGCTCGTCGCCATACGGAAGATATAATAAGGCAAGAGCACGATGAGCGCGATATGGATGGCTATGTTATAGATCAGATACAAATAAATACTCCCTGATTTGATTAATTTTTTATTTTAACAGGAAACGGTCAAATGAGGAAGAGATAGAGTTAAAGAAGGACAATATCAGGGCAGATACTTATTAAAAAAAGCTTTCAATAACTAGATATCATCCCGTCGGCCCTATCGGTTATCTCGTTCATGGCTCTTTCGACTTCGAGACGTTTGGCTTCCATCTCTTCGGGCGTTGCGTCGCGCTTTACCGTGATAGCGTCGCCGTAGATGAAGATGCCTCGCGCGAAGGGGTAGGGAAATATAAAGCTATCCCAACTCGAAAAGGTCGCCTTGCTTGAGGCCGCGAATGTTACGGGGATTATCGGCAGACCGGTGAGACGCGCGGCCTGTATTACTCCCATCTGGGCTAGGCGCGGGGGGCCTTTAGGGCCATCGGGGGTGATGCCGAGGTCGCGCCCGGAGCGGGCGGCGCGGATCATGGCGCGAAGCCCTTCGGTCGCGCCGCGAGTGGTCGAGCCGCGAACGGCCTCTATATTAAACTTTTTAAAAAAGCGCGCCAGTAATTCGCCGTCCGAATGGCGGCTTATAAGGCCGGTCAGCTTTCTGTTCTTATAGGTAAAGGGCATCATGCCCAGCCGCCCGTGCCAGCAGGAGAAGATACAGTTCTCGTTCTTATCGGCCAGCGCACGGCATACGTCGTAGTTGACCGTCTTGATGCGCATGGTCGCGGCAATGATATTTAATATCCAGTAGACGGTCGGCGGGATGAGCGCAAGGCCAAGTTTTTTTGTAAAGCTTTTCTTCAAATCGTTAGTTCTTTAGTAGCCTGGAGAAAATTAGCAATTTTCTCCAAGGTCGAGGCGGGATAAAAATAGAAAGCGAGGCGTACGTATGTACGTTGAGCTTTATATTTCTATCACAACGAAGCCACACAGGTGTGGCCCTATATTCGCGGAGCTAATCAATTAACAACTTATATTCTCTTTTCCACGACATTAATTATGGAGTAAAAAATAAGACCACACCTGTGTGGCGGGGAAAAGGGCAATTTTCAATTAATGGTACTATCGAAGGAGCCGTGTATCTGCATCGTATAGAGGCGCGAATACTCGCCGCCGATTTCCAGTAGTTTGTCGTGATTGCCGACCTCTTTCAGCTCTCCGTCCTTGAGGACGAATATAACGTCGGCATTACGAACGGTCGAAAGGCGGTGGGCTATTACGAATGTCGTACGGCCCGACATGAGATTGCTTAGCCCCTTCTGGACCTCTATCTCGCTGTCGGTATCTAGCGCGCTCGTGGCCTCGTCCATGATCAGTATGGGCGCGTTCTTGAGTATGGCGCGAGCAATCGAGAGGCGTTGCCTCTCTCCGCCGGAGAGCTTGAAACCGCCCTCGCCTATTACCGTGTCGTAACCCTTTGGAAGCTTTTTGATAAAGCCGTCTATATTGGCGGCAATAGCCGCCGACATCACCTCGGCGTCGGTAAAGTGGGTGTCGCCGTAGGCGAGGTTGTTTTTGATCGTATCGTTAAAGAGTATGACCTGTTGAGAGACTATGGCGACATTATTTCTAAGACTCTTTAGCGTAAAGTCTCTTATGTCATTGCCGTCAAAGAGCAGGCTGCCGCTCGTTACGTCAAAAAACCTCGGCAAGAGATTTACGAGCGTGGACTTGCCCGCGCCGCTCATGCCGACAAGGGCCGCCATCTCGCCCTTCTTGACCTTTAGATTTATGGAGTTAAGGACCTTCTTGTCACCGTACTTAAAGTCCACCGCCCTGAACTCTATCGACTCCGAGAGGGTGTCGAGCGTGCGCTCTCCGGCCATCAGATCCTCTTCGGTCTTTTCATCCAGTAGGTCGAATATGCGCTGTGCCGCGGCAAGTCCGTTTTGCAGATTGAGGTTCACGCCGTTAAGGGCCTTTATCGGCTGATAGAGCATCATGACAGCGGCGAAGAAGGATATGAAATTCTCCGGCGCGAGCGTACCGGCGTTAATCCTGTAGGCGGCGTAATATATGGTAGCGGCAAAGCCTATCGCGCCCATCGCCTCCATCATCGGGCCGGATATGGCGCGGACCTTAATATTTTTCATGTGGTACTTTGCCAACCGTTCGTTCTCTATCTGAAACTTACCCGCCTCGTAACCCTCCATGCAGAAGGCCTTTACGATACGCACGCCGCTTATGGCCTCGTTTAAGAGAGAGGTCATCATACCGACCGTCTCCTGCCCCTTCTTTGAGGCCTTCTTGACCTTCCGTCCAAAGTTGACCATCGGGTATATGACCGCCGGAAAGGCCACAAAGGCGACGAGCGAGAGCTTCCAGTCCATGCTGATAACGACAGAGGCAAGAACGACGATGGTCAAACACTGCTTCATGACCCTGGAGAATGTCTCGGTCGTCATATTATGCAACATATTGACGTCGTAGGTCATACGCGCCGTCAACTCGCCGGTTGTATTTTCAGAAAAATAATTTAGAGGCATGCCGAGAATCTGGCGGTAGAGTTTTTCTCTTATATCGACAACGACGCGCTGTCCGACAAAACCCATGAGATAGGTCTGCCCGAAGCTTGCGCCCCCCTTTACAACGGCTACTATGATGATGGCAAAGGGCACGGCATAGAGCATCTGCTCGCGCTCCAGGGGGAAGAGGTTGTAGGGAACGAGGTTGATAACCTCGTCGCCGCCGGAGGTAAAGAGGAACTTCATGACCGGGCCGATGAGATAGGCCATCGCGCCATTGGTAAGGGCGAAGACCACCATACAGAGCACGGCTATAATCACCGTGGACTTATATGCCAAGAGGTGTTTTAAAAGTCGGATATATACGGACATCTATCTATATCCCTATGAGGCGTCGAGGGTCTTCTTTACGGCTTGGGCGGCCTTAAGGCTCGCCCCGCCCGTACCGAGAGATTCCCTGATCTTTGCAAAGCCTCTGGCGGCGCGATCCATATATACGCTATCCTCCAGAAGGTGTAATGTCTCCTGACATATCTTCTTGGGATTTGCCGCGCCCTGAATAAGCTCCGGCACGACCTCTTCGCCCGCTATTATATTGGGAAGCCCGATATGCTTTATGCCGATAAGCATCTTGCCGAGCAGGTATGACGAAGCCGCAAGCTTGTATATTACCAGGTGCGGCGTGCCGACAAGGGCGGCCTCAAGTGTCGCCGTACCCGAAGTTACCACAGCTGCGAGAGAGGCCCTGAGAGCCGTATACATATTACCCTTCATGACCCTTATATGAAGATCGGCGCCCTCTATATGTCTCTCTATCTGCTCTTCGGAGATATTACCTGCGCAGACTACAATATATTTCATGCGCCAGCGGCTCTCGTGTTTCAAGACCTCCATAGATTCGATCATGAGAGGCAGCATCTTCTCGACCTCTTCCTCGCGGCTGCCGGGCAGGAGCGTTACTACACAGTCCTGCCTGTTATAACCGAGCTCGGCCTTTGCCTCGTTTCTAGTCTTGTCGATCTTCACCATATCGGTAAGCGGGTGGCCTACGAACTCCACGTCCACGCCCTCTCGCTCGTATATCTCCTTCTCAAAAGGAAATACCACGAGCATCTTATCGACAAGGGCGGCTATCTTCTTGATACGGCTCTCTCGCCAGGCCCATACCTGGGGGCTTATATAATATACCACGGGCACGCCGTGTTTTTTTACGAATGAAGCGAAACGCAGGTTGAAGTCCGGAAGGTCTATAAGCACGACGCAGTCGGGCTTCTCCTTTAGGAAGAGCTTCTTTAACTCCTTGAGAACCCCCATAATACCCGGAAGTTTCTTAAGGGCCTCGGATATGCCGACGACAGATACCCTTGAAGCGTCCAGCCCGCTGAGCCCGGACTTACGCATCCTGTCGCCACCCATTCCGACGAAGCTGATCGACGAATCAAGCCCCTTAAGGGACTCCATGAGCGCGCTACCGTGTTTGTCTCCCGACTCCTCCCCGCTTACGATAAATACTTTTTTAGCCATAAGACCGGTTAGACCGTAACTCCTTCAATATGATTGGTAATCCGCTCCATAGACTTTCTAACCGACTCTTGTATCCTCTGCGCAACGACAAGTGCGCGCCTTCCGTCATATCCCGTAACGAGCGGCTTATTTCGCGTGCGCGAACAGTCGAGGAAGTGCTTTATCTCTTCGAAGAGCACGTCCTTTTTTACTATATCGAGATCCTCTATGGAAATATTGGGCGGACCCGATACTATTTTATCGGGTGGGTCGGCCGGTTCGCCGCGTTTGTAGATAGAGATATGCTGTTTTGCGTAATCGATAGCTATATAGGCATCGGGCTGAAAGAGCCGTATCCTGCGCTGCGGCTCCAGAGAGACGCGGCTGGCCGTGACATTGGCCACGCATCCGTTAGCGAATGTAAGGCGCGCATTTGCAATATCTACCTTATCCGATATTATAGGCACGCCGGAGGCGTCAACAGACTCGACCTCCGACTTTACCAGATTCAGGATTATATCGATATCGTGGATCATGAGATCGAGCACGACATCCACATCGGTCCCCCTGTTAGGGAAGGACGAAAGACGGTGGGCCTCAATAAACATAGGCTTGGAGAGCTTACCCTCCAGCGCCACAACCGCGGCGTTAAACCTTTCGAGATGGCCTACCTGTAAGATAGTGCCCGATTTCTCCGAGGCCTCGATAAGCAGCCCCGCCTCTTCGGGTGTGACGGTCATCGGTTTCTCCAAGAGGACATCTACGCCGTTTTTTAAAAAGTCCATGCAGATATCAAAGTGGGTATTGGTCGGCGTAACGATGCTTACGGCGTCGACCTTGCCGATAAGTTCACGGTAGTCTGTAAAAGAGGCCGTATGGAGCCTGGCCGCTAGTGCGCGCGCGGTTTCGCAGTCGGCGTCGACTACACCAACGAGCTCGGTGCATTCCAGAGAGGCGTACTTCTCGGCGTGAAACTTTCCGAGATAACCCGCCCCGATTACGGCTGACCTAATCTTCGTCATGATGCTCGCCCTTCTTCTTAGTCTTTACCCTTACCAGCCCGCGGTGCGATTCCTTTATAAAGTCAAGAAAGGTCTTGGCATGTACCGAGTCGGGCATCTCACCGGCAAGCCTCGCCGTTGCCTCCTTGAGCGTCAGGGACGACATAAATAATATCTTGTAGGCCTTTTTGATATCGGAGATCTCTTCATTTGAGAAACCGCTGCGACGCAGCCCCACGCTATTTAACCTGTAGAGTTTTGCGCGGTTGCCGACTGCCATAACGTAAGGCGGCACATCCTTGCTCACTGCCGAAGCGCCGCCTATTATACAATAGGCCCCGATGCGTACGTGCTGGTGCACGGCGACAAGTCCGCCCACTATGGCGTGGTCGTCTATATCGACATGTCCGGCAAGGGTGGCGGCATTGGCCATTATGATATGGTCGCCGACCCTGCAATCATGCGCCACATGCACGTAGTTCATAAATAGATTATTAGAGCCGCACCTCGTTATACCCTGCTCCTTGGTCGTCGCCCTGTGCATGGTGACAAACTCGCGAATGACATTATTATCGCCGATTATCAGTTCGGTCTTTTCGCCCTTGTAACCAAGATCCTGCGGCGGAGCGCCGATGGAACAGAACTGAAATATTTCATTTTCGCTGCCGATGGTCGTCCACTTATCGACGGTGACATGCGGCCCGATACGGGTATCGCGCCCTATCTTTACATCCTCGCCGATGACCGAGTAGGGGCCGACCTCAACGCCGGAATCAAGCTCGGCGGTCGGATGCACAAGGGCCGTCGGGTGTATATCTACTTCTTTTATATTAGATGAAGCCTGATCCATTTCTTAAATACCTTTACTGCTTTTCACCTTCGACTATGGTGGCCATTAGTTCCGCGTTCGCAACGCGTTTTCCGTCCACAAAGGCCTCGCCCTTGAAAGACCAGATCTTGCCCCTCTGCCTCGTAACGGAGATTATCAGTTCAAGAGAGTCGCCCGGCACGACCGGGCGGCGAAACTTTGCCTTGTCTATACCCATAAAATATACCAGGCTATCGCTGACATCGGCGCTCTTAAAGGCCAGTATGCCTCCTGCCTGCGCCATCGCCTCTACAATCAGAACGCCCGGCATAACGGGATGACCCGGAAAGTGGCCCTGAAAAAAGGGCTCGTTTATCGTGACGTTCTTAAGACACTTTATCGTCGTATTTTTCTCAAGCTCTAAAACCCTGTCTATTAAAAGAAAGGGGTATCGGTGCGGCAGTATCGAGAAAATCTCGTTAATATCCACAACAAACCCTTTTGTCTCCTCACTCACTGTCGCCCTCCTCCTTGCCCTCTTCAAGCACCGAGAGCCTCTTTTCAAGATCGTTGACCTGCTTTTTTAGATCAGGCAGCTTCTTATATACCGGCTGCACACGCAGCCACGTCCTGTGCGGTATTGCGGGGTGACCGGAATATATCTCACCCGCCGGCACGCTACATGAGAGACCCGAACCGGCACCGACCATGGCCCCGTCTCCAAGCTCTATGTGGCCGACCAGTCCGGCCTGCCCTCCGAGCACGACACCCTTGCCAAGACGCGTGCTACCGGCTATGCCGACCTGTGCGACCAATATAGAGGCCTCGCCAACCTTTACGTTATGGGCAATCTGCACGAGATTATCTATCTTCGTGCCGCGACCTATAAGCGTCTCGCCTACGGTTGCCCGGTCTATGGTGACAGAGGCTCCGATCTCTACGTCATCTTCTATCCTTACAATGCCGCGCTGGGCTATCTTATGGTGGCCCGAAGCGTCGGAGATATAACCGAAACCGTCGCTCCCTATAACCGAACCGGCATGTACGATAACGCGGTCGCCTATTATAGAGCCGTCGTATATCGATACGTTCGGGTGTATGGTCGAGCCGGAACCTATAGAGGCACCCGGTCCGACAAAAACGCCGGGAAATATAACCGTACCGTCGCCGACACTGGCCCCTTCGGAGATAACGGCAAAACTCATTATCGTAACACCCGCGCCTACCTGCGCGCCGTCGCTTACCTCGGCCCTGTCACTTATGCCGGGCGCATAGGTGGGCAAGGGGCGAAACTGCAGAAGAACTTTCGAAAAGGCGCCTTGGGCTTCCTGGGCTACGACGATGAGAGACTTATCTCCTCGCTCCAGACCCCGCGCCAGGGCTTCGTCCACTATCACAACCGATGCCCCCGATGAAAGCGCAGCCTTAAGGGCCTTTGGGGAAGAGGCAAAGGTCAAGTGTCCCGCGCAAGCGTCGTCGATCGAAGCAACGTCGGTAATAATTACAGACGCGTCTCCCTCGACATACCCGCCGACAAGGGCCGCTACTGCTCCGGCTGTCTTAAATTCTTCCAAGATAGGCCTTATTTCTTTTCCTGCCTGGTCTGCTTATTATACTCTTCAACGACCTTATCGGTCAGGTCGTCGCTATCAGGAGCGTATACCAGCCCGGCGGTGCCGCGCTCGAACACATACCTGTAACCGGTATCCTTTGCGACCCTCTTAACCGTATCGGTGAGCCCTATTATAATATCCTGCTCAGACTGCTTCTGCTTCTTTGCAAGTTCGCCTCTGACCTCGTTAAAGGTCATCTGGAACTCTTCGGCCTTTTCGTTAAATTCCTTCTTCTTAGCCACTGCCGTCTCTTCGTTCCAGACAGCTTCCTTTTTGTCTATCTCATCCTTAAGGGTCTTAAGGACCTCTTGCTTCTTATTGAGCTCTTCCTCTATGGACTTGGCCTCGGCTTCCAGCCTCTCCTTTGCCCTTAAACCCTCGTCACACTCGTTAAGGGCTCTCAAGAAGTCTACGTAGCCGATCTTTACTTCCTTGGCCATAACGGGTACAGCGAATAAGAGCATTGCGAGAAGAGCCACGGATAACAGTTTGAAATTTTTCATTGTTTACTACTCCTTGTTTTTTTGTTTTGTGGCCAGACGCCCAACTAAGGCGCGCCTGCCATTATTTATAGACCTAAGAAAACTCTGACCTAATCAACTATTTAGAAACTTGTGCCTATGCCGAACTCCCACTGAGCGGTATCTTCGTCGTCTCTCTGGTCCAGGTTATAACCCCACTCAAGCCTTATCGGGCCGACCGGAGAGAACCACCTCACGCCAAGGCCGACGCCGCTGCGAAGATCGTTTAAGTCGATGCTGCTGTCAAACGCATTTCCAATATCATAGAAGACGACCCCTCTCATGCTCTTTTGACCAAAGAGCGGAAAGAGCACTTCGAGGTTCAATACTGCCGCTGTCGCGCCGCCTATATACTCGCCGGTATCATCATCGCGCGGACCGACTTTCCTCGTCTCAAAACCCCTTATCGAACTTATACCGCCAAGGAAATATTTTTCATAGAGCGGGACATCATTGCCGTATGAAGTCGCCACATGTCCCATCATCGCCTTCGCAGCAAAGATAGTCTGGTACGGCATGGGGAAGAACTTAATCGCGCTTCCCTCGTACTTCGTATATATGGTGTCGGCGCCAAGCCCGGCATATTCAACCGAAAAGGTAACGGTCTCTCCCTCGGTCGGAAAATAGGCGTCGTTACGCGTATCGTGCCTGGCAAAGAACTGCACACTGGAGATAGTGCTCGACCCCTCCTGGTCCCTTATGACAAGCGAAGCGGTCTTATCGACATCCGTAACATCGGCCTGCTCATACTTATAGGTAATAACGCCTTTTGTATAACGCTTATAGAGCGGAAAGCCGAAACGAAGCTGAAAGCCCTTCTTCTCCATTGTGAAGTCCGGATACTCGCGCTCGGTATTATAGATATCAAACCCGGCGCTAAGCGGTTTATCAAAGAGCCACGGCTCGGTGAGGCTCAACTGATACTTGCTTGAGGTAGCGCTGATCGTACCGGAGACCTCAAGCACCTTTCCGGTGCCGAAGAGGTTGGACTGGGAGACCGAGGCCGTTGCAACAAGCTTATCGACAGAGCTAAAGCCCATACCGAGAGTGATAGCCCCTGTCGGACGTTCTTTGACCGAAACGTCGAGCTTCATCTTGTCGCGCGATGTGCCGGGGTTCCTATTAATAGCTACATCCTCGAAGTAACCAAGCCTTTTCAGGCTGTTACGGCTCCTCTTCACGCCGGACGAAGAATAGAGTTCGCCCTCTACGACCTCTATCTCACGCCGTATGACCTTATCGCGTGTCTTAACATTACCGGTTATATCAATCCTCTCTATATAGACGGGGTTATTTTTAGTAATAACCAGAGTAACATCTATCGTATTATCGTCCTGATTGATATCGGTCTTCCGCTCTACCTCTACATTGGCGAAACCCTCGTCGCCGTACATGAAGTTTATGGCGTCAATGCCGGCCCTGAGCTTCGAGATATCAAATACATCACCCTTCTTGAGCTTTACATTGTCGAGTACATCCTCTTTTGTCTTAAGGATATCTCCGACGGCATCGAGAGAGTTTACCCTGTACTGCGGCCCCTCGTTAATCGATATCGTTATGTAGAACCACTTCTTGTCTTCGCTGAGCTGGACCGACTGCTTTACCACATCGGCCTGCACGTAACCGTTATCGAGATAAAAGTTCATCACCCTGGAGATGTCGTTGTTGAACTCGTACTCGTTGAACTTGCCAGACCCGGTAAAGAATGACAAGAGCCCTTTTTGCTTAGACTTCATCAGCTTCTTTATCTTTCTGTCGGAGAACTCTTCGTTGCCGATTATAGTGACCCTCTTGATCTTTACCTCGCTACCCTCGTCTATCTTATAGGTAACTACGGCATCCGGGCCGCTTATCTTCACCTGCGGCTCTACGGAGGCCATATTGAAGCCCTCGCTCTCAAGAAGCATCCTTATAAGCTCGGCGTTCTCCTTGACTAATACGCGGTCGAGTATGGTATTCTCCTGGAGCGTAATGGTCTCGCGTATCTTCTCCTCGCCGACCTCGCTATTGCCTTCGAACCTTACCCTCTTGAGGTAGGGTTTTTCTTTGACCGTAAATCTCAGCTCGCGTCCCGAAGCGGTCTCGGAGAAATCAACCGAAACGTCGTCAAAGAAACCGAGAGCGTATATCTGTTCGATATCTTCCTTTACGTCGTCAGAGGAGTAGGGCTCGCCCTCGGCGCTCGAAAGCCTTCTGAGCACAGCCTCGGCATCCACCCTGATATTTCCGATAACCGTTATCCTGTCAATGACCGCGCCCATCTCTACGGGCCTCGTGGAGATTGCCGCCATCATATCGTCGTAGACCTTTTCCGACTTGGAACGAACCCTCTCAAAGAGTTCTCTCTTCGATTCGGATGTTTCAAAATAAAAACGCAGGAGCGACCTCTCATGCAGGTCGAGTACGCGCCAATCGACATTCATGGCCTCGCCCACCATAGAGACGGAGCCGATAATGGCGAAGTCTGCCTTAACTCCCTCGGATATACGAAATGCCGTGGCCTCGTCAAAACGCTTTATGCCTTCCTTATGCATGATATCGCGTATACGTTTGATGCCGACTACCTCGCCGCCCTTCTCATCGACGACACCCGCGATGGCCTCCATGACATCCCGCCTTATCTTTGAGATATCCTCCCGGGCATGCATGTCAAAAGGCAACATCAGGACCCTCACGTCGGCCGCCCTGGCAGGCGTTGATAAGGCCATAGTTATAAATAATAAAAAAGCCGCAATATAGATTTTTTTAAAGCCCAATGGAAAAGCTCCTTTCCTCGTTATAAACATTCTTCTCTATCAAAATAGGAAAACCCAAATATACTCTATAACTCATGCATCGAGCCGTCTTCGATCTTTATCCGCCTGCTTAGTCTCGCCGCAAGTTCTTCGTTATGCGTCACTACTACAAGTGTAGTACCCTTCTCCTTATTAAAACCCGTTAAGAGATCAAAGACCCCGTCGCCTGTCTTTCTGTCGAGATTACCCGTTGGCTCGTCGGCCAAGATTACCTCCGGAGAACGGACAAGCGCGCGAACTACCGCTACCCTCTGTTGCTCCCCGCCCGAAAGCTCTCCGGGTTTATGTTCGAATCTCTCAGAGAGCCCCGCCTCGGAAAGAAGTCTAACGGCGCGCTCTCTTAATTCACCCTTCTCCTCGTTGCCTATAAGCCCCGGCATCATGACATTTTCAAGGGCTGTAAACTCCGGCAGCAGGTGGTGAAACTGAAATACAAAACCCACATTCGAGCTTCTGAATGCCGCAAGTTTCGCGTCCGAACGGGCAAAGACAGATTCACCGTTAAAATTAATATCACCCGATGTAGGCCTGTCGAGCGCGCCCATCAGGTTTAACAGAGTGCTCTTTCCCGCCCCGGAAGCGCCGAGCACGGCAATGGTCTCGCCGGCCCCGATCTCCATCTCTATATTGTCCAGGACCCGGATCTCTCCCGGGCCGGCCCCGTAGGACTTAGACAGTCCGTTTATATCTATCAGCGCCATAGTACCGCCATCTCAGGTAAAGGACGCGAAAAGATTCTGCTTCGCCTTGTATCTTTCCGATACGCGTTGTTTGATCACACTCTCAAGGACTTTTTTTATCGCCGGATACTGGCCCAGTATATCCTTTATTAACGGTCTAGAGAATACCACAACTTCGAGATCTGATAAAGCCGTAACCGATGCGAGCCTCGGAGAGTTGGTAGCAAGCGCAACCTCTCCGAAATAGTCGCCAACGCCAAGCTCCATAAGAATCTTCTTATTACCCTTATCGTCAGAGGTCCAGACGAGCGCCTTGCCTTCCTTTATAAGGTACATGGTGTCACCCTTCTCACCCTCCTTCGTAACGGAATCGCCTCGCGGAAAGCTCTCAGTCGTAAGGCTCTTGAGGATCTCTTTCCTGTCGGCTTCACCGAGCGGCCTAAAGACATCGGAGAGCGCCATCAGTCGGTCAACTACCCTCTCCTTGTAGAAGTCAAAGAGCACCTCGGAAATACGCGGGTAACGGGTGGTAATCTCATCAAGGTCGTCTTTTGTTAGCTCCAGTAGTTCGAGGTCGCTGCTCGCCTTTACGCTCGAATTTCTCTTCGCCTTGGAAAAGAAGCTGAACTCGCCGAAAAAATCGCCCTCGGCCAGTGTCGCGCACTTAACAAGCTCGTCGTCGCTGGCGCTGCTCATGACCTCGGCAGTGCCGCTCGCAATAATATATAAAGAGCTGCCGAACTCGTGCTCTTTGAAAACATAATCGCCGCTTGGCACCGAAAGGAAGTTGACCCGCTCGATTATATCGGAAAGTTCCTCTCCGGTAAGGTCGGAAAAGAGCGGTGTTTTGGGGAAACCATCAGTGGGGCCGGTTGGTGTTTCGGCAACTGCCGGTTCTTCTATAGCCGGTTCTTCTATAGCCGGCTCGCCCATAAGTCTTTCGCCCATAGCCGGTTCAGTCGTAGCCGGTTCGCCAAAGGCCTGTTCAATAGCTGGCGGTTCTGTAACGGCGGGCCCTTTTTCACTCTCATCTATCGTGGCGAAAGGCCCCTCACTATCTTCTGTAATGATATCTTCTAAACCCTCGTTTAAGCCTCCTTCAGCTTGCTCATCATCAAAGTCCATTCCATCAATAGAAAGGAAACTTTCTATCTCGGGCTTGCGGGCTTCTTCGGCTCTGCGTGCTTCTTCGGCCTTGCGTTTATCGGCGGCGGCGCGACGGGAGCCCCCTATCTCGCGCGCCTCGGCTGCCGCGCGGCGGGCGGTCTCTACTTCGGCTCTTTCGGCTTCTGAGGCAGCCGCCTTTTCTTTAGTCTCGGCAGCCTTAATCTCCTCTTCGACGACATGGGCCTCTACAATAGTTTTACGGGCTTCCTCTTTGGCCCTGCCCGCGTCTTCGAGTACGGCCTTGGCAACCTCTTCGGCAGCGCGAGCCTCCTGCTTTCTGCGCTCGTCTTCGGCCTTTGAAGCGTCAAGGACATTTTTGACCTCTGTTGCGGCGCGACGGGCATCCTCGGCGGCGCGACGCGCGGCCTCTTCGGCGGCTAAGGCCGCTTCTTCGGCCATACGGGCCGTCTCAGCCCTCTTGGCCTCACGGACAATTCTTTTCTCTTCGGCGCGGCTGGCCTCTTCGGCGAGAAGCTTTGCCGCGGCCTTGCGCTCTTCCTCTGCCTTGCGCGAATCCTCTATAGCGGCGCGCGCGCTCTCTTCAGCCTTACGCGCGGCCTCTTCGGCGGCCCGAAGCTCGTCGAACCTGCGTTTCTCCTCTTCGCGACGGGCCTCTTTGGCTCTTTTCGCCTCTTCGGCCTTCTTGACCTCTTCTGCTTGACGAGCCTCTTCCGCCTTACTGGCCTCTTTTGCCTGGCGCTCGGCCTCGGCCTTCTTCTCCTCAGCGGCCTTACGGGCTTCCTCTATAGACTTACGGGCCTCTTCCTCGGCCTGGCGGGCCTCCTCGACCGCGCTCATGGCGGCCCGTTCAGCATCTCTGGCCTTATCGATCCTCTTCTGGTCGGATAGTTTCTTTTGCTCCTCGATCTTACGGGCCTCTTCGATAGCCTGCTTGGCGGCTAGCTCGGCCTTACGAGCTGTCTCTTCGGTACGTTTTAACTCTATAAGCCTTGCCTCTTCAGTGGCGCGACGCTCGGCCTCGGCTTCTTCAGCCAGACGGACTTCCTCGGCCAGGCGAGCCTCTTCGGCAAGACTGGCCTCCCGGGCAATACGAGCTTCCCTGGCGTGTCTCTCTTCGGCGGCGAGGCGGGCTTCCTCTATAGCGCGGCGAGCCTCTTCCTCGGCCTTGCGCGCCTCTTCAACAGCGCTCATGGCGGCTTGCTCAGAGGCCCTGACCTCGGCCAGTCTCTTCTCTTCGGCGGCCTTTTTCTCTTCGACAAGACTTTCTTCTTCAGCGGCGCGGCGGGCCTCCTCAGCCTCGTTGGCCTCTGCCACCTTACGGGCCTCTTCTATAGCAAGACGCGCCTCTTCTTCAGCTTTACGGGCCTCTTCAAGGGCCTTTGCCGCGTCCCCTTCAGCGGCGCGGGCCTTATCTATGCGTTCGGCATCATTCTTATTGCGCTCCTGCTCGGCCATCTTCGACTCTTCAATGGCGCGACGAGCCTCTTCTTCAGCCTTACGAGCCTCTTCAAGGACCTTTCTGGCCGCCTCTTCGGCGCGGCGAACCTCGTCGATCCTTCTGGCATCTTTTATCTCATGCTCTTTGTCGATCTTTTTAGCCTCGGCTATGGCGCGACGGGCCTCTTCCTGTGCTTTCAGGGCCTCTTCTCTGGCGCGGCGGGCCTCTCCGGAGGCCTTTCTGGCCTCCTGAACGCGTCTTTCCTGCTCTATCTTACGCGCCTCTTCCGCCTTAAGAAGCTCTTCGGCGCGTTTCTCTTCGGCGAGCCTGCGTTCTTCAACGGCCACTAACTCCTCTTCGGCCCTCTTTGCGTCACGCTCCTTGCGCTCCTCTTCGGCAAGCTTCGCCTCCTCTATAACGCGCTTTGCTTCTTGCTCTGCGAGGCGAGCCTCCTCTATTGCCCGACGAGCCTCGGCCTGCGCACGCTCGGCCTCTGCCTTGGCGCGTTGCTCATCCTCAGCCCTTCTCTCCTCTTCGAGGCGACGGGCATCTTCGAGACGCTGGCTCTCAAGGGCGAGCCGCTCTTCCTCGGACTTTCTTTCCTCTTCGGCAAGCCTGGCCTCTTCTATCGACTTCTTAGCCTCTGCCTGCGCCTTAAGGGCTTCTTCTTTAGCTGAAAGAGCTTCGGCCCTGGCTGCCTGCTCGGCGGCGAGTCGCTCTTCATCAAGCGTGCTGGCTTCTTCAAGGGCCTTCCTCGCCTCTTCCTGAGCCTTAAGGGCCTCTTCCTTCATACGGCGGGCCTCTTCGCTCAAGCGGGCATCTTCCGTTCGTTTCTCCTCTTCTATACGCTTAGCCTCTTCTAACGCGCGTTTGGCCTCTTCCTGAGCCTTACTGGCCTCTTCCCTGGCATGAAGAGCTTCGGCCTTTGCCGTCTGCTCGGCGGCAAGCCGTTCTTCGTCGAGTTTGCCTGCCTCTTCAAGAGCTCGCCTTGCCTCTTCATGAGCCTTTTCAGCCTCTTCCTTCATGCGGCGGACTTCTTCAGAGGCCTCCGCATCCTTAACCCTTCGTTCCTCTTCCGAACGACGGGCCTCTTCAAGGGCTGAGCGGGCCTCTTCCTGCGCACGTTCGGCCTCCTCTTTCATGCGACGGGCATCTTCCTTTGCGGACTCGCCTGCGGCAAGACTCTCTTCTTCCGCCTTGCGAGCCGCCTCAAGAGCGGACTTCGCCTCTTCCTGAGCCTTCTTTGCCTCTTCTTTCATGCGGCGGGCCTCTTCGGCCGCCTCCGCATCCGCACCCCTTCGCTCTTCTTCCGTGCGGCGGGCCTCTTCAAGAGCAGAGCGAGCCTCTTCCTGCGCACGCTCGGCCTCTTCCTTCATGCGACGAACATCCTCGGCGACCTTTTGCATCTCAGCGGCCTTCTTGGCCTCTTCTTCTTTGCGGGCGTTTTCTGTCTTTTTAGCCTCTTACAGGGCCCTCTTGGCCTCTTCTCGGGCCTTTTCTGCCTCGGCCCTGGCCTTTGCTATCTCCTCGGTACGCTTTTCTCTTTCGAGGTTGCGTTCCTCCTCGACGCGCTTGGCATCTTCTATGGCGAGACGCGCGTCCTCCTGCGCCTTCTGCGCCTCGGCCTTTGCCTTCTCCACCTCCTGCCGGATACGCTCGGAATCGGCGTTTCGCCTTTCCTCCTCGGCCTTTCCGGCCTCTTTGGCCTGCCGGGCCTCCTCTATGGCGAGACGGGCCTCTTCCTGTGCCTTCACGGCCTCTTCTTTTGCGAGGCGGGCCTCTTCGGCCATACGCTTAGACTCTTCAGCGGTCTTTCTATTCTGCTCTATCCTCGTAGCCTCTTCGGCCTTCTTGGCCTCTTCGGCATCTTTCAGTTCCTCTTCATGGCGAGCCTCTTCCGCCTTTCTTGCCTCTCCGGCGCGGCGGGCTTCTTCTATCGCCTTCTTTGCCTCTTCCTCGGCCAGAGCGGCCTCTTCCTTAGCGCGGCGGGCCTCTTCTATAACCTTACGAGCCTCTTCCATAGCACGGCGGGCCTCTTCGGCCTCGCGCCTTGCCTCTTCGGCCCTCTTGGACTCTTCGGCGCGCCTCTCATCGGCAAGTCGCCTCTCTTCGCCTATCCTCTTGACCTCTTCGGCCTTACGCTCGTCTTCGGCCTCGCGGGCCTCTTCGGCCTTGCGCCTCGCCTCCTCTTCGGCGCGGCGGGCCTCCTCACCGGCGCGACGGGCCTCTTCGGCGGCCTTACGGGCCTCCTCTATACCTTCGTCGATCTCAAATACTATCTCGTCGTCATCAAGCTCAAGGGTGAAGCCGTCATCAGAGGGCGCGGGAGTCTCTTCTTCAACCGGAACTTCGACCTTTGGCTCCGGCTCTTCTATTTTCTCTTCAGGTTCAGGCTCCGGCGCAGGCTCTTCTATTTTCTCTTCGACAGGCGGCGCACTAAGTGTAGCGGGCGGAGGTGTGGGCGCGGGCGTTTTAACTTCTTCGACGGCACCGCTTTGCCTCGCGTAGAGCTTGGCAAGTTTTTTCTGGATATCTTCCTGCGTGGGGTCGAGATTAATTATCATCTTGCAGACGGCGACGGCCTTGATGATAAAGCCCTGCATCACGTAACCCTCGGCGGCGAGCTTATAGTTCTCAATAGAAGTACCCTGCTCGCCGACCTTACGCGCAATATCGCCTATGCGAAGGTAGATGCGCGGATCTTTTTTACCATAGTCCTGTATCTGGAGATAGGTATCGAGCGCGGGCTTGAACTTGCCGCGGGCAAAGAGCTGCTCGGCCTTATCCTTGACCTTGGTCATCTTTATGGGATCTATCGCCGCCAACTACTCATACCTCAATCCCTCGACCGGCTGAAGGCGCGAGGCCTGCCACGAAGGATATAGTGTTGCGATAAAGCTTATGCCAAGCGACATAAGCGCGATTAATACTACAACCGACGGCTCGACGTCACTCGGAAGTTTGTCGATAAAATATACACTCGGCGGCAGAAGCTTGAAGTTAAAGAGCCCCTCTATGAGCGAAACCAGCTCGTCGAGATTGGCGGCAACGGCTACGCCGAAGATGGTGCCGAGCGCGGTTCCTATAAAACCTATTATCACGCCGTCTATCATAAATATCTTCATAATAGAACCGCTTGTGGCCCCCATGCTCTTGAGTATCGCTATGTCCTTGCCCTTTTCCATCACTACCATGATAAGAGTGCTTACTATATTTAAGGCCGCCACAACGACTATTAGCGCGAGTATGATGAACATTGCGATCTTCTCAAGCTTAAGCGCGCTAAAGAGATTCCTGTTCATCTCCTTCCATGTCCTGATAAAAAACGGCCCGTTAAGACGAGAGGCGATAGAAGCGCCTATTTCATCTGCCTTGTAGATATCTTCGACCTTGACCTCAAGCCCCGTTACCACCTCGCCAAGTTTGAAAAAGTTCTGCGCATTCTCGACCGAGATAAAGGCCATCGACGAATCGTACTCGTACATGCCCATCTCAAATATACCGGCAAGAGTAAATGTCGCCATGCGCGGCATATTGCCCGCAGCCGTCCTCGTGCCCTGAGGGCTTATGACATTTATCTCGTCTCCGATACGGGCGTCGAGCGTCTTTGCTAGTTCACGCCCGATAATTATGCCGGGCAGCGCGCCGGTCTCGTTCCTAAAACCTACATTCAAGCCTTCAAGGCCGCCCTCGACAATACGTTCTGGAAGGACCGTAACATTGCCTATCGTCTCGGTATCTACGCCCCTGACCACAACACCCAGAACCCCGCCGCTCGTTGATAGCATGGCCTGTCCGTATATGTATGCGGTGACGCCGGTCACTCCGTCTACTTCGGCGATCTCGGCGGCTACGGCCTCGTGTTCTTCCATGCCCGGGCCAAGCTCCATCACCACCAGGTGGGCGTTAACGCCCATGATCTTCTCTCTAAGATCTTTTTCAAATCCACCCATCACCGAAAGCACAATAATCAGCGCCATCACGCCAACCGTTATGCCGATGATCGAGATAAGGGTTATGACAGATATAAAGCCCCTCTTCCTCTTGGCCCTCAGATACCTGAGACCTATGAAGAATTCGTAGGACACCTATTCTTCGGCCCCGTCTTCAGAACCTGAACCGGGGCTTGCGGGCGCGCCCTTGCGCTCTCTCATATGCGGAAAGAGCACTACGTCGCGTATCGAAGGCGAGTCGGTAAGAAGCATAACGAGCCTGTCTATGCCGATCCCCTCGCCCGCGGTTGGCGGCATGCCGTACTCTATGGCGTTTAAAAAGTCCTCGTCCATAGGTTGGGCCTCTTCGTCACCGGCGTCGCGTTCGGCGGCCTGCGCCGAGAATCTCTCGCGCTGGTCGACCGGATCGTTAAGTTCGCTAAAGGCGTTTGCTATCTCGCGCCCGGCGACTATCAATTCAAAGCGGTCGGTAACGGTCGGGTCTTCGGCGTTCCTTCTAGCAAGCGGCGATACCTCGACCGGATAGTGCGTTACGAATGTCGGCCTTATAAATTTTTCTTCGGCGACAAGCTCGAAGAGTTCGATCACGGCCTTGCCGAGCGTCGTATCGGCGGGAAGCTCCATACCCAGCGTAGCGGCAAAGGCGACGGCCTTGTCCCTGTCGCCAAGGATCTCGTCGGTCGCGTCGCTATATTTCTTTACGGCCTCACGCACCGTTATCCTCTCCCACGGCGCGGTGAAGTCCAGTTCCGCCTCCTGATAGGTTATCTTTGTAGTTCCGTGAAGCGCATCGACCAGACCGGAGACCATATCTTCGGTCATATCCATCAGGTCGTTAAAGTCCGCATAGGCCTGATAGAATTCAAGCATGGTGAACTCAGGGTTGTGCGTAGTGGAGATACCCTCGTTACGAAAGTTTCTATTGATCTCGAATACGCGCTCAAGGCCGCCTACGACGAGTCGCTTCAGATAAAGCTCCGGCGCGATGCGAAGATACAGATCGCGCGACAGGGCGTTATGGTACGTTACAAATGGTTTTGCCGCGGCCCCGCCAGGTATGGCCTGCATCATCGGTGTTTCGACCTCGATAAAGTCGCGTCCGTTTAGGTACTCACGAATATATTTTACAATCGCGGCCCGCTTTACAAAGACATCTTTGGAGGCCGGATTACACATAAGGTCTACATACCTCTGGCGGTAACGCATCTCTACATTGGTCAGGCCGTGCCACTTCTCCGGTAGCGGATTAAGCCCTTTAACGAGAAGCTTCATTGCAGAGGCCTCTATCGTAAGCTCTCCGGTGCGCGTCCTGAAGGGCCTTCCTTCGACACCGATAAAATCCCCGACGTCGAGGCTCTTAAATAATTTATAGCTATCTTCGCCGATAATATCCCGTTTGAGATATAACTGCATACGCCCGCTTCGGTCCTGGATCTGGGCAAAGCTAGCCTTGCCCATCTTCCTTATGGCTACAAGCCTGCCTGCCAGAGAGAAAGACTTGTCTATCTCGTCCAGGGTCTCCCCTTCGACGTCGTTATACTTAGACTTTATGTCGAATGCCGTAGAGGTCGGCCTAAAGTCGTTCGGGTAGGGATTTACACCCGCCTCTCGCAGAGCGGTCAGCTTCTCCAGTCTTTGCTTGAATTCCGTACTCTTTTCGCTCATTTATACCCTTTATCTTTCATTCATTTTACCCCTTTAAGATAGCGGCCCCATCATAACAAGGGCAAACCTCTCCATCTTAAAAAGAGCAAGCTTTCAGGCTATCTTATTTAACCACTATAGTCAAGTGGCAACTACGGATTTTTAAAGGATTTACGGCCCTTATGCAGGGCCTGGACTAAAGGATTTCGGATAGCTCCGTAAAGGAGAGGTCGAACGATTCGGCGACGGCTCTATTCGTTAGATGGCCGTTATATGTATTTACGGCGGTAATAAGTGCAGGCGCGGCCAAAAGAGCCGCCTTTAAGCCACTCTCGCTCAGCGCGAGCAGGTATGGAAGTGTCGCATTAGTAAGGGCGTAGGTAGAGGTCCTCGGCACCGAACCCGGCATATTGGTCACGCCGTAATGAAGCACCCCGTCGCTCACATATACAGGGTCTGAGTGGGTCGTCGCGCATATCGTCTCGACCGAGCCGCCCTGATCCACGGCAACGTCGATTACGACAGAACCCTTCTTCATCGTCTTGACCATCTCGCGCGTAACGATCTTCGGCGTGCGCGCGCCCGGTATGTGGACCGCGCCGATCAGCAGATCGCATTTGGCGACGGCCTCTTCGATATTTGCGGTATTCGATAGCAGCGTATTTACACGCGAGCCGTAGAGCTCGTCTATATGGCGTAATTTTTCCAGATCGGTATCTAGCACCGTCACCTCCGCGTCGAGACCGGAAGCGATCTTTATGGCGTTCTGGCCGACCGTGCCTGCGCCGATAATCAGGACTTCGCCCTTCTCAACACCCGGCACGCCGCTAAGCAGAACACCTCTGCCGCCCGACGACCTTAGGAGGTAATGCGCCCCTATCTGCACCGCAAGGCGTCCCGCGACCTCGCTCATAGGCTCCAGAATGGGCATAGACCTGTCGGCAAGTTTTAGCGTTTCGTAAGCTATCGCAGTCGTCTTTGTCTTTAAGAGTATATCCAGAAGCCCGCGGTCCGCGGCAAGGTGAAAGAAGGTCAATACGATAAGCCCTTCTCTCAAAAAGGCGTACTCCACGGGCTGCGGCTCCTTGACCTTTACGACGAGGTCGGAGCGTGAAAATAGCTCTTCGGCGGTGGCGACCATCTCCGCACCGGCGCCTTCAAACTCTTCATCGGATATATCGCTGCCAAAACCCGCGCCGCGCTCGACAAGGACCGTATGGCCGGCCTCCACAGCCGCGCGCAGACCCGAAGGCACCATGGCCACACGGTATTCGTTATCCTTTATCTCTTTTGGTAGACCTATGATCATCAGAAATTCCTGTGGAGGAGAAGGCGCTCTACGGCCCTGCCAGACTTTAGATGTTCCGTAACTATTTCGTCCACGTCGCCTGTTCTGATATTTCGATACCAGACGCCCTCCGGATAAACGACCGCCAGCGGTGAATACTCGCCTTCGATATCGGTAATCTTGCAGGCCTTTATGCAACCGCTGCGCGAGGTAAGGACCGGGCCTTTAAGCCCCTCGCGCTTGGAGGCCTCTTTAAAGGCGTCCATAATCTCTTCGCTGCCTTTCTTCTTACACCTCTTTCCGAGGCAGATAAATATATGACGTTCGTATTTTTCCATAATAGTAATTCTATACCAAAACCAAAGTTTTTAAAACCTTTTTTAATTCCCATGCGCACACTACTTGACAGAAAGGAGACAAATAGTTATACTTAAAATAGATACATAAATTAACTACTTAGCCGAGACGTTTTTAAACCTGACATGCCAGCGAGAGACTCTTTTATGGACTCTACAAATGCAAAAGAAGCGGCCTTATACGAACGTGCCGAAGGGGGGCGCGTCGTATGTAACCTCTGCTCGTTCCGCTGCCACATCGCCGAGGGCAAACGCGGTCTATGCGCGGTGCGCGAAAACCGTGGCGGCAAGCTCTACTCGCTCGTCTATCGAAGGCTCATTTCGGCGGGCTCCGATCCGATAGAAAAAAAACCGCTCTTTCACGTAATGCCCGGTTCGCGCTCTTTTTCCATAGCGACCGTTGGCTGTAACTTCCGCTGCCTGCACTGCCAGAACTCGTCGATATCACAGATGGCGCGTGACACGGGCCGGATAATGGGCGAAGATGTCGGCCCCGAAGAGATCGTCGCCAACGCGCTGAAGAGTCGCTGCAAGTCCATAGCCTATACCTATACGGAACCGACAATATTTTTTGAATACGCCGAAGATACGGCGCTGCTTGCGCGAGAAGCGGGCTTAAAGAATATCTTTGTCTCTAACGGTTATATGACGCGCGAATGCATAGACCGAGCCGTGGGCTTTCTCGACGCGGCAAATATAGACCTCAAGACCTTTAACGACGAAACCCACAAAAAACTCTGCGGCGGGGCTCGTCTTGAACATGTGCTGGAGACAATCTCCTACATGAGAGAGAAAGGCATCTGGGTCGAGGTAACGACACTGGTCATACCCGGTCTAAACGACAGCGACGAAGAGTTGCGTCATATCGCAAAGTGGATCTACAAGACCGACCCCGCCATGCCGTGGCATATAAGCGCCTTTCATCCCTCATATAAACTTACCGATAAACCGCGCACGCCGGTAGCCACGCTCGACCGCGCCAGAGAGATCGGCTTCGACGAAGGGCTGCGTTACGTATATACCGGCAACGCGCCCGGTGACGAGGGCGAATCGACCTACTGTTATAACTGCGACGTCGTACTGATAAAACGCTTCGGCTTCGAAATGGAATGGAATTTTATCAAAGAATCCAAATGCCCCGAATGCGGAGCGCTTATAGACGGAATCGACCTGTAAGAAAGGGCCGACCTGGTAAGAAAGGACTTGGGAAATGTTAGTAGAGTTCAGCATCGTGCACCTCTCACCAGCCGAGAGCAAGAGCGCAAATGTCGCCCGCATCATCGACCTCGTGGACAAGAGCGGCCTCCCCTATAAGTTCGGCCCCATGGCGACGGTAGTCGAAGGCGAATGGGACGAGGTAATGGCGCTAATAAAAAGATGCCACGAAACCGCGCTCGAAGGGGCGCCGCGCCTCATCACCTCCATAAAGATAGACGACCGCCCCGGCAAACCGAACGACCGCCTCTCGCATAAGACCAAAAGCGTGCAGGAGAAGTTGGGGCGGGAGGTTAAGACGTAATCGCGCCTGCGCGGATAAGAAAATATAGTTCTTTCATCCCTAAGAGGCCTGTTAAAGATCACTTCCTTAATATAACAGCGCAATATACTTGCAGGGATGCGCCCTATTTTCGTTGTGCAGACTTGTATATCTTGGCCGGGCTTCGCCGTGGTTGGCATTACAGATACGCTTATTCTCTCTTGCCGTTTACCGGCGCTTTGTGGGGGGGGGTACACTCCCTTACCGTCGCAATATAGAAAGGGATATTCTAATATCACTTCCTTAATGTAGCACTGCAATTTATAGGGCGGGATGCGACCGAATTGACGTAGTGCAGACTTGTACATATAGGCCGGGCTTCGCCGTGTAGAGTATGTACAGACACGCCAGTTTTGTCTTGCCGTTTACCGGCGCTTTGTGAGGGGGTTACGCTCCCTTCCCGTCGCAAAGACAAAAGATAAAAGAGCTCCTCCT
>JAJCZF010000023.1 GCA_029262535.1 Deltaproteobacteria bacterium
CGTTCAGTCATCATAGTGGACGGTTACGTAGACCCGGATAAAAAACCGGTCTTTACCCGTGAGTGGGAGTTTCGTCCCTCAAGGCCATCGCCCGGCAAGAAAGAGATGCTTGAGATATTCTACCGCTCTAATAAAGAATCAGGCATGAGCGATCAAGCCTTCTAACCGCCGCACACGTTCGTGTGTTTTATTTCGCGAAGTAAATTGCATGGGGTTTTAAAGTTCTTTATCCGCGTTGGAAATTTGGAAATCTTTGTAAGTTTAAAGTTATGCAGGGGGAAAAAGGAGTTCTGTCTTTATTCTTTGCCACGCAAGCGTGGCCATCTCTACGCGAAGCGAGTCCTTTAAGTTTTTAAGTTTTTAAGTTTTTAAGTTTTTAAGTTTTTAAGTTTTTAAGTTTTTAAGTTTTTAAGTTTTTAAGTTTTTAAGTTTTTAAGTTTTTAGGTTTTTAGGTTTTTAAGGTTTTAAAAGTTTTTTCATGCCAAGAATTTGCAGCCTCTCTGAGAATTAGAGATTTTTTCCTGAATCAAGGCGGGGCTGAAAATAGAAAGCGAGTCGTACGTATGTACGTCGAGTTTTATATTTTTAGCCCCAACGCCGAGTCAGGGAAAAAGATCAATTCTCAGTGCCAGGTTTCTTTTGTGATTTTCCAAGCACCATCCTCTTTGATAAATTCTATGTCGGCCCAGGACTCGTGTTGCCCGCTTAGCCCCCACGCCATTGCCGTGGCCTTTTTACCCGTTATCTTAACATCGGTGACCCTTACATTGCTTGATAAAACCGAGCGCATGGCCTTCAATGCTTCGTCCAGCCTTCCGCTCCAGCGATCGGATATCTTATTGATAAGGTCCTTGCTCATATGCTCCTTGGCATTATCGAACTTATTACCTTTCATGGCCTTGAAGTAGGCCTCGTAGACCTTCTCCGGTTTCATTGAAGCGGCGGCGGAGGCGGAACTTTTTTTATTGGTTTTGGTCTTGTTCCTTAAATGTTCCGGCACCTTGTAGAAGTCGTCCGTTATGTGGGTAAGGCCCTCTTCGTCTGTCCACTTGTAGTAGGCTGAAAAGGCGAATGTCGGGGTGAGCGCCAAAGCGAGCAGTATGATAAGGATGCGCATATTATTAGATCCCTTGTTGAGGTTGGCTTATTTCCAGATCGTCTGTATATTATATTATTACCATATTCTTAAAGTTCGTTTCAATCGAATTGGCCGCGCCTCTTTTAATTATGCGCTTACGCGCTTAATCGAGCCCCTTGATGATGGTATAGGAGGAGACGGCCCCGTAGACAAGCCTGCCGTCGGGCATAATCAGAGCCGGGGTGCCGTTAATACCGAGCTTGCTTGCGGTATTCATATGCCGCCTTACGATCTTTTCGCTCCAGTCGCATTCGGGCGGCCCCGGCTCCTTGCCGAGCATGGCGTCGTTAAGGGCCTTTATTGATTTTTTACAGAGGATGGCCCTGGACTTGTCGAATGCCGCCGGGTGTATTGGAAGGGGGTTCATCATTATGTAGAAGGCGACATCCCTTCTTTTGGACAAGACTTGCTTAAGCTCGACATGCAGATCTCTGCAATAGGGACAGTCTACGTCGTCGAAGACGATTATCTTTTGTTTCGCGTTGGGGCTGCCCATGACTAAGGCGTCACGGAGCGATATGCGCGACCTGTCCACATATCTGCCGGTGCGTTTTTTGACCTTCTTCTCTTTTTTCGGCTTGTTTATCTCTCTGTTTTGATAGGATTTATCGCCGCCTTTGATTACATTTACGTGCCCTCTGACTGTGTCGCTCTGCTCCCGGTACTCTTCGGGTATGGCCGACTCGTGGTTTGTGAAATGTTCTTTGCCCTGCGCGTCAACCCATTTATATATCTTTGCCTCTGCCGTGCCGGTTATGAGTATAAATGTGAAGAGCAAGAAGAGTTTTAGCTTTTTCACGGGAGTCTCCGTATTTAAGAGTGGCAAGTTAAAAGAAAGAGCGAACCTTGTTACGATAACACGGGCTTGAGGGCGAGGTCAAACCATGCACTCTCCTGTAAAGTCGCGCCGGTTTTATGATAGAATAATTTATTAGCATTTTTTGAGTTTTTCGAGTTCTACCGGGCCATTGAAGTTTTGCTATGAGAGAGGCGATGATATTTAATCGAAAGATAAACTACAGTTATCTCATGTGGGCGCTGCTGCTTGGCGGCGCGGCGCTTCGTCTTGCGCTCTATATCGCTAATCCGGCGGCAAATGCCTTTGATAACCACTTCGAGCCCGTTCTTTTGATCATAAGCGACGGTATTATACCGGCTAAGGACGCCTGTTGGTCCTGTTACCATCCGCCTCTGCTCTACTGGTCTTCGGCCATGCTCGGAAAGCTCTTTGTTCAGTTCAATATGAGCGCTCCCACATTTTTTAAAGTCTTGCAGGGGCTTTCGTGCCTCTTCGGTATCGCCACACTAGTCTTTGTATGGGCTATTTTAAAACGCCTGCCTCTAAACGACTTCGCACGCGCCGCCGGGCTTGGCATAATATGCTTCCTGCCGCGCCATATCTATATGTCGGCCATGTACTCGAACGACGCCATAGCCTATATGCTCGTTACGATATGCCTATACTTATTATTGGTCGCGCTCGACAGGGGTTTTTCGTGGCGGGTATTGGTTCTGCTCAGTATATCTATGGGCCTTGCGCTTCTTACCAAGGTTACGGCCTTGGTCGTTCTGCCGACCGTTGGTTTTGTATTTTTCATGGCCTTTGTCTGGGGTCGCGTCGCACCCCGGCGCGATACGCTTATTAAGGGTGTCGCGGTGATGATCTTTCCTCTGGCGCTTTTGGCGACGGAGATAGGTTCGAATATGAAAACATACGGCGAGCCCTTTCCGATAAATATGACGCTCAGTGGCAGTAATGTAGTAAAGCGGCGTCCCGGCGCGGGCGGGGTGGACTTTTTTGATTTCCGGCCGCTTTCGGCCATTAAAGATCCGGTCATCAGGCCTTCTAATATAGACAGCTTTTGGACGATGCTTTACGGGCGTATGTGGTTCGACATGGAGCCGCTTCTGATCTATCCCCGCACGGAAGAGTTATACCAGAAATGGCACCGTTCATTCGCCATGTACCTTGAGAGCCATATCGACGACTGGACCGGACAGGAAGACTTTCCGCAGGGCGGGCTAAATGTCGGTCGCGCCTTGATCGCGCTCGGCCTTCTGCCCTTAATTATATTTCTCGCTGGACTCTGTTACGCGGTATGGGGGCGGTGGTCCATCCGCGCCGGGCCGGGCGACAGGCTGGACGCGATAAAACTTATGGCCTTCCCAGTGCTCTTGCTCGTAAATATCGCTGGAGTAGTAAAGGCCACGCTCGCCCATCCCTACTACGCCACCATGAAGGCGGCCTACCTCCTAAACTCGGTCGCTGCGTTCGCCGTAATATTCGCACTCGGCGCCATGTGGTTAGGTAAGGGGCGCACCGGCAGGACGGTAATAACGGTCATTCTCGCCGCGGTCTTTGCGCTCGTTACGGTGCATATTATTATGACGGTGACGCATCTGGCTTTATATCCGCATAGTTATTCGTAGCACACAGGTGTGCTCTTATTTTCACGAGGCGATTTTTCAGATATCTGAGGGTCTTGTCTCCGCGCTAGATAAACCGAGAAGGAGAGGGAGAAAAGCGGTGGGCAATGGACACCCTACGGTCCTTTTACCTCCTCTCCCCTTGGGGGAGAGGATTGAGGTGAGGGGGTTTTTATTTGATCGTGTAGGTTGGGTAGAGCGCGGCGAAGCCGTGCGAAACCCAACAAGTACCATTAAGTAAGTTTTTTTAATGGAGCGAGAGTTTCTTTGCCGGTTCATGGTTGCACCTTGAACCGGAACGTTAAAAAGAAGTTATCTCTACGGACCACCCTACGGCCTGATAAAATCACGTCCCCGCATTGTCACCCTGAGCAAAGCGAAGGGTCTCAGGCATGCAGGAACCTGCGGCGGCGTTCGTAGCCTGAGATTCTTCGCTCGCCTACGCTCACTCAGAATGACAGCTCAGAAAACGGCAGGGCAATACCTTTAAGTTTTTAAGGGAACGATAGTCTTAACGTTCCGGTTCAGGTTACAAACCTGAACCGGCAAGGGAATAGAGGTTCTAGCTTATTGTAAATGGGGTTTTACAACCCGGACAGGCAGACTGCCCTATACAGTCGCCATTTGGAAGTATATGTAGTTCGTGCTTATTATTCGCACAGCTTGGACATGCGTAATGTTGAGGGTCGTCCTTAAAGTAGTATGCGATTGCTCCACCGGGAGACTCCGTAAGTTCGTAGCTGGAAATCTTTTCTTCCCAATTCTCGTATGTTGAAAGTTTCTTTCTTAGTTCTTCGTTCTTTGTTTGAATAGAAAAATTCTCTTCTCTTAAACTGTAGAGCGCATTTTGTATGTCGCCAAACTTTTCTAAGGCTTCTTCAACTTTTTTCTTTGATTCGGAATCTATTGTCTTTGTGTGTAGATAGCTAAAAGTATTTTTTACATACTTAAGGCCACCTACGGCAGCTGTAATTGTTTCTATATCCATTTAAGAACTCCTTTAAATCTTAAAAGCTACTCCCGCGGCACCGCCAGCATCCTATCTAGCGTGGCTTTGGCCTTTATGCGGATCTCTTCGGGGACTTCGATGGTGTTGGTCATGTGGCTTAGAGATTCGACGACATCTTCGAGTGTCGTTAGCTTCATATTCGGGCATATGAGCGAGTCGGAGGCGAGGATGAACTCCTTGTCCGGGTTCTCCTTGCGGAGCTTGTAGAGGATGCCCATCTCCGTGCCGATGATGAACTTTTTCTTGGTCGATTCCTTTGCGTATTTATACATGCCCGAGGTCGATGTCACGTGATCGGCCAGCTCCACTATAGATGGGTTGCACTCTGGGTGGCAGATGAACTCTGCGTCGGGGTGCGCGGCGCGCACGCGTTTTAGTTCGTCGGGGCGCATCTTTTCGTGGGTTATGCAAAAGCCCTCCCACCATTCCATCTTTTTGTCGGTATGGGCGGCTACGAACTGCGACAGGTTCTTGTCCGGCACCATGTAGACGCGGTCCGAGTCGAGCGAGTTTACGACACTGACGGCGTTGGCAGATGTGCAACATATATCCGATTCGCTCTTTACCTCCGCCGTGGTGTTGACGTAAGCGACGACCGGCACGCCGGGACGTTTTAACTTTTCGGCGCGTAGCTGGTCGGCCGTTATCATATCGGCCATGGGACAGCCCGCGTCTATGCGCGGCAGTATGACGGTCTTGTGCGGCGAGAGGATCTTGGCGCTCTCGGCCATGAAGTGTACGCCGCAAAATACTATGACATCCGCGTCGGTCTCGGCTGCGGCCTGGCTGAGGCCGAGCGAGTCGCCCGTGATGTCGGCGACCTCCTGAATCTCGTCGCGCTGATAGTTATGAGCGATCATTATGGCGTTACGCTCTTTTAAGAGCCTGCGAACTTCTTTTTGTAATTCCTCAATACTTTTCAAAAGAAAACCCCTTACACAGGTGTGGTTTTATTACGCGCCACACCTTTTTATATATACCGGATAGTTTTTTGTCCGCCCACACAAGTGTGGTTTTATTTCGCGATGCACATTCTTAGATATCGGACAGTTCTTTATTCGCGTTTTTAGTCTTTTACAGCTTGCTTCGTATCTTCGTCGCGGATAGGGAAAAATCAGATGCCGAAACAACCCTTCCGCGAAAATAAGACCACACCTGTGTGGTTGTGTGCCATTTTAATAATAATCTCTTCAAAAGGCAAACTCTTTCCTCTTCTGCTGCAAGACCGGCCTTGAAAAGAACTCTGTTTAAGGCCCTGTCAATGCATCTGTTTTATGCATTGTCCTCTCAATGCAGATCTTTGCGATAATACCGCCTGCACTTTTTATATCTATACATGCCTAATAATTAGGCAGTAGAGAGAATTGCCTTGCCTTGCGCTATCTCTGCTAACTTGCTGTAATAACAAGGAAAAGATAATGAAAAACCTCTTGGCACGCTTGTTGCTCTACTATTATATAAGAACAAGTCTGAGGTAACGGAGGTTTTAAGATGAAGGATGAAAAGAAGAGGCTGGTAGTCGTAGGAAACGGCATGGCCGGGGCCGCGGCGCTCGAAGAGATCATAAAGCTCGACCCCGAGCGTTACGATATAACGGTATTTGGCAAGGAGCGCCACCCGAACTATAACAGAGTCCTCTTGACAGAGCTTTTAATGGAAGAAAAAAGCCTTTCGGAGATAACTCTAAATGACGAGTCCTGGTATGCCGAACGCGGCATAGAGCTTTGTAGCGGCTCGGCTATAGTTGAGATAGACCGGGCACGCCGTCTCGTGCGTACCGCCTCGGGTGACGAGACACCGTACGATACCCTGATACTGGCGACCGGTTCCGTGCCATTTATGCCGCCCATACCGGGTATCGATAAAGAGGGTGTTCTGACTTTTCGGGATATCAAGGATTGCGAGTCTATCAGAAAGAGAGCCGAGAGCGCGTCCGGGGCTGTTGTTGTAGGTGGCGGCCTGCTTGGGCTGGAGGCTGCACGCGGGCTTTCCGCCTTGGGCATGGATGTGACGGTCGTTCATCTTATGGAGAGCCTGATGGAACGCCAGCTCGATAGTGTCGCCGCCGATTATCTCAGAGAGGATTTAGAAGAGCTCGGCATAAAGGTCCTTCTGGGAAAGAAGACCGAGTCTTTAACGGGTAATGGCAGCGTTACCGGTATGGATTTTTCAGACGGCGAAAGACTTGACGCGGAGATGGTCGTAATGGCTGCCGGTATCAGGCCCAATATCGAACTAGCGCAAAAGTCTGGCATATATTGCGAGCGCGGCATAGTGGTAGGCGATACGATGCAATCATTCGACCCTGCTATATATGCGGTCGGCGAGTGTACGCAAAACAGGGGCGAGACCTTCGGCCTCGTTGCGCAGGTTTTCGATCAGGCCAGAGTAGTGGCGAATCACCTTGCCGGGGACTGCCGCTTGAGCTTTAAAAACAGGCCGGTCTCGACCAAGTTAAAGATACCGGGCATTGCGCTCTACAGCGCCGGTACGATATCGGAAGGCGGCGACACCATTGAGTATCACGACCGTGGGGCGAGGGTATATAAGAGGCTCTTTATAAAGGAAGGCAGGCTCGACGGTATAGTTATGTACGGTGATGTTGCCTCAGGCCCGACGCTCTTCGGCCGCCTTATAGCGGGCGACGATATATCCGCACGCAGGATGGAGCTTCTGACCGGAGCCGGCTCGGGCGCTGGAGGCTCCCCCATAGACGCCATGACGGACGAAACGATCATCTGCGGTTGTAACGGTATTACCAAGGGAATGGTCGTTGAGGCGGTTAAGACAAAGGGGTTATTTACGCTCGACGACGTCAAGCGAGAGACAAAGGCCTCGACCTCCTGTGGAGGTTGCTCCGACGTGGTCGAGCGCGTGCTTGAGTCGGTCCTGGGTTCAAGCTTCAAGAGTGAGACGGGCGAGAGATCGATCTGCGCATGTACCAAATATACAAGGGACGACGTAATAAAGAATATAAGGGAAAAAGAGCTAAGAACGGTCGGCGAGGTGATGGAGACCCTGGGCTGGGAGACGGTCGGCTGTGACGATTGCAGGCCGGCGTTAAATTATTATTTAGGCATGATATGGCCTACGGCGGCTGTTGATGATTACTCGTCCAGGCTCGTAAATGAACGTTTTCACGCCAACATACAGAAGGACGAGACCTTCTCTGTCGTGCCGAGAATGTATGGAGGAGTTGCTACTTCGGACGAGCTGAGGCGCATAGCCGACGTTGCCGATAACTACGATGTGCCTCTCATAAAGATAACCGGAGGACAGAGGATAGATCTCTTAGGTATACCAAGGGATAAGCTCCGGAACGTATGGAAAGATCTCGATATGCCGTCCGGTTTTGCTTACGCAAAGGCGCTTCGGACGGTGAAGACATGCGTTGGTTCGCGTTTTTGCAGGTTCGGCACGCAGGATTCGCTCTCGCTGGGCATAGATATGGAAAAGGCGCTTGAGGGCTTATGGATGCCGGCCAAGGTAAAGCTCGGCGTAACCGGCTGTCCGCGTAACTGCGCCGAAGCACCGATAAAAGATGTAGGCGTGGTATGCGTAAACGGAGGTTTTGAGATATATGTCGGGGGCTGTGGCGGAATAAATACACGCGCCGGCGACCTTATGTGTACCGTCGAAAGTGAAGAAGAGGTTTTGGAGGTGACATCCGCATTCTTACAACTATACAGGGAAGAGGCGAATTACGGAGAGAGGACATTTAAGTGGATCGAACGCACGGGGCTTGAGTCGGTCAAGAAGGCGGTCGTAGGCGATATTGAAGAGAGGGGCGAGCTGACCTCGCGCATGAGTATAGCAAGGAGCGTAACGACTGACCCATGGGCCGAGCGTATAGCCTGATCTCACATTAAGAAAGCAAAAAAACGTTCAGCCTCCCGAAAGCCACAACGCGGATGACTGACAAGCAGCCGCCATTAAACTTCATCTGCGAACAGAAAGACACCTGTGTCTTAGGCGGTGTCCAACCCTTCGAGGGGATTGGTTAGTATGGGGTCGTTTATGATAAAATCATCGAAGACGGCCACGAAGGCGTCTACCACTTCGGGGTCGAAGTGCGTGCCTCTCCCGGCCTTTATCTTGCCAAGCCCGACCTGCGGGGTCAGGGCCTTGCGGTATGGGCGGTCGGTTGTCAGGGCGTCGTAGACGTCGGCTACGGCTATGACCCGCGCTCCTACAGGCACGGAGCGACCGAGCATACCGTTATAACCCTTGCCGTCGTAGCGTTCGTGGTGGTTGAGTATGAGCGGCAGTATCTTTGAGACCCTTGGTCCAACCGGTTCGAGTATCTTTTTTCCTACGTCGGTGTGGCTCGACATCTCGCCGCGCTCATTTTCGTCGAGCTTTCCAACCTTGTTGAGCACGTGTTCACTGATGCCTATCTTTCCGAGGTCGTGCAGGAGAGCGGCTATTCGGAGTTCCTCGACTACGCCCTTGGGCAGCTTCATGGCCTGTCCGATCTTTTCGGAATATACCGATACGCGGTACGAGTGGCTTTGGGTATACCTGTCCACCGAATCTATGACGAGCGAGAGCATGGTGATAACGCCCTGGTAGGTCGAATTCAGCTCGTCGATGGTCTCCTCCTTTTTATCGTAGAGCACCCCCATGGTGTACCCGGTAATGACGAGCACTCCGCCCCATATGACCAGCGCCGACCATTTGTCGAGAAGTAAGGATTCGCCGAGGGTGGAAAATGTCCCCGGCACATACTTGGCAAGCGAGAAGACCATTATGACGGCAAGTATGGAGGAGAGCGTTCCGTGCTGTTTGCCGAAGAAGTATGAACCGAATACCACGGGCAGAAAGAAGAGGGAGAGCAGCGCGTACTGGTTTACTCCGAGGTAATGGATGAGCCAGATGATGACGACCATAAAGAAGACCATCACCAGCTCTTTGTCCATCCTGAAGAATTTCTTCGGACTCTGAACCAGCGGTTCTTCCACGGCCATTGATTGGTCTACTATCTTATTAAGATTATCCATTGTTTACCCGTTCAGGTTGATAGAAAGATTATAGCAGAATAAGGAGGGGAACGGCGTAAAATGATTCCTAAAAGTCTAACTTACCTTCCTCCGGACGCTATTATAAAAGTATCTTTTTATGAAATAACTTGCAATAATCAGAGTATTATATATATCATATTATTTATCCTGATTCCCCATTTTTTAATAGAGAGACTATGAAACTTACTGAAGAAGATAAAGGTATTTTGCTCAAGACGGCGCGTTTAGCCATAGAAAGCTATCTTGCCGACGGGACGACTATCGAGCCGGATCCGCTATGTGATGGCAGCCCGGCGCTTGGTTTCAAGGCCGGAGCATTCGTCACCCTTCATAAAAAGGGACGTTTGCGTGGCTGTATCGGCCAGTTCAGTTCGGAGGGGCCGCTCATCGGTCTTATAGCGGAGATGGCGGTATCGGCTGCCGTCAGGGACCCGCGTTTTCCTGATGTAAGGGTGGAAGAGCTTATTGATATAGATATCGAGATCTCGGTCCTTACGCCGCTCGAAAGGACCGACGACCCGGCCTCGATAGAAGTGGGTCGTCACGGTATCTATATTATAAAGGGTTTCAGCCGCGGAGTGCTGCTTCCGCAGGTCGCTACTGAAAACGGCTTTGACCGCGAGACCTTTCTCGATCAGACCTGCATGAAGGCCGGTCTCGCGCCCACCGCGTGGCGCGATCCGGAGACCGAGATATATAGCTTCGAGGCGATTATCTTTGGGGAAAAAGGCTAACATAAGAATGCAAGAAGGCACACTTTATATGTTCATCGATGAGGGTGGAAATTTTGACTTCTCTCCGAAAGGAACGAAGTTCTTTACCCTGACGTGCCTTACGGAGACGAGGCCCTTTCCAAGCTATGATAAACTAAGAAAACTAAAGTACGACCTACTGGAAGACGGTATCAATATAGAGTCTTTTCATGCCTCTCCTGATAAGCAAATTGTCAGAAATAAAGTTTTTGAGGTTATTCAAGAAAACGCCGATCATATAGTTGCAGACACAATCATAGTGCAAAAGAATAAAACAAACCCAGCCCTTTACCCGGAAGAAAAATTTTATTGTAAGATTTTCGAAATATTGATGAAATGGGTTCTGAGTAAGAGAGTTACTCAAAGGAATCTAGGTAAGCTGATTATTTTTACCGACAGTATTCCTGTAAAGAAGAAAAAGAGAGCAATAGAGAAAGGCATTAAGAAAACTTTGGCCAGCATGGTAAAGGGTGGATTGGAGTATCGTATCTATCATCATCAATCTAAGTCCAACCTAAATCTCCAGGTCGTAGACTATATTAATTGGGCAATTTATAGAAAGTGGGAAGAAGGTGATGTTAGGTCCTATGATCTTGTGAGAAATATTATAGATGGAGAGTTAGATGTTTTTCAACGTGGGAGTATAACATATTATTAGCATAAGAAATGACCACCCCAACTATCCGTAAGGAAGAACTCCCAGAGTTCTTATCATTGGGGTGGAACCTTTGAGATCTTGATATATAATGCGGTATACTAAGAACAATCTGCTTAGTAAAATCCAAGCAGATTGTTCTTAGTATACCAGAAGTACGCCATAAAGTCAAGCATTGTAATAGTAACAACGTTAGCGCAGTAGAAATCTGGGTGACTGCACCATCTTATTTTATAATTATATCATAACTTACTAAATTTTATGGAATAATTTTTTTACTCGACCCCAAAACTAACGGTTGACAGATTTGTTTTAGTCTATAAAATAGAAGTGCTGGCCTGTCTTCTTTCGGTCCGCAAAATCGATATTACAATTGCATAATAATATATCCTACTATCTAACCGCTTTGAAAGGAGTGTCGTAATGATGAAGAGGGGCTATCTTAAGTTTTTTTTCCTGGCCGTACTCGCAACCGTGTTAATGAGTTGCGGAGCCAAGCATCTTTCATATGTTGACCCGTCAGTATTAAATCCGTCGGTTGACGATGGCGATTATATCAGCAAGGTCGATAACTTTCACGTAATCTTCGACGCTTCAAACTCGATGGGCGACGCCTATCCGGCCGGTGGCGATAGTAAGTTCACCATTGCCAGGGATACGGTAAACCGTTTGAACCTGACCATCCCGGACTCTCTTGAACTTGGCGCAGGGCTCAGAAGGCTCGGCGGCAAGTGCCTGCCCTTCTCAACCAGCTCCAGACTTTTATACGGCATGGACGACTACGACAAGCTCGATTACTGGATGACTATCGATGACAGGCTCATCGCTTCGAGCGGCATAACTCCGTTATATAAGGCTCTAAACGCCGCTGCCGAAGATCTCTCGGGTGAAGCCGGAAAGACCGCCCTTATAGTAATCAGCGACGGCAGGGCCACAGGGGCCGCCGTTGAGTCGGCACGCAGGGTCAAGAGCCGTTACGGTGACAATATCTGCATATATACGATTCAGGTCGGCGACGACGCCGGCGGTAAGACTATTCTCTCCGAGATAGCCGATGCCGGCGGTTGCGGTTTCGCTACCAATGCAGGCGACATCTACGAGGCTGGAGCGATGGCTTCATATGTAAAGAAGGTCTTTTTGAAAAAGGCCCCGCCGAGGGTGAGAAAGCCCCTGCCGAGAGACTCTGACGGCGACGGCGTCTTAGACCGCGATGACAGCTGTCCCGGAACCCCCAAGGGCGTTAAGGTCGATTCCAACGGCTGTCCGCCCGATACCGACGGTGACGGTGTATATGATTATCAGGATGAATGCCCCGGAACTCCTAAGGGCGCGCCGGTCAACAAGATCGGTTGCTGGACCATAAAGGGGCTGAACTTCGATACCGACAAGTCCGATATCAAGGGCCAGTACCACGGCTCTCTGGGAACGGTCGTAAAGGTCCTTCGCATGAACCCCGCGATGAAGATCGAGATTCAGGGACATACCGATAGCGACGGTTCTACCGGCCACAACCAGAATCTTTCGGCAGAGCGCGCAAAGGCTGTCGCGGCCTACCTGACAGGTAAGGGCATATCGGCAAAGCGCCTCTCGACCGTCGGCTACGGCGAACTTAAGCCCGTCAGCTCAAATAAGACGGCCAAGGGCAAGGCCGAAAACCGCAGGGTCGAGCTACACATCAAATAAGCGCACCACACAGGTGTGCTCCTTTCGCGCGGCATCTTGGTTGAGGCTTGCTGGTTGGGTGTAACGCGTCGAAGCGCACAGTGTGCGCGGCCAATATCGCGAGCAATTTTCGGTGGAAGCCGAAAGTTTCGGGTTACGCGCCGCAGACACATACAATACAAAGAAAGCCCCCCGTACCGTTAGGTACGGGGGGCTTTTTTATTTGTAAAGATAAGTTGGACTTATACGTCGAGGCTCTTCTTCTTTTTACGTCTCCAGGCCATAAGCCCTCCCGCGCCCATAGCCAGGAGGGCAAGAGAGGTCGGCTCCGGTACGGGGGGCGCGTATGCGGGCGCTATGTGCCCGGCACCGATTGGCGCAAAGGGGGTCGTTTCCCATGCCCATGAGTGGATAGTCAGGACGCCCGGTCCTGTTACGTCTATATCCATCCATGCATAGTGCAGGCCGCCGGTCTTGGTATTGAAGAACTGAATGCCAAGGTAGTTGCCACCCGGAGTAGCTGGCCCCGTTGTGGTCGGAAATGAACCGGCGCCAAAGTAGTTAATAACTTTGGGACCGGGTGATCCTCCGAAAAGACTCGAACCGATAGGCATCGAGTATGGGATATTTAACGCAAGGGGGGGGGAAGGTCCAGTAGCAGGTGCGGTTGCGATGAGGTTGTATGCCGAGTATGCGAGCGGCCACGCAGATATCATCGGGAAGAGCAGGTTGCTGAAAACGAAGTCAGCCATAGTGTCTGTGGCTGACGTCGGCCCGTAACCCGGAAGGTTGATATTGATGGGAAAGGACGACCCCGGAAGAACGACGATCGGCGCTCCCGTCACAACAACCGAAACTATGCCCGCCGCCTCGGCGTCGGTTGTTTGCCCTGCGGCCAGCGCGAGCCCCGCGGCCCCTGCCGCGGTATATCTTAGCGCCTTTCCGGCCATGGACTTTTTACCATCCACTGCCAGTGTGGCAGAGGCGGTCTTGCCGTAACCATCAAGCCTCTTATCAAAACCTTTTCTTTTTCTGGAGTTCTTCTTTAAAACCACGGTAAATACTCCGTAAAAAATGCTTTAAGTAATCAAGAAAGTAGAGCTCGGTAGAATCCTAGATACATTTTTAATTGCAATAAGTGTTCCATTTATATAACCTATTGTTTTTACAGGCTATTTTTGTTGGGAGTGCTCTATCCTCTATTATACTTGTAAAAAAGTGTAATAAAAATCGACATAGGGAAATTATCTGAGGCGAATTTATCCAGTTAAATTAAGGTGTTAGGAGGTAGTAGTCTTTCCGGTCGGAATAGAAGATATATAAGGGTGGTGTGAAAGGGAAAATCTTTATGATGCAAAGAGTTATAGCTGTAGCGAAAGGATACGAAACCATTTAGTGTAGAAAATCTTTACATTATTCGTCCCCGTCGCAGGCGCACTCGAAGGCCGAAATATCTTCTTGGCGGCCCCAGCGGTAGGGGAGGTCGATGATAGTTCCCGGTTCTTTTATCTCCACAAGGGCCGAGAGCGCGTCTCGAATCACGCGCATCTGCTGGGCGACATTGCCCGGCTCTCCTAGCGGATGGCCCATGGGCCACTCCAGAAAGACCGTGCGCGGAGGGCGCGCCGATTCGGTAAAGTTACGCATGATCGATATGCCTATGGTCGGTATGCCTGCTTCTTCTATAACTCTCTGTATCAGTCCCACGGACCGATTGCATATGCCTCATCCGGGGGTGAGCAATACGGCGTCCGCGCCCATCGCCTTTAGTCTGTCGGCGACCTCCGGCCCTGTCTGCTCAATAAGCCTCTTTACATAATGCCCGTCGATATGGCCCATGAAGCCGAAGTTTACCGGAACTAAGCTGCCTATCTCTCCGGCCTCGACCAGCTCGCGCATCCGGTCGACCGGGTAGACGACATTTATATCCTTATCGGCGTCGGCGTGGTCGTAGTAGTCGTGTGTGATCGTAAGTTCGCCCGGCGGCGTATCGAGCGGCAGCTCCCTGAAGGTAGGGTCGCCCATAGAGTCGTGCATATCAAAGGGTGTTTGGGATTTGAGATGAATGCCCGCGGTAGTTACTAGCGCAATGGTAGATTCCGAGAGCGGTTTGGTGACCGGAGTCCACGGTATGGTTTCGAGTGACAGACCTTCAATAGCATTGCCCTTCTTGTCGAAGAGCGCGGTGCCGAGAGCAGGCAGGCGCGTTAATATCTTTGCGAAAAGTTTGTTCTTTAGTCGGCCCATGAACCTGTCTTCTTTTCTAGCAATTCGCTTTAGGGCTATTCGCTATTGGCGCTCATAATTAGGAATCACAGACTCAGGCTCCATGATCAGGCGCATGTCTAGCAGGTAGCGGTTATCTTTGATGCGTCCGAGTATCGGCGGGTCCGACTCTAAAAAGAGGCGGGCAATGCCGTCGGCTTCCATGAAGTCGTGTGATATCGCTATGGCCCAGCTTGAAAGCTCTTCGGCTGGAAGCGCGCCGCTGCCGGCCTCGCTCTTTGTGCCGATGACTTCTATGGTGTAACCCTCTCCGAGGTGGTCTGAGAGGCGTATAGCCGCAGCCTTGGCTGTCTCTTCTATCTCGTCTAACGGCCTTGAGAGGTAACGTAACGTCGGGAGTTTTTCGGCAAGGCTCTCTTTATTTCTATAGAGGCGTAGTGTCGCTTCAAGGGCCGCGACCGTCATCTTATCGACGCGCAGGGCGCGTTTCAGGGGGTTGGCGTTAATCTGATCTATGAATTCCTTCTTGCCCGCGATGATACCGGCCTGCGGGCCTCCTAAGAGCTTGTCGCCGCTAAAGGTCACGATATCGGCCCCGGCCGCTATCGATTCGCTGACCACGGGTTCGCGCATCGCCGTGCCAAGGCCGTAGTCTGTCAGGTCCACCAAAGAGCCGCTGCCAAGGTCTTCTATCACCGGTATCGACCTTAACATACCGATGCCGACAAGCTCTTTTAGCGTGACGCCGGAGGTAAAACCCACGACCTTGTAGTTGCTGGTATGGGCCTTTAGTATAAGCGCCGTTCCGTCCGTTACCGCGCCGAGGTAGTCGTCGGCGTGGGTGCGGTTGGTCGTGCCGATCTCTTTTAATGTACAGCCCGACTTTTCAATGATCTCCGGCAGGCGAAAGGATCCGCCGATCTCGATCAATTCGCCGCGCGATATTATCACTTCCGCTCCTTCGGCGAGCGTGTTTAGCGTGATAAGCACGGCTGCGGCGTTGTTATTAACGACCGTTGCGGCTTCGGCCCCGGTAAGTTCGCAGATAAGCCCTTCGAGATGCGAGTCCCTCTTGCCGCGGCCGCCTCTGCCAAGATCGAATTCGAGATTGACTCCGCCGCGAGCCGTGAGCACCACATTTAAGGCCGCTTCATCGGAAAGCTCGGCTCGACCGAGATTCGTATGGAGCACTGTGCCGGAGGCGTTTACTATACGTTTTAAAGAGGGGCTCACGGCCTGCTCTATAAAGGCCAGCACCTCGGCCTCAAGCGTATCTCTCGACAGGTCGGACCTAATGCCGCCCTTTATCTCGCGCCTCGCGGTTGATATAACTACACGCGCAGCCCATGTGACAAATGGCGCGGAGTAAAGGTGCGCGACCCCTTGCAGGCTCTTGGAGCGCGCAAGCACGTCAACCGACGGCAGCTCTCTTAAAAGTGAATTATCCATACCATGAATTTAACAGATATAACCCCTATGGTCAACACAGCACACAGGTGTGCTCCTTTCGCGGAGAAAGTTTTTAAGTGACTGACATCTTCTTACCCGCGCACACAGTCGTCTGTCTTTTTTTGCAAAGACCATCTTTTAATGACTGAGAGCACTTTATCCGCGTTTTAAACTGCTTAGAGCCCGCTTATTATTAAAACCGCTGACAGAGAATAGCCAGCCATTTGAAAACTTTCTCTGCGAAAGGAAAGAGACGAGTCTCTGCGGCATGGTCTGTTGATTATATAGGTGTAGTGTGGCATAATCAAAAAATGCGTATATCATATCTCATATTGGCCCTATTTGTGGCCGTATCGCTTACATCATGTTCAGGCGGCGACTCCAAAGCGCCAACTACCGAGGAGGTCGTGACCGGTTATACAAAGACCCTTTCCGGGGCTCGTGAGAAGGCCAAGGACGTTGCCGGTGATCTCGAAGGCAGGCTCAAAGAGCAGGACGGCGCTCTTGGCGAGCTTGACCGGTAGCCAGTGCCCCCAGTATCAAAAGACGGCTTGCCTAAAGACGACTTGAACGGCGACGATTTAAAGGGCGACCTTAAAGAACTTACCGATATCATGGAACGCTTGCGCTCTAAAGACGGCTGTCCGTGGGACCGCGAGCAGGACTTTTCAACACTTATCCCCTATGTAATCGAAGAGGCCTATGAGGTCGTCTCAGCCATCGACTCGGGTTCGCGCCCCGAACTAAAGGATGAACTCGGCGACCTGCTCTTTCAAGTAGTATTTCTTAGCCAGCTTGCTAAAGAAGAGGGCTCATTTGATATCTCCGACGTAATTAAAAACTGCTCTGAAAAGATGATCCGCCGCCACCCGCACGTCTTTGCCGATCTAAAGGCCGACACTAGCGATGACGTCCTTCGTAATTGGGCCGATATAAAGGAAGAGGAAAAAGCTCTGAAAGAAGCCGGGTCAGAAGGCGGTAATGGCGCTTCTAAGAGCGAGGGTTATCTATCGGACGTGCCGGATCACTTTCCGGCCCTTATGAAGGCCCACAAGGTATCCAAACGCGCCGCCAAGGTCGGCTTTGATTGGGACAATCTGACACAGGTTTTTGACAAGGTCTCCGAAGAGATCTCCGAGTTGAAAGAGGCCCTGGCCAAGGACGACCGCGAGGCCGTGGAGGAAGAGATGGGCGATATCTTCTTTGCCCTTGTAAATGTCTCCAGATTTGTCTCAGTAGACCCTGAAAACGCCCTGAGAAAGACGATAGGAAAGTTTATCAATCGCTTTCACCATATCGAAACCAGTCTCGAAAAAGATGGAAATAGCCTGACCGGCGCGACGCTCGACGAGATGGAAACCCTGTGGGAAGAGGCCAAAACCAAAAAGGTAAAATAAGGGAATACGGCACCTTAGAGAGGTTACCCCCAGAGGGTGTTGATAACTTGTTAAAAACCCTATGGATGGATGATATCGCAAGGCCAGAATATAACGCCTCGCGGTAAGATGCATAATTTTTAGGCAAACACTTTCTCTTTAAAATCAAGCAGTTAGGGTCATGCAGGCTGCTTTTCATTTTAGCCGGTTCATTTTTTTCCGGTCCTTCTCTTTTTCTCTAAGATAAGCTCTTTAACTACCTGTAATTCGTTGCATTTCAGCACTCTCGCGCTTGCTATGTAGGTTACGAAACCAACCAGAATAGAGCCTGAGACGAGTGCCACTCTTCCAATGAAATTTCCCGTTTCTCCACCAAAAAAGATAAGCATTGCATAGACGACACCACCCATCACGGCAGAGGCTATAAGACTTTTTAGAGCCGATGAAAGGATACCGCCCGAACCGAGCCGTTTTACCTTAATTTTAAGCATAATTGCGAGTCCGATCAGGTTGACCGCGGCAGATAAAGAGGTCGCAAGAGCGAGTCCGCCGTGACCGAGCGGTCCCATCAGGAGGAGGGAGAAGATGATATTTGCGATAAAGGCGATAAAGGCGATGAAGACCGGTGTTCTGGTATCTTTGAGTGAGTAGAATACAGAGACGAATATCCTTGATATTGCCACCGGAACGAGCCCCAATGCATAGAAAAAGAGGGCTATTGAGGTGCCGGCGGCGGCCTCAGCGCCGAATTCGCCTCTGCTAAAGAGGATATTGATGATCGGGTCTGCCAGTATTATTAGACCGAACATGGACGGAATGATGACGAAGTTAACAATACGAAGGGCAAATGAGAGCGAGTCTTGAAAGGGACCCCATTCTTTTTTTGCGACATATTCGGAAAGGCTCG
>JAJCZF010000024.1 GCA_029262535.1 Deltaproteobacteria bacterium
GGGGATAAAGATCTTCGAGATAACTACTCCTCCGTAGTTGCCGACATTGAAGATATGAAAAAGCTCTCAGACCTGCTTACGGCGCAAAGAATCGCAGAAGGCTCTTTAGACTTCGACCTGCCGGAGCCGCAGATCATAATCGACATCGAGGGCAATATCGAGGATATCGTGCGCTCTGAGAGGAACGACGCGCACAGGTTGATAGAGGAGTTTATGCTTGCGGCAAACAAGGCCGTGGCCGTCGAATTCTCAAGCCGCGACCTGCCCTTCATATACCGCGTACACGCAGAGCCAAACCCTGAAAAAGTCCTTGGTTTCCGTGAGTTTATAGCTGGCTTCGGTTACTCCATGAAGACCGTTCGAAGCGGCAAGGGTAGCCCGAAAGAGTTCCAGGCCGTACTCGCCGAGGCCGAGGGGAAACCCGAAGCAAAGCTCATAAATCACGTACTCTTGCGCTCCATGATGAGGGCCGAATACTCGCCGGAAAATACCGGCCACTTCGGTCTGGCCTTTACCGATTATACGCACTTTACCTCCCCGATAAGGAGATACCCGGATCTCATCGTGCACAGGCTGCTGAAGAAATTTCTAAAGAAAGAGTACGGCCCGGCTGAACAGGAATTCTTTCGTAAATGGCTTCCGGCGACCGCCGAAAAGTCTTCGGAGATGGAAAAGAACGCAACCGATGCCGAGCGCGAGATTGTAAATATGAAGAAGGCCCAGTTCATGCGCGACAAGATCGGCCTTGAATTCGACGGCTTCATATCCTCCGTCACCAGCTTCGGTATCTTTATAGAACTAATAGAATATTTTGTAGAAGGGCTCATCCACATGACGAGCCTCACAGACGACTACTACATACACGATGAAAAGGCGCATCGCCTTATAGGTGAACGTACTAAACGCATCTTCAGGATCGGCGATCCGATCAGGGTCGTAGTTGAGGGCGTAGACATGGAACGAAGGCGCATAGAGATGAGCCTCGTAGAGGAAAAGAAGAGCCGCAAGAAGGGCAAAAGTGTAAAAAAGAGTCAAAAAACCAATCTGAAATCTGTAAAAAAGGAAGCTGGCAAAACCAGGACCAAAGCCCCGGACTCTACCCAAGGCTCTAATAGTAACCCTGCATCTAACCCTGCCGTTGGCCCTGATAAGAGTTCTGATAAGAATTTTGCTAAAAGCTCTAAGAAGAGTTCTGCTAAAAAGTCTATTAAAGGCACAACCAAGGACCGTTGGTCAGGCAAGAAGAAGAGAAAGAAAAAGGCAAAAAAATGAAAGCCATAAAACTACACATGGCTCTAAAAAATATCAAGCGGCTACGCCAGATAAGCTCGATACTCGTAAAACACGGCTTCTATCCGCTGCTTGAAGCAATGGGCCTCTCTAAACTCGTTAAGGTCTCTGACCGCGTCACCGGAGGCCGCCTTACCGGGGCCGAAGAGGTGCCGACACCCGTGCGCCTTCGCAGGACCTTTGAAGAACTCGGACCGACATTTATCAAGCTCGGCCAGATACTCACGACGCGCCCCGACATCGTACCGGATGAGTACATGGTAGAACTAATGAAGCTCCAGGACAAGGTGCCTCCGCTACCATTCGACGATATTAAGGAAGCGATAGAAGCGGAACTTAAGAAACCTGTAGCCGAGCTCTTTAAGGAGGTCGATCACATCCCTCTTGCCTGCGCTTCAATGGCCCAGGTCCACAAGGCCGTAACTCACTCCGGCGATCTCGTCGTCATCAAGGTCCAGAGGCCCGGCATAGAGGAGGTCATCAAGACCGACGCTTCCATAGTAAGCTACCTTGCTAAACTGCTTGAGCGCTACGTACCCGAGAGCCGCATCTACGACCCCACGGGGCTTGCCAAGGAGTTCTCTTCCTACATTATTAAAGAGCTCGATTTCACACTGGAGGCGAGCCACACTGAAAAGTTCCGACGTAACTTCGCCAGTGATAAACGCGTAAAGATACCGCGCGTTTACTGGCCTCTATCGTCGAGGACGATCTTGACCCTGGAGTACCTGCAAGGCATCAAGCTGGACAAGGTCAATGAGATGCGCGAGCGCGGCATAAACACAAAAAAGATCGCCAAGCTGCTCGCCGACGTATTCTTTAAACAGGTCTTCGACCATAACCTCTTTCATGGCGACCTGCACGGCGGCAATGTATTTGTCATAGATAAAGATACGCTCGGTTTTATAGATTTCGGTCTCGTAGGCTGGGTAGACCGCCATATGCAAGACAACCTCGCCGACATCCTTATAGCAATGGTAAAGGAAGACCACGAGGCCCTTACAAAGGTCTACCTGAATATGGGCATGTTGCCGCCCGACCTCGACGAGGCGGCCTTTAGACGCGACCACATGGAGATACTCGAACGCTACGTCAACCGCCCCTTCACAGAGGTTAATATCGGCGAATTATTCCTCGATTACATAAAGCTCTCAACACGTTATCAGGTAAAACTACCGAGCGAATTATTGCTCTTCGACAAGTGCCTGCTGGAGATTGAAGGGCTTGTAAAGGTTCTCAACCCAGACGCGAACCTCTTAAAAGAGAGCGAACCATACGCTAAAAAACTGATCTTGCGACGTCTCGGTCCGAAGAGGTTTATAAAGGACGGTATCGAAACCGTAAGTGAACTAAAAGAACTGATTAGCGAACTGCCGAAGCAGACGCGCCAGATACTCGACAAGGTTTTAACCGACAGGCTTACATTCGAGGTCAATCACAACGGGCTCGAAGAGCTGGTGACCGAGATCGATCGCAGCTCAAACAGGCTGACCTTCGGCGTCATACTGGCGGCGCTCATTATCGGCTCTTCGCTCGTTATGGCCTTTGACGCGCCCCCTATAATCTTCGGCTACCCGGCGCTCGGCATTGCGGGTTTTGTCATATCGGCCTTTCTGGGGTTGTGGCTAGCCTTTCAGATACTCAGATCGGGAAAGTACTGACCCTATGTCGATTAAGATCATAAAAGACGGAAGGCTCTCCGCCATAGGAGAGTCGGTCGTAACGCTCGGCAACTTCGACGGCCTGCATCTCGGCCACGCCAAGATTCTAAAAAGGCTCCGTGCGAGATCTCTAGCGCTCGGCCTTCCGTCTGTGGTATATACTTTCGACCCGCACCCGCTTAAGGTCATAAGACCGGAGCAGAGCCCCGCGCTCATTACAACGTCAGACGAAAAGGCCGCATGTATCGAGGCCTTTGGCATCGACTATCTTGTGCTCGCGGAGTTCACACAGGAGTTTGCCTCAAAACATCCGCGCGACTTTGTTAAAGAATCTATCGTAGAAGGCCTTCAGGCGCGCGAAGTATGGGTCGGCCACGACTACGCCTTCGGTAAAGGAAAACGCGGCACGGTCGAGTATCTAAAAGAGTTCGGCAAGGAGTTCGGCTTTCATGTCGTGGTCGTCCCGGCCTATAAAAAAGGCGGCGCGGTCGTATCAAGTTCACGCCTTCGGACCCTCATAGGCGATGGCAAAGTCGGCGAGGCAACGTCCCTCTTGGGCAGATACTTCACACTCTCCGGCCCGGTGGTGCATGGCAAGAATCTCGGCAAAGAGATCGGCTTTCATACGGCAAATATAGAGGTAGAGAACGAACTCTTACCGGCTGACGGCGTTTACGCGGTCTTTGTAGAATTTAGAGGAAGGCGCTATCAGGGAGTAGCCAATATCGGCTTCGCGCCGACCTTCGGGCCGTCCGAGCGCACGATCGAAGCGCATATTCTCGACTTCACCGGCGACCTTTACCGAGAAGAGCTAAAACTCCACCTCGTAAGACGCCTGCGCGGAGAACATAAATTTAAAAATAAAGAAGCCTTGGCTAAACGCATCGGACTTGATATAGAGAGAGCCAGAAGGATACTCAAAAGATAAGATGGAGCGCGGGTAAAGAACACCAGCACCTCAGAAAAACTATCACGCGAAAATAAAACCACACACTGTGTGGTTGGCAAAACGCATCGGACTTGATATTGAGAGAGCAAGAAGGATACTTAAAAGATAAGATGGAGCGAGGGTAAAGAACACCAGTTCCTCAGAGATCTATCCCGCGAAAATAAGACCACACCTGTGTGGCGCGAAAATTGGCCCCGCACACTGTGCGGAAGGAGAATAGATGAATATAACACAAGATACAAAGGTACTCGCCATATTCGGCGACCCTATCGGGCATACGCTATCACCAGCCATACAGAACGCGGCGATAGAGGAGCTTGCACTCGACATGGTCTACGTCCCGTTTCACGTAAGGCCGGACGACCTTAAGTCGGCTGTCGAGTCGATACGCTCGCTTAATATAGGCGGAGTTAATACGACCATTCCGCATAAAGAGACGGTCATGCAATACCTCGACGAGGTCACGGAAGAGGCCCGGCGCATAGGCGCCGTAAATACGATCGTAAACGAAGAGGGGCGGCTGATAGGACATAATACCGACGGCGCGGGTTACCTAAAGAGCCTCACCGAAGAGACCGGTTTTTCCTGTAAGGGAAAAAACCTCGTCATACTCGGCGCGGGCGGCGCGGCGCGAGGAATATTATCGGCCCTCATGAACGAAGGCCCGGCCACCGTCACCATCACCAACCGTAGCGCCGATAGGGCCGAGCGGCTCGCCGAAGATATCGCTACATTTAATCCCTATGTGGATGTTGAGTTTGTGCCGCTTGAGAAGGGGCCGCTAAAGCCCTTTATCGAAAGAGCGGACCTGCTCTTAAATACGACAAGTCTTGGCATGCAGGGCAACCCCCCTTTCAACCCCCTGGTCCTCTCGCTCGATAGCCTGAAGCACGGGGCCGTCGTATCTGATATAGTATACAGGCCATATGAAACATCTCTCCTAAAGTCCGCAAAGCGCGCACTGGGGTCAGAGGCAAAGGGGTTGAAGCTTCACAGAGGGCTTGGTATGCTTATATGTCAGGGCGCGCTCGGCTTTGAGTTATGGACAGGTAAAACGGCCCCTGTAGAGGCCATGTGGAAGGCGGCGCTAGAGGCGCTGGAGATAACACTGAAATGAAAATAGTAATTATGGGGGACGCCCACCTTAAAGGGCTAGACGACCCGGAGCAACAGGTAGTCTGTGACTTTTTCGACTCGCTTACGGGAATAGACAGGCTTATTATACTCGGCGATCTCTTTGACTTTTGGGCAGGGACGAACAAGGTAGCACTTCGGGAGTATAAACCTGTGCTCGATAGCCTGAAAGCACTCGTGGACAGGGGCATACCCCTCACATATATCGAAGGCAACCACGACTTCAACATGGGGCCGATCTTTACTAATGACCTCAAGGCCGACGTCCATGCGAACTCTACGACGATGACACTCACCGACGGGCTCTATTACCTCATACACGGCGATACGGTCAGGATGACAAGGGGTTACAGGTTTTGGAGAAAGTTTCTAAGAAGCGGACTCTTCAAGGTACTCTGCGCCCTGGTCGGCTCCGGCTTCGTCTGGAGGACTGCCGCAAAGCTTTCAAAGAAGAGCCGCGACGCATACCTTCAAGAGAAGGAACGGGGCAAACCCGATATCGACGAGTACCTTCAGATACAGACAAAAGGACTCATAAGAGAAAACGGTTACGAAGGCGTATTAATGGGACACTCACACGTAGCCAGGTCGATAACCCTGCTTGCCGGAGGCCTGCGGGGCAAGTACGCCAACCCCGGCGGCTGGAGGAACGACAGGACCTACCTCGTCTACAAAGACGGTCCGATACGCATCAAGACCTACGAGGCTTAGCCCGCGCTAAGCTTTTTACCCCGGCGCGTCTGCTTCGTCTTCTTGACGCGTGAAGAGGATAAAGGCCATAGCGGGCCTCTTGGAGGCCTCCCTCATGGCGAAGTGTATTCCGTCCAGTATCCAGCCCTCTTTCACCGTCTCGTTTATGGCCTCTTCGATAGACTCGTCGGTCACGACGCTAAGCTCAACGACCTTATAAGCGATCATACCCGACTACTCGCCGCCCTTATCCACATGGCTCTGCCAGACGGCCTTTCCTATGAAGAAAGGTCCCATCTTGTCAACATACTCAGAGGTCTGGCGCGTCGCCCTCATGGTCTGAACGAGCAAGGAGAGCGGGTGCAGCTCCGGGCCTATGAGCCCTATTACAAAGTCCGCGTCGTCCTTATCAAGCCCGTTACAGTTGAGCCTTATGTCGTGGCCAAGGCCGGACTTTCCGAATGCGCGGCCAATCCTGCCGTGCTCCATAAGTATCTCGCCCTGTTCCTTTGGCAAGAGCGTTGCGAACTCGCCAGTTCTACGCAGAGGGTACCATACCCCCCATTGCAACTTCGGGTCGCAAACGACCCGCGGCGGGCGGTCTATGAGCCAGTCCTTTAGGTTCTGTTCATGGCCTAGCGCATATGTACGCCCGAACATAGTACGCTCCTCCTTCAGTTCAAGCTTGCCAAAAGAGGCCTTTTGGAGAAAGAACCTCAGTTCGTTCACAAAAAAATCCGGGTCCTCGTGCATGGTAAGAAGGCCCACGCCGTGCGGGTCCATCATATCGCGGTATAGGACCGAGTGAAAACTGGCTTCCTTAAGTTCGTTTATAAGCGTGATAGATTTATCGGCATTGCCGAATACCAGGAACTGCATATAGAGGCGCCGGTCCAACTTCTGACGCTTTCCGTCTATTACGGCTCCCTTTTCAGTGGTATCTATGATCGGGATATCACCGCCGCCCGGACCGCCCGGGTGCCCTCCGCCTGGATGTCCGCCGCCCGGTTTGGCTCCGGGACCACCCGGAATGCCTGCGGGGTGTCCGCCGCCCTTTGTGCCGACCTTTGTGCCGCCTGGGCCGCCGCCCTGATGTTTGGCTCCGGGACGTGCGCCGCCCGGTCCACCCGGTATGCCCGCGGGGTGTCCGCCTTTTTTATTTTCCATATCTATCTCCCTGCTTAGGGTTATAAGCTCTTATCAATTAAGAGAGCGCTATTTTTCGTCCTTTGCCGCGGCCTCTTTGGCCTTCTTGGCGTCGCGCGCCTTCTTGGCCGATTCCGACGGCTGGTATGTGCAAAACGGCTCTTCGTCCATATAGTCCTCTGTAAATGCATATGCCCTGGCCCTGCATCCACCACATTTGGAGCGATATTCGCAGTAACCGCAACGGCCGTTATAGTCGTCCCATGCACGCATCTCTTTAAAGACCTTTGAGGTATCCCATACCTTTGAAAAGGGCTCTTCCCTGATATCGCCGCACTTGACGTCGAGGAAACCGCATATCTGAACCTCGCCCCTATGTCCTACGAATGCGAATGATTGCCCGCCCATGCAGCCCTTGCTCATGGCGTCGAGGCCGTGGGTCTCCGGAGAGACGGCGATGCCCTTCTCCTTTTCACCCTGACGGAATATTCTGTAGTAGTGCGGGGCGCATGTCGGTTTGAACTGAATGGGGGACTTTTCCCTCATCTCATAGAACCAGCTAAGGGTCTTCTCGTAATCTTCCGGGCTGATCTCCTGATCCTTCAGATTAGCGCCCCTGCCTGTCGGAACGAGCAGGAAGGGATGGTATGCCTTCGCGCCGAGGCTGACGACAAGGTCGAGCAGCTCGGGCAACTCGTGCAGATTATGTTTGGTGATGGTCGTATTTACCTGAAAATCGAGGCCGACCTTGTTGGCGCTCTCAATGGCCTGCATTACACTTGCATACGCGCCGGGAACGCGGCGGAAGTTATCGTGGCTCTCTTCGGTAAGGCCGTCGATGGAGAAGCTTACGCGCATGATGCCGCTATCTATCATCTTCTGCGCGCTCTCTTCGGTTACGAGAAAGCCGCACGGGGCCATGACCATACGCAGGCCGAGATCTGTGCCGTAACGCGCAAGCTCCCAGATATCGTCTCTGAGCATGGGCTCGCCGCCGGTCATTATGATGATCGGCTTTGCAAACGAGGCGACATCCTTTAAGAATGCCTTACCTTCTTCGGTCGTAAGCTCATTCTCATACGGTCCGAAACGCGCCGCCGCACGACAGTGTACGCAATCGAGATTACAGCTACGCGTCATCTCCCACGCTATGAGGCGGGGTGTCCATACCTTCTTGGCGCTCGGGTCGTAACCCGGTCCTCCGGGTACATTGGTGGGATGTCCGCCGCCCATGCTTGACCCCGGTCCTCCGGGTATATGCGCCGGGTGTCCGCCGCCGTCTTCCTGCGGTCCGCCGCCCGGATGTGCGCCCTGCATGTCCGGCACCTGATGGGGATGTCCTTTTGGTCCACTCATAATTTATATCTCCTTTAAAGTAGTTGGTTGCAACTGCGCCCTGGCAATAGAACACTGCCTATTTACAGCCATAAATCAGATTAAACGGCAACTGCTATTGCGTAGCCATTGCCGTGCGACAACTGCGTTGCGGCAATGGTACACTGCCTGCTCCCTGCCATCAATCAAGTTAAACGGCAACTGCTATCATATAACCATTGCCGTGCGCAGCACCTTGTTACAAAGAGTTTTCCCTCAGTACTTTAGCTGCTTCCTTAGCGAAGTATGTTATTATCAGGTCCGCGCCGGCGCGTTTTATGCTTGTGAGGGATTCGATCATTGCCTTGTCGTGATCTATCCAACCTTTTTCGGCCGCGGCCTTGATAATAGAGAACTCTCCGCTTACATTATATGCCGCTATGGGCATGGACGTTTCGTCCTTTATTCTTCTAATGATGTCGAGATAGGGCAAGGCCGGTTTTACCATTACGATGTCGGCGCCTTCGGCTATGTCGAGATGCACTTCGCGCATGGCCTCGTCGGTATTGGGCGGGTCCATCTGATAGGAACGCCTGTCGCCGAATTCCGGCGTAGATTCGGCGGCGTCTCTAAACGGCCCGTAAAATGCCGAGGCATACTTTGCCGCGTAGCTCATAATAGGAATATGATCATAACCGTTCTCGTCGAGCGCGTCGCGTATGGCCTCTATTCGCCCGTCCATCATATCGGACGGCGCGACCATATCCGCGCCCGCCTCTACATGCGAGACGGCCTCAGCCGTTAAGAGCGGCAGGGTCGCATCATTGTCAACGTCTCCATCTTTTATGATACCACAGTGACCGTGGGAAGTGTACTCGCACATGCATACGTCGGTGATGACGACCATCTCCGGCACGGCGGCCTTTATGGCCTTTATGGCGCGCTGCACAGGCCCTTCCGGGTCTATTGCTGTCGAGCCGGTTTCGTCCTTAACCTCTGGAATGCCGAATAATAGGACCGCCGGTATGCCTAAGGCCCATGCCTCTCTGGCCTCGTCGCCCAGGAGATCCACCGAAAGCTGATAGTGGCCCGGCATAGATTTAATGGGATTTTTTACATTCTCGCCGTAGATTGCAAATAAGGGCAAGATAAAATCCTCGGGCCTGAGTATCGTCTCACGAAGCATGCGACGGAGCGTCGGGGTCTTTCTGAGCCTTCGGAGCCTTGTTATAGGGAATTCCATAATAATCCTTTCTACTGCTTGTAAAAGACTTCCATCTCTGCGGTAAGCCCTGCTATGGTGTAGTCTCGCGGCATGATATCGACCTTCAAACCAAGTGCTTCAGCCGCTTGCGCCGTGATGGGGCCGATACAGGCTACAGTCGTCTTCACCATCAAGCCCTTTAGATCTTTCTTGCCTATAATCTTTGCAAAGTTCTTAACGGTCGAAGCCGATGTAAATGTCACGGCGTCGATAAGACCTTTTGTTAGTTGCTCCCGTACACTCGCCGCATCTTTACGCGGGGCGATTGTTCTGTATGACGTTACAACATCTATCTTACCGCCGAGCCTCTTGATCTCTTTCGGTATAATCTCGCGCGCCTCCATAGCCCGTGGCAATAAGAATTTCTTTCCTTCTATACCGTCTTTTCCAAGCGCGTCCAGAACGGCTTCGGCTATGAACTCTTTAGGCGTTATATCCACGCTTATATTTTGGGCCTCTATCGCCCTTCGCGTCATGGGGCCGATAGCGCATATCTTTACGCCCTTTAACTGCCTTACATCGAGACCAAGTTTTTTTAATCTTTCAAAGAAGTGTGCCACGCCGTTTACAGAGGTCAGGAGAAGCCAATCGTAGGTGGCGACCCTCTTTATGGCCCGGTCGAGCTTTGTTATGTCGGGCGGCGGCACTATCTTTATCGTCGGCATGGAGACAGGTTCGGCCCCGAGACGGCTCAGGGTGTCGCAAAATGTCCCGGCCTGGGTCGTCGCCCTCGTAACGAGTATTCGTTTAGCAAAGAGCGGCTTCGTCTCGAACCAATTTAATTTTTCTCTGAGCCCTACGACCTCTCCAACGACGAGCATCACGGGACTCTTTATCTTATTCTTCTTACTAAGCGCGGCTATCGTTTCCAGTGTGCCGGTGACGGTGCGCTGCACGGTCATGGTGCCGGACTCTATCAGGGCCGCCGGTGTCTCCGGGGCCTTTCCAGCCTCTATCAGCTTGCCTGTGATAAGAGAGAGGTTTCGGCGCGACATGAGAAATACGACCGTCGCAACCCCTGTGGCCAGCGCCCTCCAGCCCTCTTTCGTTCTGGCCTCTACCGCGTCCTTATGGCCGGAAATTATGGCGACCGACGAGGCGATATCCGGATGTGTTATCGGTATGCCCGCATATGCCGGGACCGCCGCCGGGCTGGTAACACCGGGTACTATCTCAAAGGGTATAGCCGCTTTTGAGAGCGCTACGGCCTCGTCGCCGCCCCTGCCGAATACGAAGGGATCGCCGCCCTTAAGCCGCACGACAGTCTTTCCCTTTAGGGCTTTTTCGATGAGTAAGGCGTTTATCTTCTTCTGCGCTATGGTGCCGCGTCCGCCGGCCTTGCCTACAAATATCTTTTCGGCCTTAACTCCGGCGTAATCCAATAAGGTAACATTAGCGAGCAGGTCGTAGACCAGGCAGTCGGCCTCTTCTATAGCCTCTTTCGCCTTCACGGTAATGAGTCCCGGATCTCCGGGTCCCGCGCCGCAGAGGTAGACCTTGCCTATTCGCTTTGCCAAGCCCTCGCCCCTATCAGGCTTTCGCAGGAGCTACGTCGTATAGCTCCTTCAGTATTTCGTATGCGCCGTTTTTCAAGAGACTCTCGGCAAGTTTGGTGCCTAGAGCTTCGGCATCTTTCGTTGACCCTATGATAGCCTCTTTTACTATTGTCTCTCCATTGACAGATGCGACGAGACCTTTTAACCTAAGCTCATCGCCCGCTATAGTAGCAAATGCCGCAATCGGAACCTGGCAGCCTCCTTCGAGTCTGAGAAGCAGAGCGCGTTCGGCCTTTACCGCGGTCGATGTCTCGAAGTGATCAAAGAAGGAAACGAGCTCGTTGACCTCCTCGTCGTCTATCCTCGTCTCTATTCCGAGAGCCCCCTGACCGATGGCCGGGAGCATTATATCGGGTTGGATATATTCGGTTATCTCGTCGGCCCAGCCCATGCGGCGTATACCCGCGCCGGCGAGAATGACCGCGCCGTACATGCCCTCTTTGGCCTTACGGAGCCTGGTATCGATATTCCCGCGAAGATCCTGAATCTCAATATCCGGCCTTACATGTTTTACCTGAGCGCGTCGGCGCAGGCTTGAGGTGCCGACCGTTGCTCCTTCGGGCAGCTCCATCAGACCCTGGCCCGATGCCGAAATAACGACATCGCGCGGGTCCTCTCGTTCCGTGATGCATAAGAGGTCGAGACCGTCAGGAAATACTGTCGGAACGTCCTTCATCGAGTGCACGGCGAGGTCGGCCTCGCCCGAAAGCAGGGCCTCTTCTATCTCTTTTGTAAATAAGCCCTTGCCGCCGACCTGCGCAAGCGGCACATCGGTGATCTTATCGCCCTTTGTGACGATCTTATCTAGTTCAACGGTCATGCCGGGGTATCTCTTCTCAAGTTCCGATTTGACCCACTCGGCCTGCCAGAGCGCGAGCTGTGATTTTCTTGTCGCTATAACCAGTTTATCCTTCAAGGTTTCTTCTCTCCTTTTTAAAATAGATTAAGACTCGTCATCTTTAGAGTTGGCCTGCTTTAATGCTTCGTCCTTATCGTCGAGGTCAAAGAGCTTTCTCGTGGCCGCAATATAAAAGTCACTCTCCACGCCGTGCGATTCGCGCTTAAGGTGCGCAACTGGATTGTGGATTATCTTCTTCACTATCGAGTTGGTCATGGAATCGAGAATCTTGCGTTGCTTCTTCGTAAGCTCTCCCATCTGAGAGACGGCCTTTTCGAGTTCGCCCTTTCTTATATCGTCGCAACTCCTGGTCAGGTCCACAATGGTCGGCACGACATTTAGCGATTTGACCCATGTATAAAATGAGCCGACCTCTTCGGTAACGATACCTTCGGCCTCTTCGGCCTCCTTGGCGCGTTCGCGGCGATTCGATTCGACGACCTCCTGAAGGTCGTCGATATCATATACATAAGCGCCGTCGATATTGTTTATGAGCGGATCGACATTTCTCGGGTTCGATATATCGATAAAGAACATCGGGGCGTAACGACGCTCCTTCATGACGTCTTTCATCTGTTCGGCACGGATAATAAACTTGGGCGCGGCCGTTGCGGTAACGACGATATCGACCTCGCTAAGCACATGCGGCATCTCGCGTATCATAATGGCGCGCCCCTCAAAGCCGCGAGCCATCTCAACGGCGCGTTCGTATGTGCGATTCGTTATAACGACCTCGCGCACACCGGCCCCCTGAAAGTGGCGCGCCGCTAGCTCGGCCATCTCTCCTGCGCCGATAAGCATGACAGACTTGCCCGTAAGGTCGCCAAAGATCTTCTTGGCAAGCTCGACGGCGGCAAAGCTGATCGAGGCAGCCCCGGCTCCAATGCGTGTCTCGGTCCTGATACGCTTGGCAACGGAAAATGTCTTGTGAAAAAGCTTATTCATTATAACGCCGGCGGCGTTATGTTCAAGGGCGTGCGCGTATGCGTCCTTAACCTGCCCAAGTATCTGAGGCTCTCCCATGACCATCGAATCAAGCCCGGCCGAGACGCGATAGAGGTGACGGACGGCATCCTCGCCGCTCTTTACATATAGATGTTCGTCAAGTGATTCGAGCGGGATATTTCGAGAATCTGACAGAAAACGCTTAACGCCCCATACGCCCTGCTCTATATCGGCGCCGGCGGCGGTAATCTCAACGCGGTTACAGGTCGAAAGTATTACACCCTCGTTAACAGGGTAGGCCGATAACAGCTTACCGAGAGAGTCTCCCATCGTCTCCGCTGAAAAAGATAGTTTTTCCCTTATCTCTATCGGCGCCGAGTTGTGATTTAGCCCTACTATGAATAGATTCATATTCAGTCCTGTTTTAAAAAGCTACTGAAGGTAACCGTGCGCTCCGCCTGCAAGAATATTAATAATCAAGTACGAAGCTATTAAGACGCCAAAAGCTATGCAGGATATGATTGAGGCCTTTCTGCCTCGCCAGCCCGACGTCATCCTGCCGTGCAAGAGGGCAGCGTAGAGTATCCATGCGATGAGCGAAAATATCTGGCGATGTTTTAGTTCGAAATAACTGCCTATCGTATACTGTGACCATATCGCCCCGGTGATAATCGTAAGTGTAAGCAACGAGAAACCAATGCTAATGCACTTATAACCAAGATCGTCAAGCACATTCAAAGATGGCAGGACGTAATAAATACCCTCAAGCTTACGCCTCTTCAAATAACCGTCCTGTATGATATACATAAGGCCGATAAAGAAAGATAATGCAAAAAAAGCATTGCCCAAAAAGGCTATAACTATATGGACCGGCAGCCAATTGCTCTCAAGCATCGGGTGGAGCGGCGTTATGTCCCTCGACATAAAAGCTGCCGTTATTAAAAGCAAGAGCGCAAAGGGCGTAACGAATGCCCCGAGCACCGAGAGCTTATACTTACGAAAGAATAAAAGATAGACCCCGACCGTAACCCATGCGAAGAATGTCAGCGACTCGTGAAAGTTAGTCGCCGGGGTCCGGCCCGCCTCTATCCAGCGGGCCAGTATCGTTGCGCTGTGGGCTACAAAACCCGCGCAAAGCACGTACTTGCCGGTCGTAACTAGCCTGGGCGCGTGTTTAAAAAGGTAAGCGGTAAATATTACCGTGCCGACCACATAAGCGGCGGCCGTTATATAGAAAAAATATATATTCACTTATACCTTTATGCCCTTTTGCTCCACGCCAAGCCCTTTAAGCGTATAACCCTTGCCCAAAAGCCCGCCTAGAAACGAATCTATCTCATCGGTATTGCCGTCGCGTATCCAGTCAAGAATCGGAGAGGCGAGGATAGATGAGAATATCCTTTCACTTTTACCACCTTTCTTCTTGTTTTTCAATAGTTTTTGCCTTATAGCCCCCATAAGTTCAGAGAGCTTCCCGTATTCAGGGCCGTAACTATCGGCAAGTTCGTCCCTCAGGGCCTTTGCCAAATAGGGGCTTTTAGCGGAGGTAGAAACCGCCATTGAGAGCGGCCCGCTCTCCAGAACCGCCGGTAATATAAAATCGCAAAGGACGGTCGCATCGGCGACATTAACCCAAAGACCGGCAGCCTGGGCCGCCTTTGCTACCCGTTCATTAACATCCGCCTTACACGAGGCGGCAAATACGAGGCTCTTTTCTTTAAGCTCCGTGGTTATATCTCCCGGCGCAAAGCGCTTGGGCCGGTGTGTAATAGCCCCCGCCTCCAGGAGCTCATTCAGGCGCTTGGTAAGTCTTGGGCTTATAACAGTAATAGAAGCCCCTGCTTGGACAAGCCCTTCGATCTTACGCTCCGCCACACGACCGCCGCCAACGACAATCACATGGCTCTTGGAAAGATCGAGAAATATAGGATAATAAGACATATATAAACTTTCGCGCCGCACAGTGTGCGGGGCCTATTTCGCGGAAAAACTCTTATAACGACCGGTTGTTGCCCCGCGTTCAAAGCCCAAAGCTGCTTTTAATTCAAGCACAAAGCCTGCGTGGACAAATTTCACTTCAAAACCCTTAATAGCCCGATAACTCTTCGGTCCTATTTTAGAGCTGCAACTTCTTATAATTTAGCACAAAAGTCTATTTTAATCCTTAAAGACGCATTAAAAAAATTTTACTTTATATAGGATGAAAGGACGGTTAGGAGAAAAAACTAGATAGATGTTTTTATCGGAGTAGGATCGAGCGGCAAGGGGACAAGAGGATTAGAAACCACCTTCTTCATCACCCTCGGATTCTTCACCTTTATTCTCTTCTTTTTTTTCTTTTCTCTTTGCAAGGGCCTTCTTCGGATTCTTTAGAAGGTTATAGATATCCCTGCGCACTTCGCTCTCCGGGACTTCCTTTACCATGAGCTTTGCGAGGACTAGAGGCGTCTCTTTTTTCATATTTTTAATCTTCGTATCGGCGCCGTTTACGACAAGCAGCTCGACCACGGTAAGGTTCATCTCACCTACGGCTAAATGCAGCGGGCTATCGCCGAAACGGTCTACCGCATTAATGTTGGCTCCCTTCTCAACAAGAAGTACCGAAAGCTCGTCCTCGCCCTTATCCACCGCGACGAATATCGGCGTGCGCGAGTCCCAGTCCTGGCTATCTATATCGGCGCCCTTCTCTATCAGCAACCTTGCGGATTCGCGTTTACCTAGATTAATGGCCCTGTGCAGCGGGGTCGCCCCGGATCTGTCTATGACGTTCAGGTCGGCGCCGTTTGCAACGACAAACTCTACACCCTCGAACCTGCCCCAGAATATTGACTTATGAAGCAAAGTAGAGCCGTCGTTATCCCTCGTATCTATGTCGGCACCGCGTGATACGAGATACTCGGCGGCCTTCATGGAGCCGTCGTAGACGGCCTGAAAGAGCGGGGTCTGTCCAAACTCGCCGCGAGCCTCGATCGAAGCGCCCCAGTCCAGCAAAAGGTCGGCCAGAGGCAGGTGACCGCCGGATACGGCAAAGTAGAGCGGCGTCATCTGTCCGCTCTCCTTGGCGTCGATATCGGCGCCGTACTCGATCAGTAGACCGGCTATCGATTCCCTGCCGTAGAAGGCCGTGTAGTGCAGAGGAGATCCGCCCTCCTCGTCCCCGGTATTGACGTCGGCGCCGTTTTTTATAAGAAATTCGGATGCGCGATCCAGCCCCTTTTCTATCAATTCAAGCAGCAGTATCTTGCCCTCGCCGTCGGTGACATTGACGTTAGACTTGCCATCTTTCACCAGGAGCTCCAAAAGCGCCATATCCTCTTTTAAAGCGGCGCGATATATCGGCGCAAAACCGTCCTTATCCTGTATATTTACATCCGCGCCGCTCTTTATCAGGTAGCTGGCCATATCGTTAGAGGCCGCGTCAATGGCTACCTGTAAAGGGGTGTCGCCGTTAGCGTTCGAGACATTTACGGCCGCGCCGTTTCTAACGAGAAAGTCGGCCATATCGATCTTGCCGTTAAAGGCGGCCCTGTGTAGCGGCGTCCAGCCCCACTGGTCGCTCACGTCCACCTTTGCGCCGTGGGTAATGAGCAACTTCACAAGATCCATCCTGCCGCGAAAGGCCGCGTGATGCAGCGGCGTATAAAGCCTGTCGTCTGTGGCGTTGACATCTGCGCCGTTTATTATAAGCTCTTTGCTCTTCGCAAGATCGCCTCCGGCAACCAGAAAGTGCAGCTCCGTGCCCCAGTCGCTCTTTTTTACATTTTTGAACTCATACCACGGAAGCTCGTCAATAGTAGCCAGAAGGGTCACGGCCTTGGTGAAGAACTTGGCGCCGCGCCCGGCCTTCATAACGTACTCTTCAAGCCTTCTCTTAGCGTCGCCGTATTTTTTATTCAAAAAGAGGATATTGCCGTAGTGATACTGGAAGCTTGCCGGAAGCTTTACGTCAACCTCCATGATCTTTAAAAATATCTGCTCGGCCTTCTCATAATTACCGGCATCCATATGTCGCTTTGCGCTTATGAGATATTTTTCGAGCTGCACGTCTGGCGGCAAGGCCGCCGAAGACTGACTCGGAAGGTTTAGTGTCAATGTTATGGCCAGCGCCAACGCCGCGCCCGCTAAAATCCTTTTTAAAAACTTATTCACTCTGGTGATCTCCCTTGGCTGCTTTGTCTTGAGCGCCCCCTGAAGGACACGGCACGACTACACCCCTTACCCCTTCGAGCGGATATTCCACACAACGCGAGACCTCGATCTCGTCGCCGCCCTCGGGTTTGCGGTACTGTTGCATGCCGCCCTTTCCAACAAAACCCTTGAGGTCGCTCGAATAATAGAGGTTGCCGTACCTCCGTTTCGTATTCTCCTCACAGCCGACAAGAGAAGAGTTTTTATCAAACCAATTCGTAAAGTCCTTCACAAGTTTCTTCTCGGCGTCGCGCATCTCCATGCCGGGTTCGCCCGGCTGGTGCCTCTCTTCATGAAGGTTATAGTCTATCCTCGACATCTCCGAAGGACAGGCCGACGGAAACTCGAAGAGCTGTGTGGAGGAGGTGACCTTTTGGCGAAATGTCCCAAAATAGTTCTCGTAACGGTTGGCCTTGTGAGTACATTTTACCTTAAAATAACCGTAACAGGTTCCGGCTTTCTTGTTTTTGGCTATATCTTTCTTCTTATTTGCAATGGCCGCGTCTATGGCGTTTCGTTCGGCCTTGACGCCGTCGCGCGCTGCCGTTATATCGGAAAATAAGAGGTCCCTCTTAACCTTGGAGTTCCGCCTTATTTCGCTCTCTTTCCTGTTAAACTTCTCCTCTACTATCTCAAGGCGGCTCTTATCTTCACCAAAATAATCGAAGAGATCCTCAACGACCTCTTTTCTGCTCTTGGAGGCCTCTCTTCTTGCCGCGGCGGCGCGCTCTACTTCGAGCATGTCTAGTTCGTTGACCATAAGGCCTTCTATCTCGTCGAGTTCGGCTGTCTTCTCGCCGACGCGAACCCTTGACTCTTTATCGAGTAACCAGACCCTTATGTCGGTCAGGTCAAATGATATCTTTGCAACTACCGGCTCTGTAAGGTCGAAACCGGCCTTTACAACCTGCCTGGCGCGCTTCTCGTCCAGCGTCCCGGCTCCCCCGCCCCCCAAGGTCCCCGGACTGTCTGCGGAAAGGGGAAAGAGAGAGGACCACGAAACCGTGCCGGGGCTGTTAAAGGGCTTCAGGCCGGGGCCGGCAGGTATGCCCGGATCACAACGAAAGATCATGGGGGGCAGCGAGACCGGAAGTTCGGCTACGGCTTCGGCTGGCTCGGTCGACGACTCTCTCTCTGTCGTCTCACTTGCCACGACCGCCTCTTCTCCTTTGGCAGCGTCGATTTTAACTTCTGATTCGGCTTCCGGCAAGGCTTCTGATTCAGGCGCGTCACTTGCAGCAAGAACAATAGCGGCTTGCTCCTTAGGCGCGATCTCTTCTTCGTCAACTATTATATTGGCCGGTATATCGGTCGGAACAACCGTCGATTCGATAAGCAGATCGTAGACCCTTACGGTATTAAGCAGGTCTTCGGTAAGCGTATTATCGGCAAGTGAAAAGAACTTTAAGGTCCCGTCCCTGCCGGTCCTTATCTTTACGGACTTAAGTGTCACCGTGGCGTCGCATCGCTCAACCGGCTCGCCGTAAATAGTATGAAGCGACCAGTCTACCTTAATATCGGCGCCAAGCCCCTCCCCCGCCTTCGGCGGTTTCACCTCTACGATAAAGCTGCCTTTGGACTCGTTCTTATTTAGACTCTCCGCCCCGTCAGCGGCATAGGCCGGCATAGTTGAAAGAAGGGCCGTAAGGATAACCGCAAAGATCAGATGAAAAATCCTTGATCTCATGAAAGGGCCCCTTTAAAATCGAGCCCCGTGGGGTTCTGGAATAGACGGAGATCGAACTCTCCCGCAACGGCAATAAAGTGATCGAAGATATCCGACTGTATCTCCTCATAGTTTACCCACCGCTTATCCTTACTAAATATATATACCTCGATTGGAAGGCCGTTTTCCGTGGGCTGGAGCTGGCGTACCAGAAGCGTGAGATTCTTATTTATCATGGGATGGTTTCTAAGATAACTGAGCATATAGGCGCGAAAGGTGCCGACATTGGTGAGCCTCCTGCCATTGGCCGTGTTCGACGTATCCACGCCGGTATTTTTATTGTAAGAGGCAATATCATTGCTCTTCGCCGTTATATAGTCGGAGATATACTCTATCGCAGAAAAGCGCTCGACCATCTCGTCGGTACAAAACTTTATTGAGTTCATATCTATATATATGGACCTCTTGATACGTCGCCCATCGCTATCGGCCATGCCGCGCCAGTTCTTAAAGGAGCCGCTAATGAGCGCGTAGGTCGGAACGGTCGTTATCGTATTATCAAAGTTTCGTATCTTTACCGTAGTAAGCGAGACCTCGACCACATCTCCGTCGGCCCCGAACTTGGGTATCTCAACCCAATCGCCGTGGGCTATCATCTTATTCGATATGAGCTGTATGCCAGCAACAAAGCCGAGTATGGCGTCCTTGAAGATCAACATCAGGACCGCCGTTAGAGCGCCCATGCCGCTCAGTATATAGAGCGGCGTCTTGTTGAGCACTACGGCTATGATTATGACTATGCCGAGAAAATAGACGACAATCTTTACGACCTGTATAAAACCCTTTATCGGTATGTCTTTAGAGACCTCGAAGTTACGATAAATATCTATTATCGCATTCAGAAAGGAGTCTACCGAAAAGAGTATTATGGCGATCATATAAACGAGCGACGCGCTCTTTACAACTGCCGCGACACTGCCGTAACCCTCAAGGGCCAGCGGCATCATTCCATAAAAAACAATAGCCGGCGCCAGGTGCGAAAGCCTCGTAAAGACCTTGTGCTCTATAAATATGTCGTCAAGGTTAGTCTGTGAGCGCCCTACCAGGTAGATCACACCCCTCACAATAAAACGCCGGGCGACAACGTCCGAGATCAGACTCAAGAGCAGGACGCAAAAGATAGCCACCCCCCTGGTCACAATAGAGGTTGCCTCGTCTCCGATACCAAAGAGAAGAATATATTTATTAATGAAATCAAGCATATCTTTTACCCGATAGTATATCGTATAAGGGTTTAATCAAGATACTAAAATATAAGGAAAAGGTCAAGGAACAGCGAAAAAGGGCCGACTTGCGAAGGGAAGAATATCATTTAGAGAAGATCAAAGATAGAGCGTCGCGAACAAGAAAAAATCGACATCTAGAAAACCTTACCCGCGAAAGAAAACAGGCGACCGTGTGCAAGCCCTCACGCGCCATAACACCGGGAGCGCGGACAGGAAAATACCAGGCGCCTATAAAACTTTATCCGCGAAAGAAAACAGGCGACCGCCTGTGTTAGTAGAAGGAGGAGCTTTCTTTTTCATATCTCTCGCCAATGACCTTAAGTAGAGAGTCCATATCGTCGGCCTTGACATTAAGGAACTTGGCAGAGGGTAGCTCGGAGAGATCTATTTTGGTTTCTGGAATTCTGTAACCGATGCCGAGCCGTTTACATATGTGGTCGGCCATATTCGTACAGGCTACAGCCGTTGCGTGAAGCGGGTCTTTGATTTCCTCAAGCGAGCCGTTGCTGAGGTGGTGATGTTTCATTATGGCAACGAAGACCGGCGGAAAGTCCCAGCTCGATACGACCATGGAGCCGACCTCGGTATGGGCGTAACCGAAGATCTGTAGAGGTGGTCCCCAAAATTCGGACAGTGTGTTAAGGTTGAACGTCGCACACTAACGAAGGAGGAATACCGATGAGCAAGGGACCACGTAAGCGTTATTCAGCAGAGTTTAAGGCCAAGGTAGCACTTGAGGCAATAAGGGG
>JAJCZF010000025.1 GCA_029262535.1 Deltaproteobacteria bacterium
TTCAGCCAGACCCTGTGTCGCCAAAACCTTGGTTATCGCAGCCGTCAGCGTTGTCTTGCCGTGGTCAACGTGGCCGATTGTACCGACATTTAAATGCGGTTTATTCCTTTCAAACTTTTCCTTGGCCATCTTTATCCCTCCTAAATAGTTATGCTAAATGATTTCGTTTTATTAAAAATACCTAAACCTGAAAACTGCCTGACTCGAAAATACTCTTATTCTTGTATAGAACCGGCCTTATAAAAAGCTCAGGCCTTTCTGGAACCGCCCGCACTTGCAAGACCCATAACTTGTCTTTCAAAATTGCCCAACTTGTGGAGCCCATGTCCGGATTTGAACCGGAGACCTCTTCCTTACCAAGGAAGTGCTCTACCGACTGAGCTACATGGGCGAGAAAGAATGAAAGCCGTCTTATTGTTAAAACTTTTCTAAAAGGCAGCCCGCTTAAACTTTCTTAAGGTGGCCCCCCTGCGCCCAACTTGGAGCGGGTGATGGGGATCGAACCCACACTACCAGCTTGGAAGGCTGGAGTTCTACCATTGAACTACACCCGCGGATAAAGCGAGTAAAATAATGCTATCTATATCTATTCAAAGACGGTTGTAGCTTAATAGCCTTCTACGGACTTCGATCTGCCTTTAAGTCCCCGCCTTTAAAACACGCCCAACTATGGTGGAGGGAGGAGGATTCGAACCTCCGTAGGCTGAGCCAGCAGAGTTACAGTCTGCCCCCTTTGGCCACTCGGGTATCCCTCCATGAAAAGGCCGTTAAATCAGTACTCTAAAAACAATTAAGGCCGCCGCGATATATCGTCCTCAAAAAACTCACGAATCCACTAATTGAATTATCAGGTATACCGCTCGGAGTTTGAAAAATAAATCGCCCAATTTGGAGCTGGCGGAGGGAATCGAACCCGCAACCTGCTGATTACAAATCAGCTGCTCTACCATTGAGCCACGCCAGCAGTAAGAGCAAAAATGCGTACTTCTCCGCTCGTTGTAAAGCCTAATCTATAATTTATAGGTTAAATGGGGGGGCTTTGTCAAGATATTTTTTTGAAAAAAGCAGATTTTAGAGGATTCTTTTAATTTCGCATAGAGCGCTATATCGGACGGTCATCTTTTGAGCGAGCTTAACCAGCTATCCTCGAAATTATCATAGGAGAGATATATGGACTTTCGCATGGCGTCGTCCATGGACATACCTCGACCAAGGGCCTCTAATATCCACTTAACCGACGAGATCCCGAACTCATCTATAAGGTATTCTACCGACGAAAGGCTTGCCGTATAGGCGACTTGCGCGCCGTTTGAATCAAGCCCTAAAAAAGAGCCCTCAAGGTTACGGAGGCTCAGGCGGCCACTGGAGGCAAGCTGCTTTATGAAGCTGTCCCGTTTGTCGCTCCTGTCGCCCTCGACATACTGGGCAAAACCCTCGTTGAGCCATGTCGGTACGCGTTTGCCCTTGGCCATTCGGAGCACAACCGCGTGTCCGTACTCGTGAAAAAGTGTCTTTTCCAGCAGCCTGGTCTTCTCCGTCAGTCCTCCTGCGGGCAATTTTATGGTACCGTCGAATATCGCGCCCGCCCAGGACGGGCTTCGCGTGACATCACGAAACTGCTGGCCCGAATAGAGTATGGCGGTAACCCGGTCCTCCGGATAAAAGGAGAGGTCGTAACCGATCCTCAGATAGGCTTCTTCGAGCAAAAGGGCGACCAGGTGGCCGGCGGTGGAGTTTACACCGCCTTCGAACTTAACGGTAAAATGGCTCCCCTCTTTGGTGCGGAACCCTTCTTCGGCCTTGGCCTCCTTCTCGACCCTCTGAAGCCAGAAGTTCAGGTTCGTATTGCCGGGCTCTATGGCGAGCCCCTCGCGCAGGTAATCGAGCGCCCCGTTAAAATCGTTATCTTCGTAAAGCTCCATGGCGAGCTTGTAATACAATCTTGTAAGAAGCTTTGAGACCTTCGCATTGGGACTGTCGAGCAGAGGTTCGAGCGTTTCGAGGGCAAAACCGTATTGCTCTCTATTGGCCAAGACCGATGCCAGCCCATAGATAGTATCAGGGCTGGGTCCGAAATCCAGGGCTTCTCTAAAATACCCTTCGGCAAGCTCAAGATCTCCGGCATTATACTCGGTCGCGCCGAGGTTGTTGAGGCTCGCCACGAGATACTCTTTTATCGCGCCATTACCGGGTTTCTCAATATGCGCATTTCTAAAAATATAATAGGCGGCTTCGTAGTCCCCTTCGTCCATGAAGGTACGCCCCTCGTCTATCTCCGGCCCAAGCCCTCTTGAAGAAGAGCCGGTCGCCGTATCTCCTTGCAGAGAAAGAGCTGCGCCGGGAGTGTCCGGCACCGCGTCTCCGAGTCTGATTACCATTTCCTGACCGGTCTCGCCGTCCATAGCCCTTAGTTGCTCCGAGGTTATATCCTCGACGACCTTTAGATTATTTAAGTAGTAAAAATAACCTGCTATGCAGGCAAGGATTAAGATCAATATGAAACGCCCTATCTTCGGCGGGCGTTTAGCGGCGGGTTCGGCCTCCTGAAGGCGTATGCGCGGTTTTGTGCCTGAATTTCTTGCGCCTTTGCGGCCCGCGGCCGGCGAGCTGCCGGACGTAGTCAGAGAGGAGTCCGATGTAGCCGGGCCTGAGGAAGACTGCGACGAAAGATCCGCTCCGCACTTGCTGCATGTGGCGGAGCCGTCCGGCAGATTTGCCCAACAAGACCGGCAGTACATTAACGCCTCCTGCGCATCTTTACCGCACCAAGTATAAGGTTTGCGATCACACCGACAAAGTAGGTCTCGTCTTCTTTGAACTGGCGCTCGATGACGGTCTGTACATTGACTACTCCACAGGGCTTGTCGTCTGAAAATATCGGATAGGAGAACATACTCTTAAGCCTGTACTGCTCTTCTTTTGTCTCGGGAAAGAAGTGGTAGCGCTCGTCTTTAGAGATATCCGAGACCATAATCGGGCGTTTTTCCTTTACCGCGATGCCGGTCACACCCTCGCCGAGTGTGAGCGAGGCCTTGCCTACCGCAGACTGTGAAAGGCCGTATGTGCCTCTAAGAACCATCTTTTCGGTCTCTTCGTCCCATATGTATATCGAGCAAACATCCACGCCAAGCCGTTTCGCGGTCTTTTCGGAAAGGGTCTTTAATACCTCGTCGAGATCGTATTCGGAGCTTGCCAACATGCTGATCTCTTCAAGCGTGATCAGCTCCATCTTCTCTCGGTCGGCCCTTTCGAGCTGGAAGAGGAACTCTCCGCCCATTGAGAGTTTAACCGGCAAGAGGCTATCGGCGGACATATTTGGATTTATGGCCTTGCTTACCGGAGGCGCGGGCATATAATCGATAAAACCGCACTTGCATGATATCTTTGCGTGATAGTCGTCTATGCGTATGGGTTTTAATTTATTGCCGCACTTTCTGCATCTGATAAAATTTTCCAAGTCAAACCTCTCTTTAGTATGGTATCGATTAAACAGCGGCTTCTACTATACGCCGTTCTTCTTACTATTCGTTTGCGGGAATGTCAGCTTAACGGTCTCTCCGGTCTTGCCCGGCCTTCCAAGCGGTTTGCCGTCAAAGGTAAGTTCAACCCCGCCCGCGTTCCCTATGAACAAAAAAAAACATCTTTTGCAGACCACTCTACCTTTTCACCCGCCTTGAGCGTAACCTCGCGCGGCGTTTTATCGTCTATGGTGAGGCGCATCCATGTCGTCTCGTTCGCTCGCACAAGCAGCTTGTGGCCGGGGGTAGCTGCGGGCGCGGTCTGTGAAGCCTGCGAGGCCGGAGCGGCCGATGAGAGTTTTTCTTGCACTACTACAGGTATGGTTGGAGTAACGGCCGCCGCCTTCTCTACTGCTTTTGGCTTCTCCACTACTTTAGATCTTTCTTGCGCCTTTGGGGTTTTTGCCACAACGGCCTTCTTTACGGCGGCTTTCTCTTTTGACTTTGTCACCTTAAGAGGTTTAAGAGCCTTTTTAAGAGAGGCCTTCTTTAGCGGAGCGGGTTTGGCCTCTACGACTTCGGGCGGCGCGGTCGCAACCGTCTTTTCACCCTCGCCAAGACCGCCCGTAAGGACGTAATAGAGGACGATGACCGCCACTCCTACAGAAAGCAGGGCTACGGTCATGATACGTTTAGAGAGAAAGAAAGGGCTGGCGGTCGAAGGCATGGCCTCCATAAGAGGTTTTTTCTCTTCGACGGCATTCTCCTGTAGATAGTGCTCGTAACGAAGAACCGCATCGTTCACGTCGAGCCCAAGGTACTTTGCAAAGGCCTTTATAAAACCCTTGACAAAGGTCGGGGCCGGAAGCTCATCAAAGCAGTCCCGTTCAAGGGCCTTCAGGATCTTCTCCTGCACCTTGATGGCCTTGGAGATGTCGGAGATGCTCACTCCTCGCATCTCGCGTTCCCTCTTTAAATATTCGCCGGGATTTTCCATATCTCAACAACTCTTCAAGCCCGGGTCACAAGTGACCGCGGCTTATCTAAGTATCTCTATATATTTATTCGCCGTCTTTGCCGCCGAACTCTCCGGGACCATATCCACGAGAGTTTCAAATGTCTCAAGCGCGCCCTTGTGGTCGTCCCTGTTCATCAACAGTAAACCCTTGTTCAGGTAGGGGTTCGCAAAAGTCGGCTCTATACCTATTGCGGCGTCATATGCGTCAACTGCCTTTTCCCATCTTTCGAGCCTCTCGTAGGCGAGCCCTATATTATTATATGGCATGGGATACTTGGGGCGCAGTTCAACGGCCTTCCTGAAGTTCAAGATAGCGTTTATGTAGTCGCCCTTGTTCAAGAGCGCCCAGCCTATATTGTTGTAAGCGTACTCGGGAGCGGTAAAGAAGACATTTTTCAGGACCATGCGGGTATACTTGATCGACTCGTCCCACATCCTCTGATTAATATAGACCGCGCCGATATGAAGATATGCCTCTGAATAGTCCCGGTCGAGCGCGACGGCTCGTTTAAAGTGCACAAGGGCCTTGTCGTTTATACCTCTTGCAAAGTAGGCGCTGCCCAGCGCGTCCTGATAAGACGCCTTATCAGGATCCATCTCAGTCGCCTTGGTCAGCTCCGAAAGGGCGTCGCCAAACTTTCTTTCCTCCAGGTAGACCATGCCCATGCCGTAATGAATTTCGGCGGAATCGGGCAACAACTCGCGTTCCTCTTTCTTTACCTGCGGTGTAGAGGCGCAGGAGCTTAAGAAAAATGCGACTATGGCAACGGCTAAAAGTCTTTTCATAGGTTTAATATAGCCAATCCGGGACAGGGCATATAGGGCCATACAAAGGCTCCAGCCGTCTCACCTTAGATTTTATCATAGACCTTCGAAATGGGTCAAACGCTTAAACTCGCCGTAACGGTCGTTTATCTCTTCGGTCTTGAGATCCTTCAAGCGATCGAGGCTAAAGGCCTCGACATTAAAGGACGCCATGGTCGATCCAAGCACTATGGCGCGGCGTATATTGGCCTCGCTGATATCTCCGGTCGAGGCGACCAGCCCCATCATGCCGCCGGCGAATGTATCGCCCGCGCCCGTAGGGTCGAATATCTCCTCAAGCGGATATGCCGGGGCGGAAAAGACGGTAGTCTCGGTAAACATGATCGCGCCGTACTCGCCGCGCTTTATTATAATTATCCTTGGGCCGAGAGCTAGTACCTTCTTTGCGGCCTTGACAAGACTCGCCTCTCCTGCGAACTCACGGGCCTCACCCTCGTTTATAACAACGAGATCGACACGGGAAAAGACCTCTTTGACCTTCTCTATCTTGCTCTCTATCCAAAAATTCATCGTATCGCAGGCGGTAAACCTCGCGCCGGTAACCTGGTCGAGCACTTTTAGCTGAAGCTCCGGGTCGATATTGGCGAGAAAGAGAAAGTCATTATCCCTGTGATCCTCAGGGATCTCCGGCTCGAAATCGCTAAATACATTCAGGTGCGTTTCAAGCGTATGGGCCTGATTAAGGTCGTAGTCGTAACGCCCCTTCCACCTAAAAGTCTCTCCGGGGACCTTTGTAAGGCCCGATACGTCAACCTTCCTGTCGGTCAGGAGTGTTACGTGTTCGTCGGGAAAGTCCTCTCCTACCACCGCGACGAGGCTTACGTCGGTAAAATAGCTGGCAGAGGTCGAAAAATAGGTGGCAGAGCCGCCAAGCACATCTTCGGCCTTACCGAACGGTGTTTCCACACTATCGAATGCAACGGAACCTACAACAAGTATACTCATTTTATTCCCTTCTTTAGATAAAGCATGCGCCTCGAAACCGCCGCGTCGCTTACAGGTATTTTCCAAATATAAGATCTATGTCATGGCGCGTCTGATCCGGTATGGTCGTCTTATCGGTCACCACGGCGAACTGCATTGCCGAGGGGCACTTGCAAGATCTTCCGGCTGGCAGGGCCGAGGCCGCGGCCTTTATGATCGACTTGGACATAGCGACATTATTTTTAATCGTTTCAAGTATCATCTCAACCGAGACATCTTCTTCATCTTCGTTCCAGCAATCATAGTCGGTCGAGAGCGCCATCGTCGCGTAACAGATCTCGGCCTCCCTTGCCAGTTTGGCCTCCGGTATGTTGGTCATGCCGATAACGCTCACGCCCCATGAGCGGTATACATTCGACTCGGCCCTGGTAGAGAACTGCGGCCCCTCTATGCATACATAGGTTCCGCCCTTATGTATGGTAGCCCCGGCGCTCTTTCCTGCCTCGTAGACGACGTCGCTAAGACAGGCGCATACCGGGTCGCCGAACTCGACGTGACCGACGATGCCCTCGCCGAAAAAGCTCGATACCCTCGCCTTGGTCCTGTCGAAGAACTGATCGACAACGACGATATGTCCGGGTTCGATCTCTTCTTTCATAGAGCCTACGGCCGAGACCGATATGATCTGCGTAACGCAGAGCTTCTTCATGCCGTAGATATTTGCGCGGTAGTTTATCTCCGACGGCGTGATCCTGTGGCCGCGTCCGTGGCGGGGAAGAAATACCATCTTAACGCCTTCGAGCGTGCCTGTGATATATCTATCCGAAGGGTCGCCGTAGGGCGTTTCGACCGATATCTCTTTTACATCCGACATGCCTTCTATCTCATAGAGGCCGCTGCCGCCAATTACTCCAAGTATGTTTTCACTCATCTCAAACTTTCTCCTTTATATATAACGCGGACAAAAAACGTCAGCCCTTCTAAAACTTGGTTCGTGAAATAAAGCCACACCTGTGTGGCGCTCATCTTTATTTTCTCCGTCTAGTATTTTTTCCCAACAATAGCGAAACCTGTTAATTAACAACGCGGACAAGAACTCTTTAGGCCTCTAAAAAACTTCCTCCGCGAAATAAAAGCACACCTGTGTGCCTATGTGCCGGACATATACTTTTATCATCTGCACGGGGGGCGGTCAAGTAATTTTGAGCTTAAAAAAATTGTAATATCTTTAAATAAGTGCTATTTTTCAAGGTAAACTATCATGAACTCAAGACCGCTCATAAGCTACTCGCTATTACTTGTCGCCGCCGTTATCATGACACTTCTTCGCGCCCATTCGCTCGAAGAGGTCCTTGCCGGCGATATAGCCATCTACTCCTATATGGCGCACGAGATGATCTCCGGGAAGTTGCTCTATACGGCTATATGGGACCACAAGCCGCCGGGACTTTTGTGGATCTTCATGCTCGGCGAGTTTATCTGGGGTTACGCGCAGCATACGCAGTTCCGACTCGGCATCGCCTCCAACCTCGTCTCGCTCTTTTTCATCTTCAAGCTCATTAAAGAACTATCCGGAGAACGCGCCGCGCTTTTAGGCGCGCTCTTTTTCGCCATAGCAACCAATTCGGTCCTGCTTGAGGCCAACCAGACCAATAGCGAGGTTTTTTTAAATACGCTCAATATCGTCGCCTTCTGGGCATTCGTGCGACACGCAAGCCAGGGGATAAAAAACGGGCGATCCTATCTATTCATAGCTGGAGCGGCCCTTGCACTAGCGACTACGATTAAGATGGTCGCCATCTTCCCGCTTACGGCTCTGGCGGCCTATTATATATTTACACACTATAAAGAAGGCAAGAGCCCCGTTAAGGAACTGATCTGGGGGCTGATACTCCTTTGCGGGCCGTGCGGCCTTATATGGTCTGGACTCTTTATATGGTTTGCGGCCCTTGGGCGTTTCGGGGATTTCTACGAGGCGGTATTCGCCTACAACCAGGGTTACTCCGGCTCGGTTTTTCAAAACGTATTTGCCTTCTTCACAACCAAGAAGATCTTCTACAGGACTTCTTTAGCCGATATATGGGTGCTCGGGGCGGCCTCGCTAGCATGGATACTCTTTAGTAAACGCGATTACGGCCCGGTCAGGAGGCTCTTTATAATAGTCCTCTACTTTGGCGTAATGGTAGAGATAGCGAGCCCCGGCAGGTACTTTGCCCACTACTATCAACTGGCCGTACCGGTCTTTTCCATAATGAGCGGACTCTTCCTCTCCGACCTGTACGGCTTTATCGCCAGACGGCGGCATGCGCTGGCAGGGCCGCTTACAGGCGCGCTATCCATTCTTATTCTCATCGCCCTCTTCCTGCCACAGGCCGAGTACCTGCAGATGAAACCGGACGAGATCAGCCGCGTAAAGTACAACGACCGCTTCATAGACGCAAAGAAGGTCGCGCTCTATATCAAAAGCAGGACCCGTTCCTGCGAGACGATATACAACTGGGGCGACGAAACGGTCTTGCATTTTTATAGCAAGCGAAGCTCGGCATCCGCACTCTTTAACCTCTATCCGCTACGAAACGATACGGAAGAAGGGCGAAATAAAAAACTCGCCCGCGTAGGCCGAGAGCTTGAAGCTAAACCGCCATCGATGATAATCTGGCAGGAAAATTTCCCCGACATAAGAGGCAGCGTGCTTGAGGAACTTATCAAGAAACGTTATCTACGCGTCTATCAATACCGCAAATTTACGGTCTATGAACTGGCAGAAGGCAGGCCTATATGCGGTGAAGAGACCTCGTAATCTTAATGTCCCACATTAACTCTTCAAAGAAACCCCTTGTAAAAATTTGACTTTTTAATACAAAGTAGATTATTATGTTAAGTACTCGCCTTCGCTGTGTTCATTATGGGTCAAGTGAGGCGTCGTAAATGAGGAGGAGTCTTTAGATGAATATCGGCTGGATGCGTTTTATAGACTACTGGGTCGGAAGGCCGATATGCCTTGCCCTGTCGCTCTATCAGGCGGTACGCCTGCGCCTGCCGAAACTCGGCGCTAACGGCAGCTCGCCCGATAAGGTCTTATTCATAAAACTATTCGGCATCGGCTCGATCATACTCTCCTACCCGGCGGTAAAGGCATTTAAAGAACGCTACCCCGAAACGGAGATCTATTACCTCACCTTTAAGCAGAATGCCGAGATACTCGATATACTCGGCATGGTCAAGCCCGAAAATATCATCACCATAGGGAGCGGCTCGATACTGACCATACTGAGCGACTCGATAAAAGCGCTCCTGCGCGTCAGGCGCGAGCGCATACCGGTGACAATCGATCTTGAGTTCTTCTCGCGCTTTACGGCGGTATTTTCATATCTCACCGGAGCGACGCGCAGGATAGGTTTTTATAACTACCACACCGAAGGGCTTTCGCGCGGTACGATTGTAAATGTGCCGGTCTCATACAACCATACAAAACATACGAGCGAGGTCTTCATGCATCTCGTCGGGGCCATAGGCGTAAAGGAAGGGCCGCTTGAGATACCGCATGTGAAGACCGGTTATAACCTGCACCCCGATATCGCGGCCTATAAAAAGCTTATTATATTCAATATGAGTTCGAGCGAGTTGATATCACTTCGCAGCTGGCCCGTAGAGAGTTTTTCAGAGCTTGCCACAAAGGTATTGGATGAATACCCGGACGCGGCCCTGGTCTTCACCGGCACCCACAAAGAGAGGCCCCTGGTAGAGCGGGCCATACGCGCCATAGATCGCCCAGATGAAGCGCGCCGTATATTCGATCTGGCCGGACGCACGACCTTACGCGAGCTTATAGGGCTCTTCGACCGAGCCGACGCGCTCGTCACCATCGACTCGGGCACGGCACATATGGCCTCTCTGACCAATGTCCGCATCATAGATCTCTTCGGCCCTGAGACCCCGGCCCTATACGGGCCGCTATCGAAAAACGCGACGAACGTCTACCAGAAGCTGCCCTGCCAGCCCTGTATATCGGTCTTTAACGGCAAGCACTCACACTGTATCGACAATATCTGCATGCAAAAGATAACGGCCGACGCGGTACTGGCTATCATAAGACTTGAGTTCGGAGAAGGGCGCGGCGGGCTGATGGTGGCTTCGCGTAGCGGCGGCAACGTGCAAGAATAGCGGACAAAAACCATCCAGCGTTCTAAATCCACAACGCGGGTAGAAGCCTTACTACACCCAAAAACCTACCCCGCGAAATAAAAGCACACCTGTGTGCGTGTGCCTAGTTTGCCTCGAATCGCCCTCTTTTTGGCCTGTATACCGTAAAGCCCTTATAGTTAAAGCGGCTGTCCCTGCGGTAATTTTCCTTTATAAATCTATATATGAGCGGCACCTGCATATGCGGCTCGACCCCGTCTATCATATCTATCCTGTCGAGTTTGTATAGTATATAGTCTGGACGCGCCTTGTCGGCGAGGCCGTCTACTATCTCCTGCTGCATGGCGGTCGTCACGGCCCAGTAAGGGTAGTCGTAGCGAACAGGGTTGAGCTTATCGAGCATAAAGTAAAAATAGGGCGTATTGCCAAAAACATATACCCTGTCGGCAAGCTTTAGTTTTTTCTTAAAGTCCAGAAGTTCTCGTGTTGTGCGCGCAGCACCCGGAGGCATATATATGCCCTCGGTCTCGGGCGACTTTACCTCTTTAAAACGCGCAGGCACCTTCGGGCTGAACTTTTGAGAAAAATCTAAGAGGTTAACAGCGAACATCTGCTTAAAGGGTTTTGCGTTAAAAGAGCCTAGCACGATCAAGAGCGGTATAGTAAAGGTAATTATAAAAAATATAGTCGCCTTTATCCGCTGCGGCCTCTTGCCCTCTCTAAAGGGCAAAAGAGAAAGATAGGCAAAGGAAAAGAAGGCCGGCCCCCATACCTGCAAGAGATGAAAACCGTCCGAGCGGCCAAGTGCCGAGCGGAAGGTTATGACGCCGTATATCGCAATCATAAAGAAGAAGAGATCACGGCTCTTCATACGCCCCTTCAAAAGCTCTATCACTATAAAGAGCAAAGAGAGCGCGTAGGCTATAGGCGGCAAAACAAAGGCCGTAGGAAAGGCCAGCTTTGCAAGCGGCAGCTCTCCGGCAAGATATGCGGTAATACGCGCTATGATATCGGGCGCGGGAACGGCGGCGTAACCGAGCATCACATATCGCGGATAGACGTAAAGTGTCTTAAGAAATGGTATCAGCGCGTCGTTGGCCGAAAAATATACGACAAAGGGCGAGACGGCGACACCGAAACCTATTATAAATAGACCGGCCTCTTTAAGACGCAGCAGATCCCTCCTGACCACGCATGCCATAAAGAAGAAAAAAGAGACCGTCATCAGGACGGCGAGGCCGTTCTCCTGACTGTAGGCGAATGTAAAGCCGGAAACCAGCCCGGCGAGCAAGAGTAGTTTCAGATCCTTCTTGTCATAGTACATGAAGATAAGATAGAGCGATAATATCCCAAGGTATATGCGAAGCGGCGTGGCATTAACCGAGAGCTTCACGGGGAAGTAAAAGGCGAGCATCATAAGGGCGAGCATGGCGGCGTTGAGCGGTCTCTTGATAACGGCAAAGGGCACGGTGGCGATGATTACCGCCGATAGCGCGTATGTGATCCATGCATAAAGGCGCGCCGTATAAAGCGAGGGGCCGAGTATATCCATAAGAAAGGCAAGCGGGTACTGCATCAACGGACCGTATAGGCAGAACGAATCGCGGTAAAGAACCCCGCCATTCATAAGCCTCCGGGCCCATGCGAGGTTCTCTCCCTGCTCACCGAGCAAGTACCACTCGGATATCCAATAGGTCGAAAAAAATGACGCGTAATAGACGAGATAGAGCGCGATAAGCGCCGATACGAGATATAACCAGCGCGGAAAGGAGCGGGACTCGTTAAAAGAGTGATCGTCGCTCTCAGTCCAGTTGCCCTTTGTGATTATATAACGGTAGATCGTCCAGAAGAGAAAACCCATGAGAAAGGTGAATGTCAGGAATAAGAGGTAGTATGCGACCTCGACCTGCTTTGGATAGTTCGTAAGTATTGTAATACTTACTATGCCTAGTTCTCTGGCCTTCTCCACGGCGTTGAGAGAGGCGGGCCATACCTTCATCATATAAAAAGAGAAGGCCATGCCGGAAGAGAGCCCCGCGAAGATAAAGATCAGCTCTACGAAATGATATCTTTCGTATTTTCTCTCGCTTTGCATTATTAAATCACTCTCTCTTCTATATCTCTATCTAACGGTACCGGCTTGACTTCCGTCGCAAGCTGACCACAGGCCGCCAGTATGTCTGCTCCCTTGCTTAGGCGCGTTACGGCGACATAACCGGACTTGTAGAGTATATCCTTAAAAGCCGCCACTTGCGCCTCGGTCGGGGGTAAAAGGCCGTCTGACGCGCCGGGGTTGAGCGGTATTAGATTTATCTTACATCTTATATTGCGTAAAAGCCTGCCGAGCCTTCTGGCGTCTTCGAGCGAGTCGTTCAGCTCTCTTATAAGAACATACTCGATAGTAATAAAGCGCGACTTGGAGCTGGGGTAACTCCTAAGTACAGTGAGTAGCTCTTTTAGGGAATACTTTTTATTTATCGGCATAATCCGGCTTCTGACCTCTTCGGTCGTCGCATTTAACGATACGGCAAGATTTACCTTTGTCTCTATACCGAGCCGCTCTATCTCAGCAGGCAGACCGGCGGTCGATACCGTCACCCTGCGCGGAGGGATCGAAAAGCCCTTCTGATCGGTCAGGATATCGAGAAACCTCTTTAGATTGTCATAATTCAGGAGAGGCTCGCCCATTCCCATAAGAACGACATTTGTTACAGTATCGCCGGACTCGGCAGCCAAACGTCTCGCCGCGATCATCTGTCCAGCCAGTTCCGAGAGCGAGAGGTTTCTGCCCGCGCCGGCGTCCCCCGTGCGACAAAAGGCGCAGCCCAGCGGACACCCGGTCTGGGTCGAAAGGCAGAGCGTTAATCTTTCGCCTTCTGGAATTAATACCGATTCGATCGAAGATCCGTCAGAGAGTATCGTCTCAAACTTAATAGTGCCGTCGATAGAAGAGAGCTTTTTGCCGATAACCGGCTCTGTCAGGGAATAGAGGGCCTTAAGGCCTTCCCTGAATTCCAGCTTAAGATCGCTCATCTCGTCGATAGTGGAGATATCCCTCGAATATAGCCACGCATATACCTGCGAGGCTCGGTAGGGACGCTCGCCCATGGCCGCCATCAATCCCTTAAGCTCCTCCATAGTATGATCGCGGAGATCTATATATTCTATAATATCCATTAAACTCCATTTAAGGGTTTTGCCCTAATTAAATATTAAATCCCAAAAAACCCTTATAATCAAGCACTTTATACTCTCTATAGCAAATGCAAAGGTCTTGACTTTATTTAGTGGATACAGTATACATATATAATGGTAAAAGGAAGCAAGCTTGCATACCCCGTGGAACGCCACCTGACACTTCGAGAGCGCATTGTCGAGTTCGTAAAGGACTCGGTCATCTCGGGTCGCCTGAAGCCGGGCGAGCGCGTGCCGGAGAGCGAGATAGCAGAGCAATTCGGCATAAGCCGCACGCCGATACGCGAAGCCTTCCGCCAGCTTGAGAGCGAAGGTTTCCTGACGATGACACCCAGAAAGGGCGCGGTCGTCAGCCCCATCACGGCCAAAGACGTACGCGAATTCTACTCCATAAAGAGCCTGCTTGAAGGTTACGCCGCGCGTGAAGCCTGCGCAAAGCTCACCGATAAGGATGTATCGCGCCTTAAATCTTTTAACTACGAGATGGGCCGCGCCATGGAGAAGGGCAACGTAAAGTCATTTTTCAAACTCGACAATCAATTCCACGAGGTCTTCCTTCAGGCCTGCGGCAACGACAAACTTTGTAATCTAACACAGCACCTCATGGAACAGTTCGAGCGCTTTCGCATCACCGCCCTCTCCCTGCCCGGCAGGATGGAGAACTCCATC
>JAJCZF010000026.1 GCA_029262535.1 Deltaproteobacteria bacterium
GGTATGAGAACTCTTCGCCCTTTATCTCGACGAGCGCAAAGTCCTTTGCCACCTCGACGAGAGTGCCCTTTGCAAATACCTTATCGCCGACCATGTAAACTTCCTGCCTTTTGGACTTTTTATCTTCAAATATTGCATGGCTCGGAGCGATGGTGCCCTTAAGGAGGATGGAGTTGTCTATGGCCGCCCTTTGCTTTTGTAGGGGGCGTCCTTGTATTGGGGGCTTCGGTCCGCCGATGGAGGTAAGTTTAGCAACGGGCGCGAAGATGCCGCTTTCGGTTACTCTCGAATAACTATTAAGGCTAAAGCCTTTGTCTGATAGAGATAACGCAGCCGCTTCCTCTTCGTTCTCCGGCAGTTCATAGAAGAAGGGGGCGGTCTTGTACCTAAAGAAATCCTTAATGAGCAGCGAAGACATGCCAACGAGCATCAGGCAAATGGCAAGCCCGCCGATTATATAATGTAATCTCTTCCTCATCCGCCTCTTTGCTTCTTTCTATATTAAGCCTTTTTTGATTATAACCCAATACCGTCCTCTCGGCTAAAGTTTTTATCTTTAGAGCTTTGATTATTCTATCAGTGATGGTAATGAGAGGTCCTGAGAGCAGGGCAGTCATTCTTTGTTATCTATCTCCCTTATAATATTTTCGTTTTTAATTGAACTCACTAGCGATTTATAATATAGTTTCTCTATGGGAAATCTCCTTGATAAACCAACGGTCGCGGGATACCTTCTTACCATAGCCGCGCTCGTCATCGTTATTGCAGGCCTGAACAAGGCGGCCTCGCTCATCGTGCCTTTTCTGCTTGCCGTATTTGTCGCCGTACTTTGCGCGCCTATACTTTTTTGGTTAAAGAGCAAGAAGATTCCGACCGCTCTTTCGATATTAATTATCGTCTTTGGCGCGGCGCTGATAGGGGTCGTGATATTCGCTATTATCGGCACATCTTTAAATGATTTTTCGCGCACCATGCCTCTCTACCAGGCAAAGATTACGGCAAAGAGCCACGTTATAGTCGAGTGGCTTGACGGTATGGGTTTTAAGGTAACTGATAAGGACTTTTCTGAAACGCTCAATCCGGGCGCGGCCATGCAACTCGTCACCGATATGCTCGTTGGCCTTAAGAATGTGCTGACCAAGGGCTTTCTCATCATGTTGACCGTTATCTTTATCCTGCTTGAATGCTCTACCTACGGCGAAAAGTTAAAGGCGATATTCGACGACCCGGAGCTGGCCTTTAAATCTTTCAGGACCTTTACCTTAAATATTCAGAGTTATATCGTAATAAAGACGCTAACAAGCCTTGTAACAGGCATACTTGTTACGGTCTGGCTCTTGATACTTGGCGTTGACTATCCGCTTCTCTTCGGTTTTCTCGCCTTTTTATTAAACTTCATACCTACTATCGGTTCGATACTCGCGGCTATACCGGCGATTCTCCTGACCTCGATCCAGCTCGGCACGGGCCACGTCATTGCCGTTGCCGTAGGTTATATGGTCATAAACGTAATCATCGGCAATATAGTAGAGCCGAAAGTAATGGGCAAGGGGCTTGGCCTCTCGACACTCGTCGTATTTCTCTCTCTCGTATTCTGGGGAGCGATCTTCGGCCCGGTAGGAATGCTCTTGTCGGTGCCGCTTACGATGTCTGTAAAGATAGCGCTCGACACGAGGGACGAGACGCGCTGGATAGCGGTGATGTTGGGGTCTTAGGGGGCCTTGAGGAAAGCAGGGGCGTTTAACGTTCTACTTCCCACCAGCGTATCATGAACGGGGTCTCAACTATGAATGTCCCGTCTATTTTGCCGTCTTCCATGACCGCGATCATCTCACCGGCATCGGTAATATATTGCTCTTTACCATCTTTAATAATCATCTTACCATTTAGGACCGTTATGGAGGAAGCTCCAGCCTCAAGAGACTCTATTATAAATTCGACCGTATCTTGGTCCGAAACGGTGACACCAACGCAGGCGCATACGGCAGGGCTTAACATGTAGCTTCTATCGAGTTTGCCGGCTTTTTCGCCGATGGTTACATGAATAGGCCCCGTGATCTCCCCATAAACTGATTCTCTCTCGTTGAGCTTCAGTATCCTTATTGACGCGCCTCCACCGAGGCGCATGATCGAGCCGTCGGTTACTATCATCTCCAGAAAAGAGTTCTCTTCTGTGCGAATCCTGTCACCGGGGCGCAGGCGTTGGTCCGGGTCGAACCCCGCCCACCTGTCCGAAGGCCTTTTGATCTCTACCTCTCCTATGATATAGGTCGCCAGAGCCGAGTGGAGACCGAGAAGGCGGGTCTCTTCTATGGAGCCTTGCAGCTTCTGAACGCGCTCTCTTTCGCGCCTTATACGCTCTACCGTGCGTCTTGTGACCGCGACTGCTCGTTCGGCTACGGCTACGGCCTTTTCGTCCTTGAACTGGCCGGCGAACTCGCGTACCGCGTCGCTCTTTTTCAGGGTGTCGATCGCTGAAAGCTCGCGCTTGTCGAGTGCTTCGATCCGTTCCGAGGCTCTCTTTTGTGCCCCCTCGGCCCACTTGTCGAGCTCGGCCCCTATCCCAGCCCCTATCCCAGCCCCTGTCGAAGCAGAGGCGAAAAGAGTAAAAAAGAAGAAGGCCGTAAGCGTGCCCGTAAAGACCAGGCTCTTCTTTTTAGCGATAATCATTTTTATAGGAGACAGGCGCTTTTTCATAGGATTATATTTATCATATTACGTCAAGTAGCCTTAAATCAAGGGTGTTTGGCTGTAATAAAAACTTTTCTGTGATAAAATTTCAAAAATTCACATTTTCTTGCTTTAAAGCGCAAAGGATTTGTCCTTGCGCGTCGTCTAATAAATAAGAGATATGGAAGATCTTTCTTACATAGAGCTGGCTGATATAGAGCTGGTAGAGCGCGCAACAGGCGGTGACGGTCGAGCATTCGAGTCGCTTGTGTCGCGCCACTACGAGCTCGTCTACCGCGTGGCCTATAAGTGGTGCGGCGTGCGCGAGAATGCCGAGGATATAACGCAGGAGGTTTTTGTAAAACTTGCGCGTTCCATCGAGGGTTATAAGGGCAGCTCCGCCTTTATGACATGGCTCTACCGCGTAACGGTCAATACCGCCAAAGACTACATTCGGGCAAACGCCAGAAAGATCAATAACGAATCGGCCTATATGAAGGAAGAGGCCTATGCTGGCCGCGCTAATAGTAGCGACTCGAACCCCGCAAGCAGCGAAGAACTATACCGCGCGCTCGCCTCTATATCTCCAAAACTGAAAGAGACCGTCATATTGGTGCTCGGCGAAGGCCTTTCTCATAAAGAGGCCGCCGATGTGCTCGGCTGCGCCGAGACGACGATATCGTGGCGCGTATTTAAGGCAAGAAGGCAACTCACAAAGTTTCTGAAAGAGGAGGCATAGGGTTATGGACAGGAAAAAACTCGAAGAAAAATTAAAAGGGCTCCAGATACCGCCACCTGACGAAAAGAAAAAAGAGACGGTAATCCAATCGGTTATGGCCGAATTTGACGAGGCCCATAAAAAAACCGCAAAAGAGGGCAAAGGAATCGAAGAGCGGGCGCGTCTAACGGGTAAAAAGGAAAGATTCGCTTTCCTAAAAGGAGGCCCAATTATGAGAAGACCCGTTTACGCGACAATAAGTATAGTATTCCTGGCTGTGGTGCTGGGATATAGTTTTATGATCTATAACAAGGAGGATATGTTTACCTCGACAAGGGAGGTGCCGGAGGCGGCCGGATTCCTTGCGGATGTCAAGCAAATGTCCGAGCCGCAGGAGAAACGCCCGACACCGTCGCCTGTAAAGCATGCAAAGAAGAATGAGAGCGGCAGGCAGGCTGTAAAACCGATAGCCGCGCCTATAATTATCAGCGAAAAGAAGGCCACGCTACGTGCCGACGGCCCGGTCGCCTCTAACGAGAGGGCCGTCGATAGTATCACTATCAGGGGCGCGGTGAAAGAGGCCGAAGAGGGCAGGGCGATAGACACTCTTGTCAACGTACCCGGCAAGTCCAATAACGGCACGAAAGATGACAGCTTCAAGTGGACATTTAAGGAAGATGGCAATGTCGTTGCCGATGCGATAGGGTCAACCAGGCTGAATTTAGGAGAGGATCTTGCGAATGATCACCCGGTGAGTATAACCTACGATGGTAAAATAAAGACCCTCAAGCCGACTGCCGCGCCCATAATGACCGCGACAAAACGGGAGGCCGTCAGTGAGCGCGTCGAGGTCGACTATCGTGCACCGAAGATGAAAGTCAAACCGGCGCCGGTTATGAAGATGAACAAGATGGCCCCATCGAGAAGCGGTGGTTCTGGCGGCGCCCCTATTGTTACGAGAGAGAAGGTCGCTAGACCGCGTAGCGATTCCTTCTATAGTTCAAATTCATCACTGTGGAACAAGGGTTCTTCCGGGCCGATAGTAAGAGATGAAAGAGTCACGGCTTCGAGTTCTGGTAGCCGCACAGGTGTGGTGAAAAAGGCCATGCCTGTGGATCTACGGCCGGGTGGAATTGCCGGTTCACGCCATAACCTCGGTGCATGGGGCGTACATTTAACGGAGGGTGCTATCGGTACACTCGGCGGGTCATCCGAAGTTTGTATTTGGTGTCATTCACCTCACGACCTTTCGAGTGTCGAGTCGTCATGGGATAGTGGTCCCAAACCTACGGCCCTAGAGTGCCGTGGCTGTCATAAAGACACTGATGTCACATCCACTCCTGTCCATAGTTCTGAGACCTCTAAGATTAAGAAAGAAACAGGCCGCGACAAATTCGAGCGCGTCAAAGACCGCAATATAAAGATCGTCACAGACGAGCCTGTCTCGACCTTCTCAATCGACGTCGATACTGCCTCATACGCATTCGTCAGGCGCGCGCTTATGAATGGCAACCTGCCTCAGAAGGACGCGGTTCGGATCGAGGAGCTTATCAACTACTTCGACTACGACTATAAGGCCGCTAAGAGCGCGAAGAAGCCCTTCCGCCCGACCGTAGCCGTATATCCGACCCCCTGGAACGCCGATACGAAGCTTATGCATATAGGCATAAAGGGTTATGAGATCGAACGCAGCGAGAGGCCGAGCGCGAACCTTGTCTTCCTTATAGACGTATCCGGTTCGATGAGGTCAGCTGACAAACTGCCGCTACTTAAGAACTCTTTAAAGATGCTCGTAAACGAGCTGGAAGAGGACGACAGCGTCGCCATAGTCGTATATGCCGGGGCCGCCGGTGCGGTGCTTGAACCGACGCAGGTAGCCGATAAGCATAAGATACTATCGGCAATCGACCGCCTCCAGTCGGGAGGGTCCACCGCGGGTGGGGTTGGTCTAAAACTTGCCTACTCGCTTGCTGAATCGAATTTTGAAAAAGGCGCGGTCAACAGGGTAATACTCGCAACCGACGGCGACTTCAACGTAGGCATCACCGATAAGAACGAACTAAAGGGATTCATCGAACGTAAACGCGACACGGGAATATATCTCTCGGTCCTCGGATTCGGACAGGGCAACTATAACGACGAGCTGATGCAAAAGCTCGCGCAAAACGGCAATGGCAACGCGGCCTACATAGATACGCTGAGTGAAGCACGCAAGGTGCTGGTTGAAGAGGCCGGTTCGACTTTATTCACCATTGCAAGGGATGTAAAGATACAGGTCGAGTTCAACCCTGAACGCGTCTCCGACTATCGCCTCATAGGTTATGAGACCCGCGCCCTCAAGCGCGAAGACTTTAATAACGACAAGGTCGACGCGGGCGACGTAGGCTCTGGACATACGGTGACGGCTATCTATGAGATTACGCCGGTAGAGAACGCCACACGCCTGATAGACCCTCTGCGTTACGGTAGTGAAAAGCCGGACGATTATATGGGCAAGAAGGGCGAACGCGGTCCCATTGGAATAGGGGGGCACGAATACGGCTTCTTAAAGGTTCGCTATAAACTGCCGACAGAGAGCAAGTCCACCTTGATTACAATGCCGATAGATCACAATGTCGAGTACTCAGAGACCGCCGAGGCCCCGGCTGATGTACGCTTCGCCGCCGGTGTCGCGGCATTCGGACAGCTCCTAAAGGGCGGCAAATATACCGGCTCGTTCAGCTACGACGACCTGACGAAACTCGCCGAGTCCTCAAGAGGGCGCGACCGTAAGGGTTACCGCAGCGAGTTCCTTCGTCTTATAGGGCTCGCCAAGAGCGCGGATGAGATGGGTCAGAGGTAGGTGCGCAGTGTTTAACAATCCCGTGCGTTATAGCGCTACTTTACTTCGAACGCGGATGATAGACCTTCGGTATCTAAAGAACTATTGCGCGAAATAAAAACACACTTGTGTGTCCTCCTCCTTCCACCCGGCAAGCCGCAGTTCCACGGCCCTTCTCTCCCTTTCGATAAGATGATGGAGAGGGGGGCTTTTTATATATTGTAGAAAGCGTTTTTCTTTCTTCTACCGCTGTTGACTTAGACGAGCGTCGATATTACAATAAAACGAGGTAAGATGGCTGGTCTGGAAAGGGCCGTAATGGGCAAGAAAAATAATGGACTTGACTCGAAAGGGCGAAGTTTTACCCGCAGGGCTTTTTTAAAGAACGGCATCAGGGGCGCAGCCGTATTGACACTTGGCAAGGGACTTTTTAATAGCTCATCTTACGGCCTTGAACTTCGCTCTCAGAGGATCGCCTTAAAGGGCCTGCCCGCCGGTTTTGAAGGTCTAACTATTGCCCATCTCAGTGACCTCCATTCCTCTATGATAGTATCGGCCGACCTTTTAAAGGCCGCCGCTTCACTCGCCATGGATGCAAAACCCGATCTCATCGTCTTAACGGGCGACTTTGTTTCCGGTTCGACAAAGTTTATCTCCAGTTCCGTTGGCAGATACGACCGTAAATATCTTGACCGAATGCTAAGTTCTCTTTCGTCGCTCAAGGCCCCGCTCGGTATTTTTGGGGTTCTGGGTAATCACGACTTCTGGAGCGGTCCGGAGGCGACAGGGGAGATTATAAACGGTTTTGAGAAAAAACTCGAACTGAAGTGGCTCAGAAACAGTTCCGTTAAGGTCAAAAAGGGCGCGGATTCGATCTCGCTCTGCGGCGTGGACGATTACTGGGAAGCTAGCTGCTCGCTCGAAAAGGCGCTTGCACAGACGGGCGAAGGGGTGAGGATACTGCTAAGCCATAACCCGGATATAAACGAGCTGATAGACGGCAGGCGCGATCGTGTCGAACTGGTTTTGTCGGGCCATACGCACGGCGGCCAGATATGCCTGCCGCTCGTCGGCGCGCCGTTTTTGCCGTCGAAGTTCGGTAGCCGTTACAGGCACGGGCTCGTTCGGGACGGAGCGAGGCAGACCTACATAACCGCCGGTGTCGGTCACCTGCTCCTTCCCGTGAGGTTTCTAGCTCCGCCGGAGGTGACGCTTCTTACACTCGTTAGGGGTGTTTAGGGCCAATCGATTTCCTCGGATTATTTATAGTGAAATTAGGGTTTACAGCGCCCTATCGCTTCTTTAGGGCTCAAGCTTATTGACTCGCACTACCTCTCAAGAGTATAATATAAAGTATTAAAATTTCCCCATTTGAGAGGCATTTAGTAAACAAGTTGACTACGCCACGATTCAAGAGAGGGCTGGCCCTTGCCTTTATTTTATCTTTAATATCCTTCCACACCATAAATGCGTTCGCAGCTCATCCAGATACGAGCGAAGAGCGCAGAACTCATATCGACGTCATCGACCCGACCGTAAAGGCCGGTATTATTAAGGCCCTTCGTGGAGAGGTCTTGATAAAGAAGGCCGGCGCGGATGAAGAAAAGGCGGCCACTGTAGGCGAGGGTGTGGATATCGGCGACTTTATTATTACCTATGAGAGCGGCAGGGCCGAGCTTGAGATGATAGACGCCTCTGTTATTCGTATCGGAAAGAACTCCAAGCTAAAGATCGACGAATATCTCTTCGACGGAGAGAGCCGTAAGAGCGCGGTTATGAAGCTTTTCAGGGGCAAGCTGCGCTCGCTAGTCGATAGCACCGGCGGCGGCAGTTTTAAGGTAAGGACATCCACGGCGGTCGGAGGGGTGAGGGGCACGGACTTTTTTACATATGTAGAGAGGGGCGAGACGACCGTTATGGTGCTTGAGGGCTTGGTAGAGGTCTATAACCCCTACATCCCCGAGATGCTCGTCTCCGTTAATCCGTGTTACGCAACGACCGTTAGAAAGGGTGTCGCCCCCAGCGTCCTACGCCGCGTTACTAAAGAAGAACAGATGAGACATATCCTCGATACCGTCGTAGAGCCTAAAGAGAAGGACGAATCTACGGCTGGCAAAGAGAGCCTGGCGGACGATGGCAAGGTAATATACGAAGATATAGCGGCTGAAGAACTCACGGCTCAGGCCAAGGTTATTCGTAGTGAAAAGGGCAGGTATTTTGACGGTAAGACCGGTACGAGAGAGTTTGGAAGCAAGGCCGCCACACGCGAGATAGCCGGTGATACCGTAAAGAGAGATTTCGGCTCGGATAGCTTTATAAGACCGGTTCCCAGACCCGCGGGCGCGGAGTAAGAGATTTTTTGAAGATATTCTCTTGTAGAGTTTTTAGTGTGATAAGTGAAATTACAAATTAGATAGCGGGACCTGTTGGGTTTCGTTCAGTTTCTCTACACTCAATCGAACCCGCACGACTGAGATTCTTCGTTACACTCAGAATGACAGGCGCGGACGAGAATCTTTCAGGTTATTAATAACTTCTTCCGCGAAGATAAAGGCACACCTGTGTGCCTATTCGGTGTAAGATTTGCTGCCAGACCCGCGGGCGCGGACTAAGAAGCCCGGTCCTCTACAAAAGTTCCCCGCGAAATAAAACAGGCGAATGCCTGTGTGTGCCTTAGTTATACTCACAATGACAGACGCGGACGAGAAATTTTCAGGCTATTAATAACTTTTCCGCGAAAACAAAAGCACACCTGTGTGCCTATTCGGTGTAACCTAGCGGCATGTCCGATAACCATAGCACCCAGCCTGTCTGCCAGCCGCGCGTATCGTTCTTGACCTTCTCATAGAGCACTGTGACATTTCCGTCGGTGGCTTCTTTTATATATTGCGGACCTATCTTTATATAATATGAAACACTGCCCGGGCCGGAGCTTCCTACGGCTACCTTGTCGAGCCTGAGCACACCGTATAGTGCGTTCTTTCTGCCCGGAACTATAACGCGCACATTACGGCATCCGTTGCATTCCGCTTTATAGGAGAGGGCGGTCGGAGGCTTTTCCGCCCAGTAGGTTCCCTTCGACTGGAAGGGCGGTTTAAAGAGTTTCCCGGACCTTAATAGAAAAGATCCATCCTCAGCCTCTATCATGACACCGCTGGTCTTTATAAAACCCTGGTCCACATCGTGCCACGAGCCGGCGCAACCGTAAGCGGATATCATTACAAAGGCCGCGAGCAGGGTAAGGTAAGTTCTGTTAAAAACTCTTTTCATTCTTAAGATCCTTTTAGAAAATTTTTGTATATCTACAATACATTAGATGGGCCATGTATGTCAATTCGGCAGGGATCTTTCTTTTCTTTTATAAAAAAAAACGCGGCCCCCTTTTGTAAGGGGGCCGCGTCAGGACTTTACTTGTTTTGGCTATTAAGCGGCCATTGTTGCGCGAATATCGGCCAGCGCATCTTCGCTTGTGGTCGTACCCTTGATGTCGAAGGCGTCTACGAGTACCTTGACAACTCCCGGCGAGAGGAAGGCCGGAAGGGAGGGGCCTAAGCGGATGCCCTTTACGCCCAAGTGCAGGAGCGCCAGAAGAACCGTCACGGCCTTCTGCTCGAACCACGCTACCTCGTAGCTTATCGGCAGGTCGTTGATATCTTCGAGTTCGAAAGCGGCCTTGAGCTGCAAGGCGATATATGCGAGCGAGTATGAATCGTTACACTGCCCGGCGTCGATGACGCGAGGAATGCCGCCGATGTCTCCGAGGTCGAGCTGGTTGTAGCGGTACTTGGCGCATCCGGCTGTCAGTATGACGGCATCTTTCGGCAGGCCTTCAGCTATTTCGGTATAGTAGTTGCGGCTGCTCTGGTGTCCGTCGCAGCCGGCCATTACTACAAAACGCTTTATGTCGCCGGCCTTTACCGCGTCTATTACCTTACCGGCGAGAGCCATGACCTGGTCCTTGGCAAGTCCGATGGTCAGGTCCTTGCCCGACTCTTTGGTGAGGCTGCCGAGCGCTTTGGCCTTCTCTATTATAGCGGAAAAGTCCTTGGCCTTTCCTTCAACGCGGTCGGCTATATGGGCCACGCCGTCAAAACCTACGAGACCGGTCGTGAAGATGCGGTCACGGTAGCTGTCGCGCGGGGTCTTTATGCAGTTGGTCGTCATCAGTATCGCGCCGCCGAACTTCTCGAACTCCGACTGCTGGTTGTACCATGCCGTGCCGTAGTTGCCTATGAGGTGCGCGAACTTTTTTAGTTTCGGATATGCGTGGGTCGGCAGCATCTCGCAATGGGTGTAAACATTTACGCCCGTGCCTTCTGTCTGCTCAAGCAGCTCTTCTATTTCCTTCAGGTCGTGTCCGCTGACTAGTATGCCGGGGCCTTCGATGAGGCCGGTATGTACGGTCGTAAGCTCCTGCGTGCCGTAGGTCGTCGTGTTGGCCTTATCCAGAAGCGCCATGACAGTTACGGCGTTCTCGCCGCACTTGAGCGCGAGGCCGGTCAGCTCGTCTGCGCCGAGATCTTCTGTAGTCTTTGCGAGAGCCTCTTCGATAAAGGCGTATAGATTGTTATCTTTAAAGTCGAGCACGTAGGCGTGGTCGGCATATGCGGCGATACCCTTGAGACCGTAGGTGACAAGCTCCTTGAGCGACCTGAGGTCTTCGTTCTCTTCGCTCTTAACGCCGATCTCTTCGGCCTTGGCGAGGAAATCCTCCTTGGAGGTAGAGCTCCAAGTGGCGGCGTCGTGCATCTCTTCTGAAAAATCGCTGCCGTTCTTTTCTTTATATGCGGCTTCAAAAAGCCCCTTGATATTATCGCGAACCGCAAAGGAGCTGGTGATGCGCTCTACAAACCAGTCGCCCTTGAAGTTTACATTGGTTACGGTCGAAAATAGCCCTTCGAGTACAAAGAGGTCGGTGCCTTCGTCCTCAACGCCGAGCGCGCGGGCCTTGGTAGCCCAGATGGAGATACCCTTTAAAAGGTAGGTTAATAGATCCTGCAGGTTGGCTACATCATCGCTCTTGCCGCAGACGCCGATTGTGGGGCATCCTTCGTTCTTTGCCGCTTCCTGACACTGGTAACAGAACATGCTCATATTTTTAGAACCTCCGTTAAATGATTATATTGCTATGGTTTTTCCGATCACTGTGTTCTAATATAATCTATATTTCTAATAAATAAATTGACCGGGGTCAAGAATGAGTAAAAAAGTAGATTCAGTAAAGATGTTTGTAAAAATCTTCTTCGGAGAGCCGGACGAAGAGACCATAAAAATAATCAGTGATATCAGCCACTTGGTAGATGTTTCAAAGCGCGAGATGTTATTTTTCGAGGGTGACGAAGGGCGCTGTCTTTTTTTTATGACCTCGGGCAGTATTAAGTTATTTAAGACGAACGACGAGGGGAAAGAGGCCATAATCCGCTTTGTCGAACCGGGTGACATCTTTGCCGAGATCCTCTTATTCCTAAAAAACCGCTATCCGGTAAACGCTATGGCCATCGAACCGTCGAAATTGCTGGCCATAGACGCCGCCAAACTATTTACCGTTATAAAGGCCCACCCAGAGGTCGCAATGAAGCTGATCGGCAAGATGGCGGCAAAGTCGGCCTATCTCGTAAAGCTCGTCGAAAACCTTACGCTTGCCGATGTGCGAGAGCGTTTCATGAGTTACCTCGAACACCTGCGCGAGTCTACAGGCGCCGATACCGTAACCCTGCCGGTGCCCAAGGGCGAACTATCACTCTTGCTCGGTGTCTCACCCGAGACATTTTCAAGGCTACTCAAAAAACTCGCCGAAGAGGGCGTAATAGAGGTTGAGGGCAAGCGTATTCGGGTGCTGGTGTAGGGGGTGCGCTTGGAAGGTCTTTTTATCATAAAAGACCTTTGGAAAAGCAGCGCCATAAAAGCTTCGTTAACCTATGGCTTTTATTATGAATTATCCCTCTCATAGGATTTTCTTTAAAAAGTTCTCTTTTTTCTTCTTTTTTCCTATAAAAAGCAATAGTGCTGGGTTACAATACCGTCTGATATGTGAATCTAGGACCTGAGGGGTCTCTTTACCTGAAGGGTCTCGTTATATGATGCCGTCCGATGCGAAGAACTTTAAAACCGCGCGCGAGGGCCTATAGAGCTGAATCTTTTGGAGGTACTTCATGTTTAGCAGTATGTCTCTTCGTAAAAAGCTGATCATACTATTTCTTCTGGTCGGCATTATTCCAATGGTGATATCGCTCTTTGTCGGTTATCGAAGTTCCGCCAAGACGATGAGCGACCAATCATTCGCGCAGCTCGTATCGATACGAGAATCGAAGAAGTCGGAGATCGAGAACTACTTTACGACGATTGAGAACCAGGTTATAACACTCTCTGAGAGCCCGACGACCGTAGACGCGATGAAGGCGTTCCGTCCGGCCTTCCATGAGATTAATAAAGACCTTCACCTGACGAAAAAGGGGTTGGACGAATATAGAGCCGGTGTGCGCAAGTATTACATGCGTGAGTACCAGTCGATGCTCGGCAAGAAGTCTACTTCTATAATAGACGCCGAGGGGCTTGTGCCTAAGGATATGAACTCCATCATACTACAGTATACCTATATGACAAATAACGAGAATCCGCTCGGCGGCAAGGACGCGATGTACGACGCCAGCGACGGTTCGCGTTACAGTGATCTTCACGCCAAGTATCACCCGGCCTTCAGGTCGTTTCTGCAAAAGTTCGGCTTCTACGATATCTTCCTGATCGACACTACCGGGCAAGTCGTTTACTCCGTCTTTAAAGAGGTCGATTACGCGACCAATGTCAAGTCCGGCCCGTACAGCTCTTCGGGTCTGGGCGACGCCTTCCGCCAGGCCGTTATCGCAAAGGAGAAGGACTCGTCCAGCCTTACGCCCTTTAAACCCTACGTTCCGTCCTATACCGCTCCGGCTTCGTTCATAAGCTCTCCCATATACGACGGCAGCCAGTTTATAGGCGTGCTCGTCTTCCAGATGCCGGTCGATAAGATTAACGAGATAATGACATCGAACGAGAGATGGGCCGAGATCGGTCTCGGCGCGTCGGGTGAGACATACCTGGTGGACCAGAATAACAAGATCGTAAATAATTCGCGTTTTCTCATAGACGACCATGACGGTTATCTAAAGGCCCTTAAGAACGCCGGTGTGAGTGAAAAGATTCTTAACTCAATCGATAAGCTCGGCTCTTCCATCGGCCTTCAGGACGTAAAGAGCGAGAGCGCGACCAGGGCCCTGCGCGGACAGGACGGCGTACATATCATAAACGACTACCGTAATGTCCCGGTCCTTAGCGCCTATACGCCGTTGAATGTACTAGGACTACGCTGGGGCCTCCTGGCCGAGATAGACGAGGAAGAGGCCTTTGCCGCGTTGAGCACTCTTAAACGCACTACCGTTATACTTCTTATTGTAATCGGCATTATCATTATTGTCATTGGAACAATCGTATCCTCGCGCATTTCGGGCCCCATACGCACACTCATGTTGACCATGAGCAGGGTAGGGCAGACCGGGAATCTCGCCCTCAGGGTCGATGTAAAGAGCGAAGACGAGATAGGCCAGATGGGTACGGCCTTTAATGCGATGCTTTCCCGTTTTCACGAGGTCGTTCGCGGCATACATACAACGGCCGATCATCTCGCTTCAAGCTCTGAAGAGCTTTCGGCTTCGGCAACGCAGATAGCCTCCGGCACCGAAACCCAGTCGGACAAGGCCAGCCATGTCGCCACGGCCTCTCAGGAGATGAACGCTACAATAGTCGAAGTGGCAAAGAATGTATCGGGTGTAGCGGATACCGCCAGGTTGGCTAATGAGGCCGCCGTCAAGGGCAGCGAGGTCGTAACGCTCACCATCGAGTCGATGAACGGCATCGCCGCTACCGCGCGCGAATCGAACGCGGATATAGCTACCCTGGGTTCTCGTAGCAAGGATATTGGAAATATCATAAAGGTCATCGACGATATAGCCGACCAGACCAATCTTTTGGCCCTGAACGCCGCCATCGAGGCGCAACGCGCCGGAGAGTCGGGCAAGGGTTTTGCCGTTGTAGCCGAAGAGGTCAGGAAGCTCGCCGAGCGTACCACGAACGCCACCAAAGAGATCGGCATCATGATTAAGGCCATGCAGGTAGAGACCGGCAAGGCCATCTCCACGATGGACAAAGAGGTCGAGATCGTGCAGCAGGGTGTGAGCCTCGCCGAAGAGGCGGGAGCGGCCCTCATGGAGATAGCAGGACAGGTCGATACCGTCTCGAATGTTATAGTGCAGATAGCCACGGCCAGTGAAGAGCAATCGGTTACCGCAGATCAGATTAGCGGTGATATAGAGTCGGTTGCCATCATTACCAGGGAGACCTCCGAGGGTGTTCATCAGATAGTCCAGGCGAGCCAGAACCTTGCCGAACTATCCGTGAGCCTCCAGACAGCTGTCGCCATGTTCAAGGTATAGAGAGAGCATGCAACGGGTCAGGGCCGCCTTAGACAGGCGAGGGCGGCTCTCTAACCGCTTTTGATCTTGCCTTCGATGGAAAGCTCTTGACTTGCAAGGCCGTAAGTTTAGTGATTAAGCAGGCTATTTGGACCGCTACCATTGCGGTTGAGTTGATATAATAATGTCAGATTATTCCTTCCCCAGAGTGAAATGGTTCTTGCTGACGGTCTTTACCGTTTTTGTGGGCATGACCCTCTATGAGCTTTTAAAGGGTTTTCTCTTTCCCGGCATTTCGCTATGGGAATCACATCTCATAACAATCTTCTTTAGCACGATACTTGCCTCGGTGACTGCCTATTTTATCCTTCTAAAGTTCGAGTCCATGCATGGCGAGTTAGAGAGGCGTATTGATGAGTCTCGAATGGCGGATATCGCGCTCAGGGCCGCCAACGACGAGCTTGAGATTAAGGTTGCCACAAGGACCAAGGCCCTCGCCCTGACCAATGAAGAGCTTAAGACGGACATCAACAAAAGGGAGCTTATAGAAGAGGAGCTTCGCGCCTCCGAGTTAAAGTTCAGGACCCTTATCGAGGCTACACCCATAGGTATCGCCCTCACTACGCGTTCGGGCAGGCTTGTAGAGCTTAATACGGCTCTCGTAAAGATGCTTGGTTACGACTCCAGGGAAGAGCTGATCGCCCGCCCGACAATGCGTCACTATAAAAATCCTGATGACAGGCAACGGTTGATTTCGGAGATGGCAAAGAAGGGTTTTGTCAAAAACCTTGAACTGGAACTGATTCGAAAGGATGGTAAGTACTTTACCGGCAACCTCATCTCTAAGGTGCTTGAGGGTTACGGCGACGACATGCTCTTTCTGACGACGGTGCAGGATATAACCGAACAGAGGGTTATGGCGGCCGAGAGGGTTACCCACCAGAAGCTTGAGTCGCTCGGCGTGCTTGCCGGTGGCATAGCGCATGATTTCAACAACCTGCTAACCGGGATATTGGGTAATATAGAGCTGATGAAATATGCGATAAAAGAGGACGACCCTTTATATAAGAGGATCGATGAGGCTCAGAGGGGCTCTCTCTATGCCAGAGAGCTTACAAAACAGCTCCTGACCTTCTCAAAAGGAGGAACTCCCGTAAAGGAGGTGGTCGAACTCGCACAACTTATAGACGAATCGGTTGCTCTGTCGCTTCATGGTTCCAGTATAAAATGTATTTGCGAGATCGCCCCGGATCTCTCTCCTGTCGAAGTAGACCGGGGGCAGATCAATCAGGTTCTAAATAATCTTATAATCAATGGCTCCCAAGCCATGGCCGAGGGCGGTGAGATCCATATCTATGCCAACAACATCACCCTTTCAAGCAAGAGCCACTTGCCTTTAGAGTCGGGCCAATACGTAAGCCTTGTAGTCGAAGATAGCGGTTCCGGTATCGCCCCGGAGCTTCTTTCCAAAATATTCGATCCTTACTTTACGACAAAGCAAGAGGGGAACGGGCTAGGGCTGGCAAGCGTATACTCTATCATATCGGGCCACAACGGACACATAGAGGTGGCGAGCGAGCCGGGCAAGGGTAGCTCTTTTAGTATATTGCTGCCTGTCTCTAAGAATAACGTCAAGACGGAGGATACCGTGGCCGGCCAATCCGTTTCAGGGTCGGGGCGCGTGCTCGTGATGGACGACGAAAAGATGGTGCTTGAAGTGGCGTGCGAGTTCCTGCGTTCCCTCGGTTATGAGACGGAGGGTGTATTTGACGGGCGCGAGATGTTAGAGAGATATAAAGAGGCGCTTGCCCTTGGCAGGGGCTATGATCTGGTATTAATGGACCTTACCATAAGGGGCGGCATGGGCGGCAGGGAGGCCATCTCCAAGCTGCTTGAGTTAGACCCTGAGGCAAAGGCCGTCGTATCGAGCGGTTACTCCGGGGACCAGGTCATGGCTAATTACGAGTCCTATGGTTTTAAAGCGGTCGCGCCAAAGCCCTATACCGTCTTAACACTGGGAGAGGCGATTTCAAAGGCGTTGGGCTCTGAAGAACCCGAGCCCCCCGGCCTTGATGAAGAAGAGTGAATATCCTGAACACAGAGACCCGTTACGGCCTTGTGGCTATCTTGTTGCACTGGGTTATGGCGCTGCTCATCTTCTCTACGTTTTTATTAGGCCTCTATATGCTGACGCTTGATTATATGGATCCGTGGTATACTAAGGGACCGCTTCTACATAAGGGGGTAGGCTTATTGATATTCTCCCTGCTTATCGTGCGTACACTCTGGACTTTCTTTAATAAAAGCCCGGAGTTCGTATCGATGCCCGACTGGGAGCGCCTTGCCGCGTGGCTAACGCATAAGACTTTCTACGTGCTGCTCTTTTGCGTAACTATCAGCGGTTATATGATATCTACGGCCGACGGCAGGGGGGTGGAGTTTCTTAATCTCTTCGACGTGCCGGCGTTGATAGAACCTTATGAGATGCAAGAGGAGGTTGCGGGCAGGCTGCACTTTATATTAGCCGTTTCGACTATCGCGTTCGTTGGGCTTCATGTCGCTGCTACCCTTAAACACCATTTTATAGAAAAAGACGCGACATTGCTTCGTATGTTAGGTCGCGGATAAAGTCAGGAATCTATTATAGGATTTTATAAAAGGAGAAGGTATGAAGAAGATAATATTGACAGTACTTATACTGCTTGCGACCGTAGTCGTTTCGCCGACATTTTTAGCGGCCGAGGACTTTGTTATAGACACGAAGAAGGCCCACGCCTTTATCCATTTTCGCGTATCTCACCTGGGTTTCAGCTGGGTCCTTGGCCGTTTTAATAGATTTGAAGGGACCTTTCACCTTGACGAGAAGGACACGGCCCGTTCGAGTGTGGAGGTGACTATCGACCCCGCCTCTGTAGATACAAATCACGCCGAACGCGACAAACACCTTCGAAGCGACGACTTTCTCGATGTAAGAAAGTTTCCCGAGGCTTCGTTTATAAGCACTTCCATAGAGCTAACCGGTAAGGAGAGCGCGATCATACACGGCAAGTTCACACTGCACGGCGTAACGCGCGACCTCGACCTCGTAGCGAGCCACCTCGGTTCGGGAGACGACCCTTGGGGCGCCTTTCGCCGCGGCTTTCAGGCGACCGCCAAATTCGCTCTCGCCGACTACGGTATTAATTACAATCTAGGCCCTCACTCGAAAGATGTCGAGATATTTGTCTCGATCGAGGGGGTCAGGCAGTAGTCTCTTACAGTCTGCTCCCGGCTCTCGTTAAGCCGGAAAGGTAGTTGACTCATGAAGAAAAAGATCTTTAAAAGAGGGCTGTTCATACTACTCTTGCTCTTTTGGCCCGCGACCGGTGCGCTTGCGGTTTCGTTCTCCGATAGCGTAATCGAGATGCCTGAAGGCACGGAGTTTCAGTTACGTTACGATCTCGACATCCCGGCTAACCGGGACTTTATCCTGCTCGGTTCGGACGGCCTGACCGGGTTTTTTAACGGCATTAACCAGTATTTTAATGCCAACTGGTCGACCTCGCGTTTTGATCAATACCAAAACTTCTTCTTTGAGAACTACCGGACCACTTATAGAAAATGCAGGGAGAGACATCGCAGGTATAATTACTCGTCCGGCGCCCATGGTGGCGACACGAATCTTATCGTGAATAAGGGTGATAATAATACCAATATCATCGTCAACAATGATAGTGGTAGCGGTTTCAATTATAGTTATATCGCTCCGAATAATTGTATAAAACCGAGTTTTACCTATAGCGCGCTCTTGCTAGACCCTGCTCAGTCGAACGGCGGTACCTTTCGTCAGGGCAAGGCCTTTATCGTTGATAAGGTGCGCCGTGAGATGGGCCGTGGTTATAATAAGGCGACGATATATTTCGACCATGAGATAGTTAAAGCCATCGTTATCATCACCACGGAGCCCTTTGAGACGGTCCATATCTCACAGCTTGCTCATAGCGATAAGGTTCTGGCTACTATGCGCGCTATCGCCGGTATTAATTTCGATATAAAATTCCCTGAGAGGAAATATCTCGACTAGACTTTTAGCATGAAGGAGCCGTAAGATGTCGGTAAGCGATAGTTATATAGAGTTTGCGCTCGAACGGCTCGGTTCTGTCGGCCAGTGCACCTCCAGGCGCATGTTCGGCGGGGCAGGTATATATAATGACGGCCTCTTTTTTGCCATAATCGAGAACGATACCCTGCGTTTTAAGGTGAACGATACGAACCGGCCTGACTACGAAGAGGCCGGCATGGAGCCGTTTAAACCTTATAAAGATAAGGCCGAGATTATGCAATATTACGAAGTCCCGCCCGACGTGCTCGAAGACGACGAACTGCTTGCCGAGTGGGCCGAAAAGGCCCTGGATGTAGCCCGCTCCGCCGCCCTGAAAAAGGCTTCAAAGAAGAAACGTAAGTAACTCCCCCAAATCCCGCAAAGTCCCTCTTTTTTTTTAAACTTTACAACTAGACATATCCTCTTGTCGATATATAATAGAAGTATGAAAGAGGTTGAATTATAGATGAAAAAGCTTAGAAATATAGCTATCGCCATTGTTCTGCTCGTCCTGCTCTATACGCTCGGCGGTTTCCTTATTCTACCCTATGTCGTTAAGTCGCAGGTAGAGACAAGGCTCACGACCGAGCTATCGCGCAAGACGACGGTCGAGCGCGTGGCCTTTAACCCCTATACTCTAAAGTTCTCTATAACCGGTTTTAAGATCGCCGAGCCGGATGGTTCAGCGACCTTCCTTTCATTTGAGGAGTTTTTTATAGATATCAAATGGGCCTCTATCCTTAAGAAAGGCCCGATCGTTAAAGAGGTGCGTCTCGCTAAACCTTATCTCAGCCTGCGTCGCGGCCTCGATATGAGATATAACTTTACCGATATAGTAGAGATGGCAACCGCGCCCAAGGCCTATATTGAAGAGCCAAAGCCAACACCAACAGATGCTGAAGAGCCGCTCGTATTTTCCATAAATAATATTCAGATAAAGGGAGGCAGCGCCGACTTTGAAGATCTCGCCAAAGAGACCAGCCATGCGGTGAGAGAGCTTTCGGTCATGGTGCCATTTATCTCAAACCTGCCTTTTGATCTAAATATCTTTGTAAAACCGTCATTTTTTGTGCGCGTCAACGACACCCCCTTTGCAATGGACGGCACGACCAAGCCTTTTACCGATACGCGCGAGACAACCCTGGAGCTTGCCTTAAAAGAGCTAGACCTGCCGTACTACCTTACCTACTCGCCTGTGGAGCTTGCTTTTAAACTACCTTCCGGCACTCTGGACGCGGCCTTTAAATTATCCTACCTTGAGTATAACGACCGCGGCCCCGACCTGATAGTCGACGGTAGGATGGCGATAAACGACTTTAAACTGACCGGCGTGGACGATTCCCCCATGCTCGATTTTAAAACTTTTACGATCGATCTCGCGCGCGCGGATATCCTTAATCAAGAGTTCCGTATAAGCTCCGTTCTTCTCGAAAGGCCGACGGTAAATGCAGTCTTGAAGAGTGACGGTATCTTTAACTTTGAAGAGGTCATCCCGGCTATTGAGACGACGCCTGAAGATGAAGATACCCCGCTCAAAGAGCAGGCTTCAGAGGCTGAAACAGATGCCCTGAAACTCGACGTCGATAAGATAGAGATAAAGCAGGGAGCTCTTCACTTTAAAGATTATAGCGTAGGGAAAGCTCCCTTTAAGAGATCGATAAAGCCATTTGATCTGACGCTCACCGGCTTTTCGCTAGAACCTGGCGATACCTCCGACTTAGACTTCCGTTATAGCGGCCGTAGCGGTGAGAGCCTGAAGCTCAAAGGGCCGCTATCAATAGACCCGGTCGCGGCGCGCCTTTCTGTCGATGCCAATAATCTTTCTATAAAAGAGATCCAACCCTATTTGGCGGAGATTGCCAATATAAAGCTTGTCGGCGGCGCGATATCGGCTTCGGGTGATCTGCGTTATGACGAGGCCATAAGTTTTAAAGGGCGCGCAAAACTCGTAAAGCTCAAGACAGTCGAATCGAAGTCCAAAAAGAAGCTCTTGAATATAAAGACCCTTTCGGTAACCGGCATAGACTTCAGGAGCGAACCTCAGCGCGTTAAGCTCGATTCCATCACTTTAACCGGTCTCTATGCGCGTGTGGAATCGGACGAACAGGGAGGGCTGAACCTCATAAAGATCCTGCCCCAGGACCCGGCTACCCCAGCCTCCAAAAAAGAGGTAAGAGAGGCTGAAGCCGAAAGTCAGGAAAAGACCGATACGGCTTCAGATATGGGAGATATCTCCATAGGCGCTATCAAGCTAAGGAAGGCAAAGATAGACTTTGTCGATAAACAGGTTAAACCGGCCTATAGGGCTGCTGTAGACCTTGACGGTACTGTTAAAGGCATCACGGCGCAAGCCGGAAGCCCGGCTAAGGTCGATATAGATATTATACTAGATAAGTACGCGCCCATGACGGTTACAGGGCTTATAGACCCGCTCGCAGAGGAGCTCTTTGCCGATATTAAGGTCTCTTTTAAGGATTTCGAACTCAGCTCGGTCGCGCCCTATTCGCTAAAGTTTATCGGCCACCCCATAGAAAAGGGCAAGCTCTTTATGGATCTTGAATACCATATTAAAGACCAAAAGCTCGATAGCAAGAATAATATCAAGCTCGACCTATTTACGCTCGGTGAGAAGATCGATAGTCCCGACGCGACAAAGCTTCCGATAAAGTTCGCCCTTAATCTCTTAAAAAATCGCGCTGGAGAGATTAATTTAAAACTACCTGTCTACGGCGACCTTAACGACCCGACCTTTAAGGTCGGCGGCATCGTCGTAAAGATGGTGGTTAACCTGATAGTAAAGGCCGCGACCTCGCCATTCGCCCTGCTTGGCGCAATTGCGGGCGGGGGAGACGATATAAGCTTTGTAGAGTTCGACGCGGCCAGTATCGTGCCCCCGGCGGCCGGGCTTAAGAAGCTCGATACCCTTGTCGGCGCTCTATACGACCGTCCGGGACTTAATATGGAGATAACGGCCTTTATAGATACCGAGGTAGAGACCGAGTTATTGCGCGAGAGCCATTTTGTCGATTCGATAAAGGCGCTGAAGCTCGTCGCCCTGATGAAAAAAGCCAAAAAGGGCGCGCCCGTGCCAAAACTGAGCCAGATAGAATATGCCGACGATAAAGAGTATGCAAAATATCTCTGGAAGGCATATAAGGCGGCCTCGTTTGAGCGTGAGAAGAATAGCTTTGGTATGATAAGAAAACAGGAAGCGCCCCTAATGGAGAAGATGCTTCGTGAGAATACCGTTGTAACGGACGAAGAGCTTCGAGCCATAGCAAAAGGCCGCGCCGACGTCATCAAGGCCTATATATTATCCACCGGTAAGGTCGAAAAAGAACGCCTCTTCATAGTTTGGTCAGACAAGATCGAAGGCAAAGAGAAAAAGGGCGTAAAGAAGAGCCGCGTAGAGTTCAAGATAAAGTAGGCACACACAGGTGTGCTCTTACATCGCGCGGCTTGTTCTATAGAGCCTGCGGGTTAAATGTAACGCGTCGGTAGTTGTAGAGTTCAAGATAAAGTAGGCGCACAGGGCACACAGGTGTGCTTTTATTTCGCGTTGCTTGTTCCGTAGAGTCTGCGGGTTGGCTGTAACGCGTCGGTAGTTGTGGAGTTCAAGAATAAAGTAGACGCACAGGGCACACAGGTATGCTTTTATATCGCGCGGCTTGTTCTGTAGAGTCTGCGGGTTGGGTATAACGCGTCGGTACACAGGTCTGCTCCTACGCGGACGAAACGCACCAGGCCTCTTCAAATTTCTTCCGCGAAATAAAATCACACCTGTGTGGGGGTAATATTGCAATCTCACCCCCATCCGTGCTAAAATCCTTCTCGTTTATCTTATGCATATATCTTTACTTGATGCTTATTGCTTGAGCCGCGCACTGTGCGCTGATTTTATAGAGGAAGAAAAGATGGCAACACTATTTGAGAGATTTCATATATTCATGAACGGCCCGCGCGGTCCGGTTCAGCCTACCGTGCCGGACGAGCTTCTTCCTCCGCCACCGCCCCCGTTACCCGTGCCGCGCGGTTTCGACGAGGTGTCGATCCACCTGCGCGACTTTGTGAAAGAGCGTATCAAAGACGGCCTGATAAAGAAGAAAGAGATCTGGCGTTGGGGCCAGTCTATCGGAAAGCTGATACTGGATGGCGCAAATATGGCCTGTGAAGTCGTCGAGGCCAATATAGACGATAAAGCAAGATCTATCGACCTCAAGAATATGGCCGAAGGACTTGCCGAGGCGAGGGTGGAATATCTAAAGCTGCATACGGAGAACGACAAGTCCGGGCTAGGCACAGCCTCTATCTCGGAAATTCTGGATGAGGTCGAGAGGTTAGTGAAACTGGAAAAGAAGGGCTCTTAAGAAAAAGCCTCTTTTTCGCCATTTTTACTTCATTTAGGGCTCTTTTGTCCTCTTTTTGTCCGTTTTTGACTTTTTATTAAATTACCAAATCGCTCTTTTTTACTTCCTTGATTGACGCGTATGTGCTAATCTTTTTATTATGCGCCATTCCGATTTCGTACACTTACATCTTCATTCTCAGTATAGCTTGCTCGACGGCATGATACGTCCCGACGCGCTTCTTAAGCGCGCCGCCGAGTATAAGATGCCCGCCGTCGCCGTGACCGATCACGGTAATATGTTCGGCGCGCTCGACTTTTATCAGAAGGCGATGAAGACCGGCGTAAAACCGATCATCGGCTGCGAGGTCTATGTCGCCCCCGGTGATCGCCGCGACAAGGAGCCCCCTACGCGTGGCGGACGAGCAACCAACCACCATCTAGTCTTGCTCGTCAAAAATCATCAGGGATATAAAAATCTCTGCAAGATGCTCTCGCTCTCTTATACCGAGGGTTTTTACTATAAACCGCGTATAGATAAAGAGCTGCTTGAGGCCCATAACGAGGGGCTTATAGCCCTGAGCGCCTGCCTGCACGGCGAGGTCGCCTACAATATCAATCACGGTCAGGCCGAAAAGGCCGAGGCGGCGGCGGCCTTTTATAAAGAGGTCTTTGACGGGCGTTACTATCTCGAAATTCAGGACGCTTCAATAGAAGAGCAAAAGAAGGTCAACGAGGCGCTTCTCAAGATGTCGGTAAAGATGGGCCTTCCGCTTGTCGCAACCAACGACGCCCATTACCTGAACCGAGACGACGCCAAGTTTCACGATATGCTGCTTTGCGTTCAGACCGGCAAACTTGTAAGCGACCCCAACCGTATGCGCTTCTCGACAGAAGAACTCTACTTTAAGTCGGCCGAAGAGATGCATAAGCTCTTCGATCATGTGCCCGAGTCCCTTAAAAATACCGTTGAGATAGCCGAACGCTGCAACCTCGAGCTTACGCTCGACATGCCTCATATGCCCGACTATCCGTTACCCGAAGGTGAGACGCTAGATAGCTGTCTCGACCATATGGCCGAAGAGGGGCTCTCAAAGCATTTTGTCGATATGGGCGCTATAGAAGAATCGAAAAAGCTTGAGTACCGCGAGAGGCTCTCCAGGGAGCTTAATGTGATAAAGGGCATGGGCTTTCCCGGTTACTTTCTCGTCGTCGCCGACTTTATAAACCAGGCGCGTAAGATGGGCGTGCCGGTCGGTCCGGGAAGGGGTTCCGCCGCGGGTTCTCTTGCGGCATATTCGCTGGGCATTACCAATGTTGATCCGATAAAATATAACCTGCTCTTTGAGCGTTTCCTGAACCCCGACCGTATAAGCCTTCCCGATATCGATATCGACTTCTGTATCGAGGGCAGGGAAGATATCATAAAATACGTAAGTGACAAGTACGGCACCGATAGCGTAGGTCAGATTATCACCTTTGGCCAGATGCGGGCGCGCGCCGTTATTCGAGACGTAGGGCGAGTGCTCGATATGACCTACGGCGAAGTGGACAGGATCGCCAAGCTCATCCCCGACCAGATCGGCATCACAATCGAAGAGGCCTTAAAACAGGAAAAGGAATTAAAGAAGCTTGTAAAGGACGATAAGGCTGTCGCCGAGCTTATCGAAGCCGCCAAACGCCTTGAAGGGCTTCCGCGCCACGCCTCAACGCACGCCGCCGGTGTTGTCATAGCCAACTGTCCGCTCGATGAGTACCTGCCTCTCTATATGGGTAAGGACGGAGTCGTTACTACCCAGTACGCGATGAACGACGTCGAAAAGATAGGCCTCGTAAAGTTCGACTTCCTTGGCCTCAAGACACTTACCTTGATTGACCGCACGCTCCGCCTGATACGCGAGAATAAGGGCGTGGAGTTAGACCTCGAAAATATATCTCTTGAAGACGCTGGCGCCTATAGCGTGCTTTCCAGCGGAGATACCAATGGAGTATTCCAGTGCGAGAGCTCCGGCATGAAGGAGCTATTAAAGAAATTAAAACCTTCCACCTTCGAGGACGTCATCGCCGCTGTCGCGCTCTATCGTCCGGGCCCTCTCAAGAGCGGTATGGTAGACGACTTTATAATGAGAAAGCAGGGCAAGGCGAAGATCGTTTACGATCTACCGGAGCTTGAAAGCGCCCTTAAAAACACCTACGGCGTCATCGTCTATCAGGAACAGGTCATGGAGATATCGCGCACGCTCGCAGGTTATACGCCGGGCGAGGCCGACACGCTGCGTAAGGCCATGGGTAAGAAGATCCTTGAGATGATGGCCAAGGAGCGTATCAAATTCCTAAAAGGCGCCTCCGACAAGAAGATTAATAAGAAGAAGGCGGAGAAGATCTTCGACCTCATGGCGAACTTCGCCGAGTACGGTTTCAATAAGAGCCATAGCGCCGCCTACGGCCTCATAGCCTACCAGACGGCCTTTCTGAAACATTACTACAGGGTCGAGTTTATGGCCGCACTCCTAACGGCCGATATGGGCGATACAGACAAGGTCATCAAATATATGTCCGAGTGCAAGGAGAGCGGCATCACGGTCAGGCCTCCCGATATAAATAAATGCGCCAAGGACTTCGCCGTTGACGGAAGTGATATCGTCTACGGCCTCGGCGCGGTGAAGAATGTCGGCGCGGCGGCAATCGAGTCTATAGTAGCGGTCAGGACTGAGGAGCCCTACGAGTCGCTGCTCGACTTTCTCTCCAGTATCGATACGCGCAAGGTAAATAAAAAGACTCTTGAAAGCCTCATAAAATGCGGAGCCTTCGATACATTCGGCGAGACGCGCGCAACACACCTGGCCTCTCTTGAGACACTTATGGAGTCTGCCCAATCGACTCAGCGCGACAGGGCGATGGGGCAGGGTTCTATATTCGACATGATGGATGACTCGGCAAAGAATGTCGCCATGCCGACACTTATAAAACTACCCGAGTGGGACGACAAGGAAAAACTTACCTATGAGAGGCAGACACTCGGCATATATCTATCGTCTCATCCACTCGAAGGCCACGCCGGAGAGCTTGAGCGCGTGACGACCGACAAGACCGAACATCTGATCGACCGCCGTAGCGAAGAGATGGTAACTATCGGCGGCGTGATCGTCTCGAAGTCCGAAAAGGTAACGCGCACCGGCAACAGGATGGCGATACTGCAACTCGAAGACCTGCACGGCAGTGTCGAGGTTATCATATTTCCAAAGCTCTACGAGACGGTGCGCGACCTTATAGTAGACGACGCCATACTCGTCATCGTCGGGCGCGTGGACAGGGGTGAGGACGCGGTAAAGATAATGGCCCAGGATGTAATACCGCTTGAAAAGGCCCCGGAGATCTCTAGAAAGAAGGTCCATATAAAGGCCGACACACACGACCTCACGCCCGAAGTCTTTACGGCCCTCAAGAAGGTCCTCGTCTCCGGGCCGGGCTCTTCGCAGGTTTATCTGCATCTCGTATTCGGTTCCAAGCGCGAGGTGGTCATTAAGATCTCTGAAAAGTTCAAGGTCGCGCCACGCAAGGAGCTCTTTAATAAGATCAAGACGGTAATACCGGAGGCAGATGTCACGACGGTCTAGCACACAGCCACACAGGTGTGGCTTTATTTTGCGGAGGAAGTTTTTTGAGAGCTTGAGAGTTTTATATCCGCGCCTGTAATTTCGCGTCTGTCATTCTGAGCGAAGCGAAGAATCTCAAGGTGTGAGCAACGCTATTTCTAACTTGAAATATGTGGTGCTGCTTAGATGAAAATATTCAAATCATGTAGGTTGGGTAGATCGAGGCTGGTCCGCGCGAAACCCAACAAGTATCGGGCACTGTTTTAAATTTTTTACCCAACATAAGGAACAACAATGACCAACAAACACCCTCTCGACTTTGAGAAGCCGCTCGTCGAGATAGAAAAGAAGATCGAAGATATTAAAAACTCCATGCCCGACGGAGCGCCTGCGACCGATGAGCTAAAAAAACTCCGGCGCAAGGCCGCCAAGGTAAAGAAGGATATCTTCGCAAAGCTCACGCCCTATCAGGTTACGCAGGTGGCGCGTCACCGGGACAGGCCCTATGCGCTCGATTATATCGAAGCGGTATTCGATGACTTCGTAGAGCTTCACGGCGATCGACTTTTTGGAGACGACCCGGCCATAGTAGGGGGGCTTGCGCGTCTCGACGGAGAGCCGGTCATGGTCATCGGCCAACAGAAGGGGCGCACCACAAAAGAAAAACTCTTTCGTAACTTCGGCATGCCCAACCCCGAAGGTTACAGGAAGGCGCTTCGTTTGATGCATCTGGCCGAGCGTTCGAAGATACCGGTCATTACATTAATAGACACGCCCGGCGCATACCCCGGCATAGGGGCCGAAGAGCGCGGACAGGCCGAGGCCATAGCGCGTAATCTCAGGGAGATGGCCGTGCTTAATACGCCGATAGTATCGGTAGTAATTGGCGAGGGCGGCAGCGGCGGCGCGCTCGCTCTAGGTGTCGCAGACCGCGTAATGATGCTTACCTACTCGACCTACTCTGTCATAAGCCCGGAGGGTTGCGCAGCGATCCTCTACAAAGACGCCGCCAAGGCCGACGTCGCGGCCAAGGCCCTTAAGATTACCGCGCCCGATCTGGCGGAGATGGGTTTTGTGGACGCGGTAATAGAAGAACCTATGGGCGGCGCGCATACCGACCCGGACAAAGCCGCAAGAAACCTGAAGGCCTCCGTTCTTGAAGCGCTGGCAGATATCAGAACCGATTCGCTTGGCATAGTCAAAAACCGTTATGAGAAGTTCCGCAAGCTTGGGTCGTTTGCCGAGGATGCGGAGTAAGGGCCTTCTTGGTCTTGCTATAGTTTTATTGGCCGGGCTACGCCGTGGTTAATCATTACAGATACGTTAGCTTTATCTTGCCGTTTACCGGCGCTTTGTGGGGGGAGTTACGCTCTCTGTTCCGTCGCATGAGGATAAAGACGCTCCTCCTTATGTTCGCTTCATCCCCCCACGGTGGTCTCATTACTTGAGGTAAGAAGCACGATTAGATAGAAGAAGAGGCACGATAGGAGCTCCGCCTTCCTCCCTCACGCCCTGCGCCATTCGCATTCGCGCCCTCCTATTGAAACGGTCGGGACACTCATAAACGCGAATGGCACACGCCGTGAAAACCCGCCTCAGCCTCAAGGTGAAATGCATTGTTTTTTAGTGGTAATCAAAACGGTGAGTAATGGATACCCTGAGAGTTATTGATATGAAGAAAAAAACACCAGAAAAAGTTGTACGATTCTACGGCAATACTGATTATGCGCTGGAATGTATTGCGTTAAAGCGGGCTACTTTTATACATAGAGATAATTTGAATGATCCGTTTGAAGTGGGCGTGTCCTTCGATACAGATTTTGGAAACAACTATGAATCTCTTCTGAGATACGTTCAGAGATATCACCCCTCAGAGCTTACCTCATTCCGAGAAAAGCTTCCGATGCAGGGCTGGTATAATATTGTAGGGCAATGGGCTATGATGGCAAGTAGGATTCAAGAAAGCCTTCTCGTCTTTTCAGCTTCTGCAGAGAAAGATGGAGTTCAGCCGCAAGAGAATTTGTATATGTGGGGGCATTATGGAAATGGACATAGAGGGATTGCTATTGAGTTCAATACTGCAGTTTTGACTGATTCATTAATGAGTCCGGAAGAATCAGGTGGTAGCGATCCATGGTACGGAATGGAATATGATGATGAAATGCCCAAAATTACACGTGATGATATTTTTAAATGCGTTATGAATTCAACACCAGAAAAACCCTGTGGTCCTGAGTTGATAGATTCTATACTTAAAAGAGCTTGTTTTAAGGGCATGGTATGGGAGAGAGAAAACGAGTGGCGAATCTCCAGCCGGTTCAGGGTTGTACCCTGAACCGGAACGTTAAAAAGAGCGAGAGCATAAAAAGCCCTACGGCCCGAAGACTATACGCTCTTTGTCTGTCATGCTTTAGCTTTTGTCGTCCGGCCTATTCTTAATATGCCGGTTCAGGTTATAAACCTGAACCGGCAGAGACCTCCCCTCCCTTGATGGGAGGGTGTCTAATAGGCCTCTTGCTCGAATGCATTTGAAACAAAGACCTATTAGGTACCCCCACCCTAGCCCTCCCCCATCTAGGGAGAGGGAGTAAAAGCAAAGAAAACTTCTCCATCTCCATCGCGCAGGTGACTCAATCGCCGGATGAGACAAAACTTTCAGCGCGGACGCGGACTATCAGTCACCAATAATTTTTTCCGCGAAACTGGCACCGCGCACTGCGCGGCGGTTGACATTTGGATTTATTTTGGTATATAGTACTTTATTGACCAAAAGGGATTATGAAGGTTAAGTTAAATGACATACGTGACGATGGCTTGTCGGTTGAGCTTGCCGCCACTACAGAGGAGTGTGCAAAGCTCCTGAACAGCACCGAGTTGACCCTGCATCCGCCGCTTGGCGGGGTGGCGGAGATTACGAAGACCAGCGACGGGGTCTTGATATTAGGGACTCTTCGGGCGCGGGTATCGCTTCAATGTTCGAGATGTCTGGTCTCTTTTGATCTTGATATCGACGGTAGCTTTACATTATTTTCTCCTCTTGGCGCGGCCAAGAGGGTTGAGGGGGCCAAGGACGGAGAAGATTATTTCGAGATAAGGGAAGAATCCTTTGATCTCTCTCCACTCGTTGCCGAGCAGATTGCGCTTGAGCTTCCTATAAAACCGCTTTGCAAGGACGATTGCAAGGGGCTTTGCCTTAAGTGCGGTATAGATTTGAATAAAGATAGATGCGACTGCCATTCGGAGCCGAAGATCGACCCGAGACTGGCGAAACTTAAAGACTTTAAAGTAAAGACAAAATAGAGGAGATGAAAGATGCCCCATCCTAAAAGAAGACATTCCAAATCGAGAAGCAGGACCAGAAGAAGCCACGACGGCCTCACCAAGCCGCCGGCGTCGGTCTGTCCGGCCTGTTCCGAGCCCAAGTTGCCCCATAACGTCTGCACGAGCTGCGGCGTATATAAGGGAAAAGAAGTACTCCCAGTCAAGGAAATGGACTAAGTATCACCTCTACCGTATTGTCGTGCCTATAGCGCCAAATTGGACGCAAAGCATGGCAATATTCGAATGAGTTGATACTTTTTCTTTGAAGGACTCTTCTCGGTAGGAGTTTTTAAGCCGACCGCAGGGGAGGCTTACATTTATACTGTGAGAATACTATAGAATGAAGATAGCTTTAGATGCAATGGGCGGAGACCACGCTCCGGGCGTGGTGGTCGAGGGCGCGGTGCTTGCCGCGCGCGAGTATTCCTTGCAGACTATTCTCGTCGGCGACGAAACTCTCGTCAAAGCCGAACTTGCCAAACATATAAAGCCGGACTCGCCGGAGGCCAGACTTATTACGGTTCACCATGCCTCCGAGGTCGTAGGCATGGGCGAGAGTCCGGCTGTTGCCATTAAAAAGAAGAAGGACTCTTCCTTAAGGGTCAGCTTCGAACTCGTTAAGAACGGCGAGGCCAGCGCGGTCGTCAGCGCCGGCAATTCCGGCGCGGCAATGGCTGCCGGAATCTTTCTCTTAAAGAGGTTAAAGGGCGTTGAACGCCCTGCCATAGCCACATGTGTCCCCACCAAAAAGAAGGCCCTCGTATTGCTCGATGTCGGCGGTAATGTAGATAATAAACCCTCGCACCTGGTGCAGTTCGCCGCCATGGGCGACGTATACGCAAAACATATCCTCGGTTATGAAAAACCCCGCGTCGCCGTGCTCAATAATGGCGAAGAGGAGGGCAAGGGCAACGAACTTACGCGCGGCACGAACGAGTTGCTTAAGGACGGCCCTCTGAACTATATCGGTTATGTCGAGGGCAAGGAGCTATTCGACGGCGACGTCGATGTTGTTGTGACCGACGGTTTTGTAGGAAATGTAGTCCTTAAGCTGACCGAAGGGCTCGTAGGCTCCGTTATGGAGATGTTAAAGGAAGAGATCGAAGCCTCCACTTCCGCCAAGATAGGCTATCTCTTCGCAAAGGGGGCTTTTGGGAATCTCAAGAAACGTTTTGATTATGCCGAGTATGGCGGGGCTCCGCTTCTGGGTATAGACGGCATCTGTATTATCAGCCACGGCGGCTCATCGGCCCGCGCCATAAAGAACGCGCTGAGACGCGCAAAAGAAAATGTCGACCGTAACGTCAACGAACATATCCTCGAAGAGCTTGGCGCCCTGGCAAAGCCCGGTGAGACAGTGCCCTTTAAAAGGAGCGTGTGACCGGGATGATTCGTTCCAAGATCGCAGGCACCGGCTCTGCGCTTCCAGAGAAAATCCTTACAAATCACGACCTTGAAAAGCTCGTTGATACGTCGGACGAGTGGGTAAAGACGCGTACCGGTATAGCCGAAAGGCGTATTGCCGTATCCGAAAGCACCTTGTCTTTATCGGTAAAGGCCTCCAGAAAGGCCCTTAAGGCCGCCGGTATAAGCGCTAAAGATGTCGATCTCATCATTGTCGGCACGGTGACGCCAGACATGGTATTTCCTTCTACCGCCTGTTTTATCCAGGCCGAGCTTGGCGTAAAACCTGGAGTTCCGGCCTTAGATCTCTCCGCGGCCTGTTCCGGTTTCCTCTACGCGCTCGATATCGCAGACAAATATATCCGTTCCGGTATCGCAAAGAACGCGCTTGTGGTCGGCGTGGACCTCTTTTCGAGGATAATAGACTGGAAAGATCGCTCGACATGTGTACTCTTCGGCGACGGGGCAGGGGCGGTGCTGCTCACGCCCACAAAGGGCAAGAGCGGAATCCTTTCAAGCCATATACATTCGGACGGCAACCACTGGAAATCCCTATATACCCCCGGCGCTTTGGAGCCGAGCCCTTTTTCGTCGGAAACCGGCTCAGGTTCATATGAAAAACCTTTTGTTACGATGGCGGGCAACGAGACCTTCAAGCTCGCGGTTAAGACGATATCGAATGCCTGTATTGAGGCCCTTGAGAGCGCGGGCCTCTCAAAGGAGGATGTTACTCTGCTCATCCCTCATCAGGCCAATACACGCATAATAAAGGCTGTCAGGCAGCGTCTGAAGATACCTGAAGAGAAGGTCTTTTTAAATATTCAGAAGTACGGGAATACGAGCGCGGGCTCCATACCTATCGCGCTTGACGAAGCCGTGCGTAATCATCCTGTCAAGAGAGGCGACGTGCTCTTGCTGGTCGCCTTCGGCGGCGGATTTACCTGGGCGTCGGCTGCGATACGCTGGACCTAAAACATAAAGCAAAATACTAAGGAATTCTTTTAATTATATGAAAAAAATAGCTTTTATCTTTCCGGGTCAAGGCTCTCAGTCTCTCGGAATGGCCTCTGAATTGTATGAAAGATTCTCAAGCGCGAGGGAGATAATCGAGGAGGCAGACGAGCTTCTGGGATATGATCTCAAGAAAATTATGTTCGACGGTCCGGTTGAAGATCTAAACCGAACCGACAATACCCAGCCCGCTCTTTTGGTGGCAAGTATCGCCGCATTGAGGGTACTTGGAGAGTCTGTCGATATTGAACCAGTCTGTTCCGCAGGCCATAGCCTTGGCGAATACAGCGCCTTAGTTGCGGCCTCTGCGATAGATTACCGAAGCGCCGTCAAAATGGTGCATATGCGCGGTAAGTTCATGCAAGAGGCGGTTGAAGAGGGTACCGGCCTTATGAGCGCCATTCTTGGATTAGAGGACGGCGTGGTGAGAGAGATATGTAAGGAGGCTACGGACGGTGTCGAAGTTGTCGTTCCGGCTAATCTTAATAGTCCCGGACAGGTCGTCATATCCGGCTCCACCGAGGCGGTGCTTCGCGCTAATATTCTGGCAAAAGATAAGGGCGCCCGCAAGGTTATCCCGTTAAAGGTCAGCGCCCCGTCTCACTCGCCGCTGATGGCTCCGGCTGCTGAAAAGCTTGCCGATGAGATGACGAGGATTCATTTTGCCAAACCGGTATACCCGGTCATAACGAATGTCGAGGCCGCGCCCTGTGACGATGCCGCCGATATTCCTGACCTTTTAAAACGCCAGCTTACGAGCCCGGTCAGGTGGGTCGAGTCGGTAAAGGCCATAAAGGCCGCAGGCGCGGAGCTGGTCGTGGAGTTAGGGTCTGGAAAGGTACTTTCCTCACTCATTAAACGTATCGACAGGGATATAGAGACAGCGAATATATCAAACCCCGTCGAACTGGAAAAGTTCCTTAACTCCCTGTAAGTAAAAGGTATTTACTTATCTAAAACGCGGTAAAGAGCCTTCGGTTTCTTGCAAGATTTTTCAGCGCGGACGAGGAAGTTCAGGCAGCTACGAATTTAGATCGCGAAATAAAACCGCACATTGTGCGGCGCGAAATAAGACCACACCTGTGTGGCGCGAAATAAAACCGCACATTGTGCGGCTTAAGGAGGAATCGTATGAGAGTTGACGGTAAAGTAGCGCTTATTACGGGCGGCGCAAGAGGTATCGGACGGACTATAGCGCTTAAATTAGCCGAGGCCGGGGCCGATGTCGCCGTGCTCGATGTTAATCTCGAGGCCTCCGAAGAGACGGCAGCCGAGATCAGGGCGCTTGGGCGCAAGGCGATGGCCTTGAAGGCCGACGTCACAAGCCTCGCCGAAGCGGACGAAGCTGTTAAAAAGGTAGTCGCCGAGCTTGGCGGACTTCATATCCTTGTAAATAACGCCGGTATTACACGAGACGGCCTGATCCTTCGTATGAAAGAGGAGGACTGGGACCTGGTGCTCAATGTAAATCTTAAAGGCGCATTCAACTACATAAAATCATCCGTCAGGGTGATGGGCAAGCAGAGAAACGGCGCTATCATAAATATCGCATCCATAGTAGGCGAGATGGGCAACGCTGGGCAGGCCAACTACTCTGCAAGCAAGGCCGGGCTCATAGGGCTCACAAAGACCGTTGCGCGCGAATTCGCCTCGCGTAATATCAGAAGCAACGCCATCGCGCCCGGTTTTATACAGACCGCCATGACCGACGCTCTGCCCGACGACGCGCGTGAAAAGCTTGCCGCACAGATACCGCTCGGCTCGCTCGGCACGGTTGACGACGTGGCAAACGGCGTCTTATTTCTCGCCTCGGACGCTTCGGCCTATATAACAGGCCACGTACTCTCCATAAACGGCGGAATGAAGATGTAGGCACACAAGTGTGCTTTTATTTCGCGCCACACAGGTGTGGCTTTATTTCACGGTTTTAGTTTGCAGGGGCCTCTAGTTTGTTGTCCGCGTTAGAAGTTGG
>JAJCZF010000027.1 GCA_029262535.1 Deltaproteobacteria bacterium
GGTTTATGAGATCTACCAGCTTCTTATGTTGTGTGTCGATCTCTGTTATCTCTAAGCAGAGGTCATCTGTCCATTCGATAAGCGCCATCAATTCCTCTAAGCAAAATATTAGGCTCATGCCGGTAGGGCAGTGAGCGGGAAGTTTTTATTGAATGCAAATTAATCTTATAAGTTCTGGCAATCCATGTCAATGAGAAGGAATTGTCAATCATTCTGGCAAAGATGCAGGGATTCTGCAAATACTCATTATAAACGTATAAAAGGATGCGCATCACTTTAGTTGCTATAATAAAGCTTATAATATATGCCAGGAAAGAAGTCAAGGCAATTTGTGGGCTTAGTGGGCATCATTGGTCTTATAGGGCGATGCTCTGGTTAAGGTCAAGTAATTCTATTAGTGAGACTCTTCTGCTTGAAAAGAGAGAGTGCCTAACAGAGACCGTGTTTGGCAAATGTTTCGATATATCTTTGGTCGGAGCCTTTGAGGTGGCCTTCCACCCAATCTTTCAAAAAAGCCACGACCCTGAAAGCGCTCTCTTTACAGCCGCTCTCAAAAGCCGCGCGTAGATCTTTTACCTCCTTTTTGAAGGCGTCATGTTCGCGTTTGTGCTCCGCGGCCTCGTTAAAACCGCTTATGGCAAAGTATTTTTCTTCGGTGCTGAAGTGGTAGAGCGTATATATGGCAAGCCCTCCGAATACATTGGACATATAGTCCATCTCTCTGCCGGACCTAACGGCGTTGTCGAGATCTTCCACGAGGTTTACAAGCTGGCGGTGCTGAAAGTCTATATCCGGCATGCCGATCGAGAGCTTATCGTTCCATGAAACGTAGAGCATTACTATACCTTCGATTGTGTAAATTTGATAACAACGCGTCGAGCAGAGGGTGAGAAAAGCAGTGGAGTTGAAGAACGCTAACTTGTCTAGCATAGTATACTCTATAACATAAGATATTTCAAGTGAAAAAAGCAGCCTATCTCTGGCTCTAAAAGAGGAAAAGGCGGGCCTTATAGAAAATAAAAAAAGAGCTTGATGCTCTAATTTTCCTTTAATATTGAATCGTTATAATGGAACTATGAACAGGGCGGAAGACTAGATAGTTCACCGCATTCAGGTGAGAAGCCCGGTATACAGATAAGGAGATAGATAATGGAAAAGAAATTGGTATTCTTCAGGGTCCTTGGCGTAAATGCTTTCTTGATACTCGGCTTTGGCATTGTATTCGCCATTGTTACTATGCTGACACAACGATAGGCCTTTTACATATCACCAAGTGGGGAGGATGATCTCCCCTTCACCAAGAGCACGGGGCGCGACCGACAGGTCGCGCCCCGTTTTTTATTGCAGCCGTCTTTCAAAACTCTTTCCTGTGGATTTATTCTTCCAAGTCAGGTATAAATAGTGCGTTCCCTTATAAGTGCCATCACTTAATTGACGCCGTGCCAATAACTCAAGATTAAGGTCCGCTATGTCCTATAAAAAGTTCGCAGGCGACAAGAAGGTTGGCCAGTCGATATTCCACCGCCCTGAACGTTGGCTCGTCGCCCGTTATGTAGATAAGATCCCAAGCTCTATCGAGACCTACCATCTGACGCTCACGACTATCATATGGAGCCTGATGATAATCGTCTTTTCTTTCCTTGCGCGAGAGAATATCCACTGGTTATGGGGTTCGTCTGTCATGATCTTTTTTCAGTATATCACCGACCTCTTTGACGGCGCCGTGGGCCGCCACCGTAATACAGGCCTCATAAAGTGGGGTTTTTACATGGACCACTTTTTAGACTATATATTCCTCGCTTCGATCACCATAGGATACTTTATAATATTCCCGACCTATACCTATCTGAACCTCTTTATCTTTATGATATTCGTGGCCTTCATGGTGAATTCATTCCTCTCGTTCGCCGCCTCGAACGAGTTCCGCATAGCCTACATGGGTCTCGGCCCGACCGAAGTGCGCCTTGCCTTCATCATCGCCAACACACTCGTAATAGTCGTAGGAAAGACCTATCTAGCCCCGCTAAGCCCCTATATCCTGGCCATATCCTTCCTCGGCCTCATAGTCGTCGTCTACCAGACGCAAAAATACCTCTGGAAGATCGATATGGATGAGAAGATGAGGGGGAGGTAGGAGGGGGCTCTTTGATCTCAAGATCAAAACTTCTTTTGTAGATATGACTTCCTTAGTGTAGCCCTTTACTTTCCTGTTTCTAATAATGTAGGGTGGCACTGCCCACCAAAACCTTAATGTGGCACTCTACATACTCAGCCGGGCTTCGCCGGGTGGCGGTGGGGCTTTGTCTTGCTTCGCGCTTTGTGAGGGAGTTACGCTCCCTGTTCCGTCGCAAAGAACCGTTCCTCCTTTTATGGTCCGCTACACCCTTGCCGGTTCAGGTTTGTAACCTGAACCGGAATGTTAAAAACTAATTGCGCTCTCTATATCTAGGCCGGGCTACGCCGTGCGTAGGCTTTGCAGATACGCTAGTTTTATCTTGCCGTTTATCGGCGCTTTGTGGGGGGAGTTACGCTCTCTGTTCCGTCGCATAAGGATAAAGACGCTCCTCCCTTATGTTCGCTTCATCCCCCCACGGGGATCTCATTACTTGAGGTAAGAGACACGATTAGATAGAAGAAGAGGCACGATGGAAGCTCCGCCTCCCTCCCTCACGCCCCGCGCCATTCGCATTCGCGCCCTCCTAATGAAACGGTCGGGACACTCATAAACGCAAATGGCACACGCCGTGAAAAGCGGCCTCAGCCTCAAGGTGAAAGGCGTTGTTTTTTATAGATACGGTGATATAATAAAGAAAAATAAAAATGGTGGGTAGTTACCACTACTAGGAATAGGTGTTGATTTGAAACTTTCTTCTTTTAAAATAGGTCCGCATCGCAATCTTAATCCTGCTACTATAGAAATCACCAATCTTCTTCACCATCCCATTGAATATACTAATACTCTTAAAGCTGATCACACTAATAGGACCCCAAACCGACACGATCCAGCTAGCGATATATTAAAAAGAGCCTTGTGTGGAATTGAGATATTAAGGCGGAATGCTATTACGGCTCTTGTTGCTCGTTATGGTGAAGCCACTAAGGATAAAATCAGAGACCCTTGGGAACCTCTAAAAGTTCTAACCAGTATGCTTTTACCTCACCTATCATTCAAAGGAGTTTTCACTGAGCAACCAGGTAATATTCAATGCTTATGGAGCGATCATTCCAGGGATGGAGAACCTGGCATCGGTGCTCCAGTAATTGATCTCAACGATCTAAGTTCAGGGGAGAAATCGGTAATACAGTTGCTTTACCCCTTTATTGAGCATAAAGCAAAATCTTTGACTAGAGAGATGGAAAGTGGGTCACTTCCAGGGGAGCAAGAAGGAGATTGCGTTGTTATAGATGAACCAGAGCTTCACTTACACCCAAACCTACAGAGAAAAGTTTTTGACTATCTACGCTACCTTGCAGAGAGTGAAAATCTTCAGGTAATTATAGCTACACACTCTCCTACAATTGTAGAGCATGCCACAGGTGAAGAACTTTACTTGTTGAAGCCACGCGATATGGTTGAGGATGATGAGAATCAATTAGTCCAAGTATCTCCTGATGATGAAAAGTTACAGTTTCTAAAAGATGTTTTTGGTACTACTTATAACTTAACAGCCCTGCAGCCGATTGTCGTAGTCGAGGGGGATGAAAATTCAAGAAGTGCTCCAGACGTAGAGCTATACCAGGCGCTATACCCAAAATTTAACAAGGTGACGTTGATTGCTGGCGGAGGAAAATCAGAGTGTATAAGGATGGTAAAGAACCTGAATACTTACCTCGATTCATCTCCGTTTCCGCTCAAGGCTGTTGCTCTGCTAGATAGAGATATAAAAGAATCAGATTACGAGGATGAAGACATACTACTTCTGCCAGTATCCATGATAGAGAACGTCTTTATTGACCCTGATGTACTTTGGGGTGCTATTGAGAGCGATAGGAGCTTAACCGCTTTTGAGTCTTCTGGCGATATTGTAACTGCTCTTGATGAATTGATAAGCTTGCAGGAAGAACATGAAGTGGAGAGACGAATAAAAGTGCACTATCAGACTGAAATATTTAGGCCATCCTCTCCTCTTGACGAAGTACAGTCCCAAATTGATAATTTCACTTCAAAGCTTCGGGAAAAGTATACAAGAGCGCAATTTGAGGAAGTAAAAATGGATGCAATAGAGAGGGTTGAAAAAATAAAAGCCACATCTCAAGAAAAGGTCTATTATGATGGGAAAAAACTACTAAAAGAATTTTTCAAGAAACACCTTCACAGTACTACAATAAGTACTAGAGTATTATTACATGGGGCCGCAAAACAAGCGTGCCAGAAAAAAAACCAGAAAGAGTTTTTTGATAGTTTCTTTGAGAAATTAGGCACATAAATTTTCTGCATATTCTACTGACATCATCCTAGACCCCATAAAACACGCCTTTCACCTTGAGGCTGAGGTCGCGTTTCACGGCGTGTACCATTCGCGTTTATGAAGGACCGACCTCTTCTATAAGAGGTCCTGAATGTGAATGGCGCTCGGCGTGAGGGAGGAAGGCGGAGCTTCTATCGTGCCTCTTCTTCTATCTAATAATACTTTTTACCTCAAGTAATGAGACCCCCGTGAGGGGATGGAGCGAACATAAAGGAGGAGCGTCTTTATCCTCATGCGACGGAACAGAGAGCGTAACTCCCCTCACAAAGCGCCGGAAAACGGCAAGACAAAACATACGTATCTGTAAAGCCTGCCCACGGCGAAGTCCGGCCTACAGACTAGCGGCCTATACCTGAAAACCCTTATAAGGCCTCTAGCACCGCGTCTACGTGGCCTTTGACCTTTACCTTGCGCCAGAGGGCTTTTATTTTACCCTTTTCGTCTATGACGAAGGTAGAGCGTATTATGCCCATCGATACCTTGCCGTAGAGCTTCTTTTCTCCGTATGCGCCGTATAAGGCGGCGACAGATTTGTCAGGGTCGGATAAGAGGGGGAAGTTCAGCCCCTGTTTCTCCTGAAAACCCTTGTGCTTGGCCGGGTTGTCGGGACTTACGCCAAGGACGGTTACGCCTTCTTTATTGAGCCTCTTCATATTATCCCTGAAATCGCAGGCCTCGGTCGTACAGCCCGGCGTATTGTCGCGCGGGTAGAAGTAGAGCACTATTGTGGAGCCCTTGAGCGCCGATAGCTTTTGGGTTATCTCCGTACCTTCGCCGTCCACGCCGTCAAGCGTAAAGACCGGGGCCTTATCTCCAACATCCAACATGATATATACCTCCGTGATATGTTTTTTTACTCTAAGTAATCTTAGCACAAAAGGCTGAAACGAGATAGTAAGACGCTCTTTTTTTTATCAACTAAAGAGTAGGAGGTCCTATTTTCTTTATGTATATATAGTATGCTATGTCTTTCGAGGTACTCTATTTTGTGGTTGACAATCGCCATTCTCTGTTATAAATTATAATTTATATTCACTCGATAACTAATAAAACATCTTTGAACTGACAGCTCTTGCAATCTCTTTGGAGATAGATCTACGCCTTGCTTAAAAAACCACTAAAGTTAACGCTTTTCTGCCTAATCTTCTTTGCGATATCCTTATTTGCGCAGTTTTCCGTCTCTGCGCCGGACGCGGCCGTGCCGGTATCCTTGCAGCGTTATCTCTGCAAATACGCGAAGAAGAACGACTTCGACCTTGCGCTCGTCGCCCTTGATAATGACGGTTATAATCTCGTAGAGATCTATCCCGAGATCAAATGCAGCCGCTCCAATTCTGCCAATAGCACCTTACTTGAGACCGCCATATCCTGGTCGAGCAAAGACTTTGTTGAAGAGCTTCTCGGTCATATCCAGACAGAAAATAACGGCGATAATGTCGACCTAATCCTGAACTCGCTCGACGCTAACGGCGAGACGGTGCTCGATTACGTTCAAAGGATGCAGAGAGAGATAAGATACAAGTCCACAAAAGAAAGCCTCCAGTCATATATGGATATCCTCAAAAAAGCCGGCGGACGCTTCTCATACGAACTCGAAGTAAAAGAACCCAACCTCCCCAACTAGGCAGGCCGGGCCTGCAGCCTATTTCGCGCGGCGGGTCTCTGTAATAGCTGCTTATTGACCGTAACGCGTCGCAGGTTCTCTTCATTATTATCACCTCTCTTTTTGGAATTCGACCTGATGAACCTACGCACTTCTCGTCCTGGATTTTCCTATGTAAAAAAAGTCATCAAGATAGAACCAACAAAAGACGCGAACGAGCACTATCCAATATATAGAAAATTCTATTCGAGAAATAAGACAGACGACCGTCTGTTGCATAAATCCTTTTTATAATGTATAAGATAAGGACCGTTTGATCATATTGGCTTACGGCTTTTCGCTAAAAAATCGACTAAATTAAGGATATAAAAATGACTGAGAGTGAATTTCTGGAAAAGAATGCAAGGTTTGAAAAGACAGTCGAGGCAAGGCCTGACGACGCGGCCCTCTTTAATGATTGGGGTTCTCATATATTCGAGTGGGCCAATGAGCATATAAAAGAGCAAAAGATGGACGAGGCCCGCCATATTTATAGCGGCGCGGCTGAAAGGTATCAACATGCCATCGAACTCAACGCGCTTCTGGTCGAGGCCTATGACAACCTTGTGAATCTCAACGCCCATTTGATGGAGCTTGATCCCGGCGATAAGAAGCAGTTTGAACTCGAAAGCGCCATAATCAACCTCGGTTGCGGTTCGGCCTTTATAATGAAGGGTGACTACGAAGAGGCAAAGGAGCGTTTCTCAAAGAGTTTTGAGACTACAAAGGATACGAGCAAGATGTCGATAGTGCCATTTGCCTTTCTGGTCGGCATAGATTTTCTGCACGATAAGAGCAACAAAAAGGCCGTCTCCGTAGCGAGCAGCATGTTAAAGGCCGCAAAGCTCAGCGGCTTTGAAGAGGTTACTGTCATTTGCCGCGCCGTTGGCGACGGCCGCTACGAAAAGCCCTCGCGCGAGACGATCAGCGCACAGGCCGCCGACAAGCTTGCGCAGGCGATCTTAGCGGATTAGGGTTAAAGAGGTCTGCGGAGGGGGCGGTATGGGCGCGAAATTAAGGCTTTTTTCTTTCTTATTGTGCATATCGCTCTTTACCGCCGGATGTGTAAAGACACACTACCTAGACGCCGAGGGCTTTGAGCCGGACTATAGATATAGCTCGTTAAAGGTCAACGCCGACAAACTCTCTCTATCGAAGTGGTATAACCTCGCCGAGTACGAGATAGCCTTTCATATCTACGCCAACTACTTCGGAGAGGGCGACAAAGAGCGTTATATCGGCTCTCTCCTGCTAAACGATACCGACGTTTCAAAGACCGTCCCCATCCCCATACAACAGAACGTAAATATAAAGATGCGCTATTCTACGCAGGTCCTGCCCCCGATGGTGACCTGCGACGTGAAGCTATGCTTCTTCCCGCTGGAGGGCGTGGATTACGAACTGGTATTCTACCTGAACGACCGCGCCTGCCGCGCCGAGATAATCGACCAAAAGACGCAAAAACCCGTAAACTCACCCTGCAAAGAGGCGGTGAACTATAGGGGGTTAGGGTAGGGGTGCAGGCCGGGATATCCGGGGTCTATCTTTTACAAAATGTCTGTAAGTATAACTTCCTTAATGTAGCCCTCAATAGATCAACCGGACTTCGCCGGGTGGGTTTGTGCAGAGCTACTAGGCTTTGTCTTGCTTCGCGCTTTGTGAGGGGGCTTCCGTTCTCTGTTCCGTCGCATAAGGATAAAGACGCTCCTCCTTATGTTCACTTCACCCCCTCACGGGCCACACAGGTGTGGTTTTATTTCGCGGATCAGGTTTTATTTAAAGTTGCAGAATAGCCGTCCGCATCCGGGGTCTCATTACTTGAGGTAAGAGGCACGATTAGATAGAAGAAGAGGCACGATAGAAGCTCCGCCTTCCTCCCTCACGCCGGGCGCCATTCGCACCAGCGGTTGCTGGTCTCATAGCCGGACACAGGTTAATTAAAATATTAGTGGCATTTAGCTTTGCGCTCCAAGAAAAGAAGCGTAGAGTACCGGACCTGTCCGGCGCGCCCTCCTATAGAAACGGTCGAAACACTCATAAACGCAAATGGCACACGCCGTGAAAAACCTCCTCAGCCTCAAAGGTGAAAGGCAGGGTGTTTTTAGGCTGACTATTTTTGTTAGTGACTTTACATTAGTCTTGAGTTATATTTAAGCTATATAGGCACTGGTAACATAAACATTAAGCAGATAGGATGAAATGATTGATTCTGGAAGCATGACACCCTTCCTAAAGTGGGCAGGAGGTAAGCGTTGGTTTGTAAACAAACATCGTGAACTTCTAAATATAGAGTATAATAATTATTTTGAACCCTTCCTTGGCAGTGGTGCGGTCTTTTTTAAATTATGCCCAGAGAGTGCGATTTTGTCTGATGCTAATATAGACCTTATTGATACATACAAAGCTATTAAGACGGATTGGAGAAAGGTTGAAGCCCTATTGCTGCGACACCACCACCTACACAGCAAGGATTATTATTACAAGGTTAGACAAAGCAAGCCTCGAACTCTCTTTACCAGAGCAGCAAAGTTCATCTATTTAAATCGAACATGCTGGAATGGACTGTACCGTGTCAATAAGCAAGGGGGCTTTAATGTGCCCATAGGCACAAAAACAAAAGTGGTTTTAGAGTCTGATGATTTTTGTAAGATTGCAAGGCAGTTGGAAGGAGTAGAACTTATAAGCGTCGATTTTGAGTCAACGATCAATAAGGCCCAGCGCGACGACTTAATTTTTGTCGACCCACCATACACAGTCAAGCATAACAACAATGGTTTTATTAAGTATAATGAGTCAATATTTAGCTGGAGTGATCAGGTCAGGCTATCTAATAGCCTAAAGCGTGCCAAAAACAGAGGTGTAAAAATAATACTTACTAACGCCTATCACAAAACAGTTGAAACGCTATATGAGGACGCCTTTCAATGCATGCCTACAGAGAGGCACAGCGTATTGGCTGCGGCGGCATCAAACAGAAAAGTGTGTAAGGAGTTAGTTATTACAAATATCCCAACATATAGAGGTAAATGATGGATT
>JAJCZF010000028.1 GCA_029262535.1 Deltaproteobacteria bacterium
GTTTGATCATTTGACTCATAATCGTGCTACAATGTGCCATAGTCTGAATCTCCTTTGTTTTCAATGGTTTGTGGTGAACACATTGTATCACAAAGCGACGGTTCAGGCTATTTTTTTGAACAAGTTAATGGGACACCAATGTTAGTAAAAGCATTTAATCCGTAATATATAACTTTTTATTAACTTCTACAATAAAAATAATATTTATTAGAATACATTACTTTACTATAAGATCACGCCTTTCACCTTGAGGCTGAGGAGGTTTTTCACGGCGTGTGCCATTTGCGTTTATGAGTGTCCCGACCGTTTCTATAGAAGGGCGCGCCGGACAGGTCCGGTACTCTACGCTTCTTTTCTTGGAGCGCAAAGCTCAATGCCACTAATATTTTAATTAACCTGTGTCCGGCTATGAGACCAGCGACCGCTGGTGCGAATAGCGCTCGGCGTGAGGGAGGAAGGCGGAGCTTCTATCATGCCTCTTCTATCTAATAGTGCCTCTTACCTCAAGTAATGAGACCACGGACGCGGACGGCTAATCTGCAACCTTAAATAAGACCTGATCCGCGAAATAAAACCACACCTGTGTGGCCCGTGGGGGGATGAAGCGAAGATAAGGAGGAGCGCCTTTATCCTCATGCGACGGAACAGAGAGCGTAACTCCCCTCACAAAGCGCCGGTAAACGGCAAGACAAAACTAGCGTATCTGTAAAGCATACCTACGGCGTAGCCCGGCCTACCTATACGGCCCACACCAGCCCGACCAATAATACTCGCCGGTCTGCACAGACTCACACCGCGAAGCCCGGCTATTATGCAGAGGGCTACACTAAGGAAGCAACTTTAAAAGACCCTTTCAAAAAAAGGTGCGACGTAGATTGCCCCCTACCCGCGCTCGACTTAAAACCTGCGGCGCGGACGAGGAACCAGCACCCTTCTACAAATTAATTTCGCGTAATTGGCTCCACACACTGTGCGGCCCGCAACATTCGCTTCTTTACATATCCTTCTATTTTCCATATAATACCCTATTAAATAAATCCAGACGGGATTCTCTATTTTTATGGTAAGTACCGAACTTATAAGAAACTTTTCCATTATCGCACATATCGACCACGGTAAGTCCACTCTCTCGGACCGCCTGCTTGAGGCCACCGGCGCGGTTGCCGACCGCGATAAGGTTGCGCAGTATATGGATAAGATGGATCTTGAGCGCGAGCGCGGCGTTACTATTAAGGCACAGACGGCGCGGCTCAACTATACGGCTAAGGACGGCAAGACATATATCCTGAACCTGATAGACACGCCGGGGCATGTCGATTTCAGCTACGAGGTAAGCCGCTCTCTCTCGGCCTGCGAAGGGGCGATACTGATAGTAGACGCCTCGCAAGGGGTCGAGGCGCAGACACTGGCGCACCTCTATACATGTCTCGATGTCGGGCTTGTGCTCTTTCCAGTATTAAATAAGATAGACCTGCCCTCTGCCGAACCGGACCGCATAAAGGAAGAGATCGAAGAGGTGCTCGGCCTCGACGGCGAGAGCGCGGTACTGGCGAGCGCAAAGAAGGGCATCGGCATCAACGACATACTCGAAGCGGTCGTAGAGCGCATACCGCCACCCAAAGGAGACTCGGAAGCGCCGCTCAAGGCCCTGATGTTCGATTCGTGGTACGACCCTTACGTCGGCGTTGTGGTACAGATTCGCGTCTACGAGGGCGTCATAAAGAAGGGCATGAAGATACGCCTCATGGCCGAGGGCAAGGAGTTCGATGTAGATACGGTCGGAGTATTCGCCCCGGCCGCGACCAAGGTCGCCTCACTCGGCCCCGGCGAGGTCGGTTTCTTTACCGCTGCCATTAAAGAGGTCCGCGACACCAATGTAGGAGATACCATAACGGGCGCCGACAACCCGACCGCCGAGCCGCTTACGGGTTATAAAGAGATCATGCCCATGGTATTTTCAGGCCTTTACCCGGTCGATTCGGTCGATTACGAAGACCTTAAGGAGGCCGTTTCCAAGCTGCGCCTGAACGACGCATCATTCACCTATGAACCGGAGACCTCGCTTGCGCTCGGTTTCGGCTTCAGGTGCGGTTTTCTCGGCCTCTTTCACATGGAGATCATCAAAGAGCGGCTTGAGCGCGAGTACGACCTCTCTCTCATCACGACCGCTCCTACCGTTGTATATAGATGCAATACCATCTCCGGCGAGATCATCATGGTCCAGAACCCATCGGACCTGCCGGAGCCGAACTACCTTGACTTTATCGAAGAGCCCTTTATACTCGCCTCTATCCACATGCCGAGCGAGTACCTGGGCCACGTCATCACTCTCTGCGAAGAGAGGCGCGGCATACAGCGCAATATCGACTTCCTGACCGAGACGCGCGTCTTACTCACATACGAGCTGCCGCTAAACGAGGTCGTTATGGACTTCTACGATCGCCTAAAGACACTGACGCGCGGATACGCCTCAATGGACTACGAGTATCTCGACTATCGCAAGTCCCAACTCGTCAAGCTCGATATAATGTTAAACGGCGACAAGGTAGACGCCCTCTCCCTGATCGTACCGAAAGAGAAGGCCTACCTTCGCGGACGCGACGTCGTTGAAAAGATGCGCACCGTCATAAAACGCCAGATGTTCGACGTGGCGATACAGGCCGCCATAGGCACTCGCGTAATTGCGAGCGAACGCATTCGCGCGCTCCGCAAGAATGTCACGGCCAAGTGTTACGGCGGCGACATATCGCGTAAGAGAAAACTTTTGGAAAAACAAAAAGCAGGTAAGAAACGCATGAAGATGGTAGGCAATGTCGAGCTTCCGCAAGAGGCCTTCCTCGCCGTCCTAAAAACAGACTAGCACACAGGTGTGCTCTTATATTCGCGCCACACAGGTGTGGTTTTATTTCGC
>JAJCZF010000029.1 GCA_029262535.1 Deltaproteobacteria bacterium
GGGTTCTTGACAGCCTTCTACAGCCTTCCACTTCCGCGCACTACATACCACCGGCCCTCTACAGACTCCTCCTGCGAAATAACACAGACGACCGTCTGTGCGAAATAAAAGAGACGAACGCCTCCTATTTGAAGGTGACTATTGTCACGCCCGCGCCGCCTTCGTTCTGTTCGGCGTGGCAAAAGGAGGCTACCGAGGGGTTATCGCTTAAGGACTCTCTAACCGCGCGTCCAAGCGCCCCGGTGCCGCGGCCGTGTATTATATAAACGCGGTCAAAGCCGCTCGTAAGGGCGTCGTCCAAAAAGCGCGTGACCATGGGCATGGCCTCTTCCGTGCGCCTTCCGATTATATTCAACTCAAGCCCCGAGTCCGGCGTGTAGTTATCTTCTACTTTATTCTTCTTCTTTTGAGAGGCTCGCACAGAGACCCCGGAGGACTTGCCCGCGCCCTTGGAACTAATACGTTTGAGCTTGGACCAGCCGAGGCGCATCCTTATCATACCGGCCTTTAGTTCGACCTCTTTCGTATCCGAGAGTACGCGTTCGACAATCCCCAGAGCGGCGCTGCCTTCTATCTCAACGCGGTCTCCCTCTTTGGGTATATATTCTTCTCCGGCTTTGGCCTCTCTCTTATCTCTTAAGAGTCCCTTACGCTTTCCTTCGATGGCGGTCACAGCGGCGCGCCCTTCGACCGTGCCGGTGCCGCGCTTTAAGACGGTATCGCGTTCCTTCTCTTTCAAACGTGTCACAATCGCCTTGACCTCGGCGCGGGCCTCGTCGAAATCTTTTTCAGCGCTCTTTTTTAGACGCTCTACAATCTTGACCTTCTCTTTTCTAAGTTTCTCTATGGCAAGGTCGCGCTGCTCTTCGAGGCGGGCGAGCTTATCGCGGGTTCTTCTCAGTTCGTCGCGCTCTTCCTCTAGGATACGGACAGATTCGATAAAGGCCCCCTCTCCCTCGCCTATCATCTCTTCGGCCCTCTTGATAAGCGCGTCTGGCATGCCGAGAGAACGCGCGATAGAGAGGCCGAGGCTCGGACCGGGAACGCCGTAGGATAGATCGTAAGACGGCTCAAGCGTCGTAGCGTCGAAGATGACCGAGGCATTCATAAAGTCAGGATCTATCGAAGCGTGAGCCTTCAGAAGATTCAGATGCGTGGTACAGACCGTAACCGCGCCGCGCCTTGCAAGTGTCTCAAGCAGTGACAATGCGAGCGCCCCGCCCTCGGTAGGGTCGGTGCCGACGCCTATCTCGTCTATCAAGACAAGGCCGCCCTTCTCGGCCGCAAGCAGGAACTCGCCTGTGCGTTTTACATGAGCGGAAAATGTCGATAGCTCTTCGTCTATGCCCTGACGGTCTCCTATATCGGCGGCGACCGTCTCAAATACAACGATACGCGCCCCTTCTCTGGCAGGAATACACAGACCCGACTGGGCCATGAGCGTTAAGAGGCCGAGTGTCTTCAGGGCGACCGTCTTTCCTCCTGTATTGGCGCCGGAGATGACAAGAACCTTTACACCCTCGTCTATATGTATCTCAACAGGCACGGCCTTAAAATCCCCGGCCCGCTCTTTTAAGATAAGAAGCGGGTGACGTGCGCCCTGAAGCCTTATCCCCCCTCCTCCGAGGCTGCCGCCGGATGAAAGCTCCGGGATGACACTGTCCAAGGCCTTGGCAAGTGCCGCGCGGGCGAAAGAGAAGTCGATGCGCCCTGCTATGAGCAGGTCGCAGGCGATGGCCTCGCTCTCTTTAGCTAACTCGGTGGTAAGTGCGCGTAGTATACGCGCCTCTTCAACGCGTTCGTCTCGCTTTAATACCGAAAGGCTGTTGTTGAGTTCGACGACTTCGTAAGGTTCTATAAAATATGTCTCGCCGCTGGACGAACGACCGTGGATGATGCCTTTAAAACGCGTATGAAAACCGACCTTCACCGCGAGCACGTAACGGTCGTCGCGTATGGAAAAGAAGTCGTCTTGCAGTTCGGTGCGCTTCTCATCGTCCTTTATAAATGAACCCAAAAGCTTCCTGACGCGAGTGCGCATGCCGCGCAGCTCTTTACGCACCGTATAAAGGGGCGTGGAGGCGCGGTCGGCGATATGGCCCTTATCGTCAAAGATCCTCTTCATCTCGGCACAGAGAAAAGACTGGTCCGATAAAAGTTTCAACTCGGCGGAAGTAAGCGGATAAGAGACCCGGAAGCTTTCGCTATCTGCACGGCCAAGGGACAAAAGCGCGCGCAGGGCCGACTTGATAAGCAGGAAACCCTCAGGCTCCAGATAGACTCCTGGCAGGCGCGTCTCTTCGAGCAGCGGCCTTATATCCTCACCCGCTGGAAGAGGCAATACGCCGTGCAGATCGAGAATGGAGACGACCTCTCGTAGCTCTTTAAAGCCCTTTTCGATTTCGGGCAAGGAACTCTTGGGAAGGAGACTATCGCATATCTCGCGTCCGTAGGGCGTGCTGGCGCGCGCAGATAATTGCGCGAGGACGGCTCCGTATTCAAGGCTTTCTAGTGTTGTATTATCCAATGAAGTTTTCTCGGTCTTAGGCTATCACCCTGAGCTTAACGAAGGGTCTCTGGCATGATGGTAAATACGCAGCGGTTTGAGATCTGAGATTCTTCGCTGCGCTCAGAATGACAAGAAAGGTGTGCTCTTATTTATCGAATAAAGTTCTTTGCGGGCGGCTTCTTTGTCGTTCGTATCTAAAATTACTTAATGGTACTTGTTGGGTTTCGTTTCGCTTTGCTGCACTCTACCCAACCTACATGGTTACTGGACAGACAAGTGTGCTATCTTTTCACCCTATGAAAACCGGAGGTGGCAACGACCTCGACACCCTCGTCGAGTATGCGGTCGAGCAAGAGATTAAGCCCTAACGTATCGCTCGAAATATGTCCGGCGATTATAATATTTACGTGATTTCTCTTTGCCTCTTTCAGGTGGTCTTCGCTAATGTGCATGCCGATGACCGTACCTATGCCCGCGTGGGAGAGCGATTCGTAGGCCTTTTTAGAGCCTCCTGTGCCGCCGGTCATATCTACGAATACCTTGCCCGACTTACGCTTCTTGTCACCCGACACTACCTTGGGGGCGACCGTCTTGTCCACTGCGTGCGCGTACTCGGGGATCTCGCGCAGAAGGTCGACTATATCAGAAACCGTATAAGGATCTTTCTCATCGATAACCGCGTTAAGATAGTCTGTTACCGCGTTGTCGCTCGGGGTGTGGCAACACATGTAGGGCATATCGAGCAGGCGCGCGGCATCGACCGAGCGCGTATGATTGACCGGCATAAGGCCTCTTTCGACCTCGTTTATGCGCTCGCCCATTATCGACTCGGCGACATTTATCGGCACGCCGTGTTTAAGTAATATTCCGGACTGCATACCCATAACACCATAAAGGGCCGCCATTGCGCGCCCCTCGGGATGATGGGCGACGACTAGATCTATATCGCCGAGACGGTCGGCAAGAAGCAGCTCGCCGACCTCCATGTCGATGCCGAGCATGAGCTTTTTCACCTGACGCTCAGGGTCGCCGTAGAGGATGCGCGTATCGGAATAAGGGTTCGTAAGGGACTCAACGTCAAAACCCTCACGCTCTTTTTCCCTCATCTCATCGTATTCTTTCTGTACGATAGAGAGTTCCTTTTGTACGGCATCGGCGCCGCGCGGGTCGAGTTCGATACCTGTGGCTACGGCGCGGCTGTATATATCTTTGATCTTCATAATGAGCTAGTTTCTTTAGTTACGACGATTGATCGCCGGTATTTTAAGCAAGCAGCGCCAAGATGGCTTTTAACGTCCCGGTTCAGGTTACAAAGCTGAACCGGCGGTAGTAACCAGGCAATCGATTGAAGCCTGAGATTCTTCGCTGCGCTCAGAATGACAAACGCGGATGAAGAGTATACGGGCTTCAGCAATCTTCATCCGCGAAAAGACACACACGAATGTGTGCAATTTTCAAGCTAGTAATTCTTTAACAATATTATTTACGGCATTACCGTCGGCCTTGCCCTTTACCTGCGGCATAACGACCTTCATTACCGCGCCCATCTCGCGCATCGATGTCGCGCCGGTCTCTTCCACGGCGGCCTTTACTATGGCGCGTATCTCGTCCTCGCCCATCTGTTCGGGCATAAAGGCCTTGAGAAAGGCCAGCTCCGCGCGTTCCTTTTCAGCGAGGTCAGCGCGTCCGCCCTCGGCAAACTGATTTATCGAGTCTTCGCGCTGCTTGACCTGTTTTAGGATAACAACCTCGACCTCGGTATCTTCGAGGTCGCGCAAGAGTTCCTTTTCTTTTGTCTGTATAGCGGCGAGGATGAAACGCAGCGTTGCGAGCTTTTCTTTCTCTCGCGCCCGCATCGCCGCCTTCATATCAGCCGAAATATCTTCTTTGAGCCCCATTATAGTCGCATACCGTCGAGATCGAGCAGGCGTTGCCACTCCATGTCAACGCGCTCCTGGATCTGAACGAGCTTGGCCGCGCCTTCGTCGTCTTTGAAGAGGTGCTTGAAGCGACCCTGCATCTTAAACCAGTCGGCTATAGGCATCTTATTTTTGGGTTTGTAGTTGACCTTCAAGACTCCCTCTTCTATCTCGTAGAGAGGCCAGTAACAGGTCTCGACCGCATACTTTACATGTGCATCGCTGTCCTGCCCCTTGGTATACCAGCCAAGCGGACATGCGCTAACGACATTAAGGAAGGTAGGGCCGTTTATGGCAAGGGCCTTTTCCGCCTTCTTGTGCAGGTCGCGCCAGTTATGCGGAGAGGCCTGAGCCGCGTAGGGCACATTATGGGCCGCTACGATGCGCGTGAGGTCTTTTCTCCACTGGACCTTGCCGGGGATAACGGCTCCTGCCGGAGAGGTCGTCGTATTGCCCCACTGCGGCGAAGCGCTCGAACGCTGTATGCCGGTATTCATATATGCGCCGTTATCGTAACAGACGTAGAGAAAGTTATGTCCCCTCTCAAGCGCGCCCGAAAGGGCCTGAAAACCGATATCGTATGTGCCGCCGTCTCCGCCGAAAGCGACGAACTTAATCTCCTTGTCGCCGCCGGGCAGCCGGTCCTGCTTCTTTAAGACTTCATAGGCGGTCTGTACGCCCGATATGGTCGCCGCGGCATTCTCGAATGCCGAATGCATCCACGGCACCTTCCATGCGCTGTATGGATAGATCGACGAGGCGACCTCCAGACAACCCGTCGCCGTCGTCGCAACGATACGCGCGTCTGTCGATTTAAGTATAAGCCGGACTATCGGAGGTATACCGCATCCGGCGCAGAGGCGATGGCCTCCGGTAAATAGTTCTTCCTTTGCCGCAAGTTCTTTTAGAGTAGCCATTTTATCTCTTTCACTCCGTCCACAAAGGTGTGGTTTTATTTTCACAAAACGCGTTCTCTGGGAAATTAATAACTCCTGCCCGCGCTTTTACTTTAATCTCTCCGGTTTAAAGATAGAGAGATATGAAAAATCAGTTCCTAACAGCCTGCGATAGTCTGGGCATTTTGCCCCTCGCCTATATAGCGGAAGAGTTCGACATCTTCTCCGGCCGCGAGTTTAATGGTCTCACCGATCACGTCAAGCGCGTTATCAACATTAAAGTCGGCTCCGCCAAGGCCAAAGACGCGTCCTATTATCTTCGGGCGGTTATCGTCGGCGTAAAGTGCCGCGCGTATATCTTTAAATAAAGGACCGCCAAAGCCGTCCATAGAATCGGCGCGGTCAAGAACGCATACTGCCTTCTTTCCCGACAGGGCCTTTGCTATCTCTTTGTGCGGGAAGGGCCTGAAGAGACGCGGCCTTAGGACTCCGACCTTTTTGCCTTCCGCCCTTAATTTATCAACGGCATCCTTCACCGTTCCGGCCGAAGATGAAAGCACTACGATTGCTACCTCGGCATCATCGAGGTCGTATTCTTCCAGCAGGCCGTAGGACCTGCCCGAAACCTCGCCAAACTCTTTGCCTATCTCAATAACGACTTCCTTACTGGCCTTCATGGCATTCGACTGCTGATGCTTTAAGGGCATATACGAGTCCTGAAGAGCCGTTGCGCCGAGAGTTAAAGGGTTGTCTACGTCAAGCAGCGATCTTTCGGGCTTGTACTCACCGACAAAGTCCTGTACCGATTCGTCGTCCAGAAGTTCGATATTCTCTATCGAGTGGCTCGTGATGAAGCCGTCGAGACAGACCATGATCGGTAGCTGAACACGTTTGTCTTCGGCTATGCGAACGGCCTGTATCATATTGTCATAGGCCTCCTGCACAGTCTCGCTATATAGCTGTATCCAGCCCGAATCGCGCGCGCCCATCGTATCCGAGTGGTCGCAGTGGATATTGATCGGGGCCGAAAGCGCCCTGTTTACGTCACAAAGCACTATCGGAAGCCTCATACCGGAGGCGATATAGAGCATCTCCCACATTAAGGCCAGCCCCTGGGAGCTGGTCGCGGACATTGCCCTGGCTCCGGCGGACGCCGCGCCAATACATGCGCTCATTGCCGAATGTTCGCTCTCTACCGTGATAAGGCCGGTATCGACCCTTCCGTCGGCCACGTAACTTGAAAACTCTTCTATTACGGTCGTTGAGGGGGTGATCGGATATGCCCCGCATACGTCCGGATTTATCTGCATCATGGCGTAGGCTACGGCTGAGTTACCCGTAAGGCCCGTTGCCGTCTGCTTGGCTACCTTGGCTGTGCTCATCAACTCTCCTCCTCTATCATGCGTATGGCCTTGACCTTGGGCGGACATACCTCGTCGCATATGCCGCAGCCCTTGCAGTGCTCAAAGTTAAAACCTACCATCTTGCCGTCTTCGACAATTATGCAAGAGTCCGGACACTGGACCCAGCATATAAGGCAATCTATACACTTATCTCTATCGAGTACCGGGAGAAACTTTCTCCAACTTCCGGTTTCGTAATCGTCGGCGCAACCGCCGGGTAAATCCCCGCCTAATGCGAGTGGTTTACATTCTTTCATCCGTCAACCCCCCTTAACTTCTTCAAAGCCCCGTTTCATGGCGGCCATATTTCCGTCGATGACCTTGGGGCTGTATTTCTTGGAATAATTGGCCTTGAAACTACTTTGCAGAGTCTCAAGGTCTATAAGCGACGTCACCTTGGCAACCGCCCCGAGCAGAGGCGTATTGGGCATCAAGCGGCCGATAGTCTCGACCGAGATATGTCCCGCGTCAACGGTATATACCTTTGCGTTGGTGCCTTCGACGCCGAGATCCTTTCGAATCACATCAGGGTCTTTTACGGTATTAACCACAAAGACCGCGTCGTCGGGCGTACCGCCGGTAACAGGGACGAGTGTAATGAGCGTCGGGTCGGCGATTACGACATAACCCGGCTCCGCCACCTGCGAGTGTATCCTTATCGGTTTGTCCGATAGCCTGTTATAGGCCTTAACGGGAGCGCCCATGCGCTCCGGCCCAAAATCCGGAAAAGCCTGAACGAACCTGCCGCCGTGAAGCGCGGTTTCGGCCAGAACCTTGGCCGCGGTAACAACACCCTGCTGGGCGCGTCCGTGCCATCTTACCTCTTCAAATGCCGCCATTAGATTTCGATCCTTTCAATTCAGTGATTTATGGATACGTACTAAAGTTGACTCTCTATTCTCTGTCTCTAAGAAAGCGGATAAAAGGCTATCCAGTATATCTATAAAGATTGGCTCCACACCCTCAATATCGTAGTACGAAAAGAAGGAGGACTATTATCTTATAAAATGAAGCGTCAGTCAATTAAAACCGAACGACCGTCAATAGCTCTTTCAAGTGTCGACCCGTCCATATACTCCACAAACGAACCAACCGGCACACCGGAGGCTATCCTTGTGACCTTCAAACCCTCTATAGCCCGCTCGTTTAGCAGCCCCGAAAGGAAGATGGCCGTGGCCTCTCCGTCGGCGTCAAAACCGGTTGCGAGCATTATCTCTTTAACCCCGCCGGCCTTTACCCGTTCCATCAATTCGCGTATTCTCACGTCGTCCGGCCCGACCCCTTTAAGAGGGCTGAGCGTGCCGTGAAGAATATGATATAATCCCTTGTAGCGGGCCGTGCCTTCTATAGCCATCATATCCTTAAAGTCGGCAACGACGCATATGAGCGAGCGGTCGCGGCTGTCGTCGGCGCATACCGGGCATGGGTCGCTATCGGCGAATGTCTGGCATACGGAACATATCGTAACCTCGTCCCTCACTGCCCGAAGGCTTGAGCCAAGCTCGTTCAGATAACCGTCGCCTGAATTCAGTATGAAAAGGGCCAGCCGCGAGGCCGTCTTTTCACCAATGCCCGGCAGTCTCGTGAGAGCTGCGACAAGGCGCGAGATCGGTTCGACCGTCTGCATTTCTTTTCCTAAAAGAGGCCCGGTATATCCATACCGAGGCCGCCGGTGATCTTGCCCATCTCTTCACTTGCCAGTTGCGAGGCGCGTTTAAGCCCTTCATTAACAGCCGCGCTTACGAGATCTTCGAGCATCTCTATATCGTCCGGATCAACGACAGCCTTGTCTATCTTAATAGAGAGAAGCTCGTTTTTGCCGTTTACAACGACATTGACCATGCCGCCGCCGACAGAGGCCTCGACCGTCTTTGTAGCAAGCTCTTCCTGAGCCTGAGCCATCTTCTCCTGCATCTTCTTGGCCTGCTTCATCATCTGAGCCATATTAGCCATATCTATATTCCCCCTTTATCCTCTACTACTTTACCTTCAAATATCTTTACGGCCTCTTGCACAAGCCCGGCGTGGCTGCCTGAATTATCCACAGCCTCCTGGCTTACGACAAGGACCTTTAAGTTTTCCAGAAAATACTCGCTGATCAAAGCCTTAAGCACACTCTCTTTCATCTTTAAGAGCGTCTTTATGGAGTCGGACTTTTCCGTGGACACCTCAAGGGTATCGCCCTTTCTCTCAAACGAGGCCCCGCTCATCTGACCGTAAAGGATGGCGTCGCGTTCCTTTAAAAAGTCCTGAAAGGTGCCCGGTGGTATCGGCCTCTCTTTAGAGAGATTTGCCTCCGGTATAGCTGCCGGTTCAGTTCTCGATTCTACGATCCCGTCCGGCGTCGGCTCTTTAACAGGTTCCGGTACCGGCGGCCTATCAACCGGACGAGCATCTCTTTCAGGCTGGCGCGGCGGCCTTGCATCTACAGGCGGCCCTGCTTCAATGGGCGGTCTGGTACCTCTTTGTGCTCTATCTGCTTGCGGCCTTGCGCCTTGAGCGGGACCATTCTCCCACGGAAGTTTCGACCTCTCTACAGGAGAAGCATTCTCGGCGCGTTCGCGGTCTGGACCGGATGAACCGGACGAACCTGACTGTCCGCCGCCACCGCCTCCAGATGGTCCGGATCTTCCGCCGCCGTCATATCCTGCCGACGGCCCCCTGACAACGGAAGGCCTGGCCTGAGCGCCGGAAAAATCTACACGGTCGGCCATGGAGCGTACCTCGCCTAGAAGCTCGCCTATAGGCCTCAGATCCTCTACATTCGAGCCGCGAAGAAGCATCATCTCGATCGTAAATCTCGGCGTAACCGACCTCGAAATATCTTCATAACCTTTTGATACTATTGCAAAAAGCATGTGCAGGCGGTCTATACCGACCTTTTCGGAGATCTCCCTGAGCTTCTCTATCTCGCTCACTGGCAGTTCGAGAAGGGCTGCTTCGCCGGTCGCTTTAAGGACGGTTATATCTCTTATATGTTCAAGTAATTCGAGGCAAACCTTTTTTAAATCATACCCAAAATTATATACTTTTTCAACTATATTCAGGCAGGCCTTGCCGTCTCCGCCAAGAAGGGAGTGAGAGAGGTCTAGCAATATCGAACGGTCCATCAGGCCGAGCGCCTCTATCACATCGGCCTCTGTGATTTCGTCACCGGAATAGGAGAGCGCCTGATCGAGCAGGGACTCGGCGTCGCGCAGGCTGCCGTCTCCCTCACGCGCCAGTAGCTCAAAGACCCTGTCCGGCGCATTGATACCGTCGGCCACGGCTATCTGCTTGAGCTTATCGGAAATCTGTGTAAATGGGATACGGCGAAAGTCGAAACGCTGGCAACGCGAAAGTATGGTGCGCGGTATCTTGTGTACCTCGGTCGTTGCGAATATAAATACGGTATTTGGCGGCGGCTCTTCGAGTGTCTTTAAGAGCGCGTTAAAGGCCGCGGTCGAGAGCATATGGACTTCGTCTATTATATAGACCTTGTAGCGGCTCGTCGTCGGCACGAAGCGAAGCGACTCGCGTAGCTCCCTGACATTATCGACGCCGGTATTGGAGGCACCGTCTATCTCGATGATATCGACCGAAGAGCCGGCGGTGATTGAGAGACATATCGGGCACTCGTTACAGGGGTCTGGCAGCGGCCCTTTGACGCAGTTGATGGACTTGGCGAAGATACGCGCCGCCGTCGTCTTGCCTACCCCGCGCGGGCCGGAAAAGAGATAGGCATGGGCGATCCTCTCCGAGCTGATGGCGTTTTCGAGGGTCTTTGTGACGTGCTCCTGACCGACGATCTCGCCAAAGAGAGTGGGTCTCCACTTTCTGGCTATTACAAGGTACGACATATATAAAATCACCCTAAATAGATTGATTTGAAGGAAGCGAGTATTATACGTGCAAAAGAGGGGTAAATCAAGCACTGAGTGGCACACAGGTGTGCTCTTATATCGCGCCGCACAGGTGCGGTCTTATATCGCGGACCGAGTTATAAGAAGCTCGAAGATGGGAATTACGCGTAGTAAGCCTTATTGCACTGTCGATTCACCCGCCGGTTCAAGGTTGTACCTTGAACCGGTATATTATATAACGAACCTAAAGCCCATCTTACCCGACGCACTCGCTCTTCGCTTCTTTAACGGCTGGCTTCCACCCGCATGCTCTTAACGTTCCGGTTCAGGGTACAACCCTGAACCGGCTTTAGCAGCCTTTTTCCGCGGTGAGGCTGAGGACAAGTGCTGCCAGACGCTTTAAGAATGTCTCAAACGCAACCGCCCTTATATGGAAGGTCCTAATGGTAGTGGAAAAACGCTTCAGAAAACTCAACGCCCCGAAGCTCATGACCGATGTCTACGAGGGGGCTGAATATATAGATGGAAAACGACTGCTGAACCAGGAGAAAAAGGCCGCCGCCTGAATCGTATTTACACACCTATTGACACGGGCTCCCTTCTAGAAATACCTATTAACCTCCTTTCTCACCTTACTTCTGGTTGAGCATCTGGACTAAGTCACCTTTATCGTACCTAGCAAGCTGAATTTCATTACCAATATTTAACAAACCCAGATATTCGTATGAATAAATTTCTCCTTCATATAGATAAAATTTCTTACGTTTCTTATTGAACTTTGGATAGCACTTTCCTATAATTTTTACGTATTGCATCATAGGTAACTCGTCACTACTTTTGGTCTGTAATTTGCCAGGGTGTTTATCATTAATATATTCCTTTATTTCTCTGATAAACACTTCATCCCTAAAATAGTAGTAGGTCTCTGGGTCTTCTACAAAGTCATTCTCATTCAAATCACCAAGTACAACCTCCACAGCGTCGGGCTTCTCCCACATTATTATCTTCATTGACACCCCCATTTTACTAATGATGCTTTCTGGCAAGAAAATGAACTGATTTATTCGACATTACGTCTCTTTGTCTTTAGTTCAAACGCGTTCTCTTCGACTGGCCTTATGAATGCAACTGGCTTTCCGTTCTTGGTGACTATAACCTCCTTTCCTGTAGATTCAAGTTCCGTGATTATCTTTGGGGCCTCCAGCCGGTTCAAGGTTGTACCTTGAACCGGAATATTAAAAACTTCGGTATCTTATGTAACGAACATAAAACTTACTTACCTGACGCACTAGCTCTTCGCTTTTTTAACGGCTGGCTTCCACCCGCATGCTCTTAACGTTCCGGTTCAGGGTACAACCCTGAACCGGCTTTAGGGCTATTTTTGAAAATCAGGAAGCAAAATCGCATTCGGGAAGGTCGTCGAGCCAGCCGCCGTTTTCGGTGAGCTCTCGCACCAATATCCGAGAGGACTCTTCAGGGTGTTCGGGGCGAGAGTGTATCTGGCTAAGTATAAGTTTATTGCCGAACCTTCCGCATATCTCGATCTTGCCTATGTCATGGCCCATGATAAATTTAAATCTTTTTGCATAACCGTCCAGAAGGCTCTTTGCATGGCTTACTATATCGACCCCTTCTTTCAGCGGAACCTGGAAGTGATGCCTCACGCGAGAGACCGGCATGCATTGATAGAGGTAATACGGATTGACGCCGATTCTGACGAGGCCGTTCATTAGCTCTGCGAGGTCGTCTGCGTTATCGTTTACGCCTTTTAATAAAACTGCTTGGTTATTGACGGTAATCCCGGCCTCACGTAGGCCCAGGACGCCGTCTCTGGCCAGCGGGCTTATCTCTCTGGAGTGGTTGAAGTGCGTCGGCACATAGAGGGCTTTCTCCCTGTTAAACTCCTTAAGATAAGATAAGAGTTCATCATCGAAGAGGCGCATCGGAAAGACCACGGGCACTCTTGAGCCTATCCTGACATAGTTGATATGATCGATTTCGCGCAGTGAATCCAACATCTGCTTTAAGACGGGTGTAGGAAGCATAAACGGGTCGCCGCCGGAGATTATCACGTTGGTAATCTCTTTGTGCTCGGCAATATAACGCGCAGCATTCTGGAAGTTTTCCACCGTCTGGTTGTTAGGCAGCCCTACCATGCGCTTTCTAAAACAGTGCCTGCAATACATTGAACAGTACTCGGTCGCAACGACGAGGGCCGAGTATGGGTATTTGTGCAAAATACCGTTGCCCTTATTGTGCTTATCGTCCCCGTAAGGGTCTGTCGTGGTCTCTCCCATCGAGCCGGCTACGACCAGCTCTTCAGCCGAAGGTATCGCAAGCCTTCTTATAGGGTCGTCCGGGTTGTTCGGGTCAAGCAGGCTTAAATAGTAGCGGGGGATATTCATGGGATGCATCTTGACTATATTATGGAGCGTCTCTTTATCTTCATCAGAGAGCGGGATGTAAGCGTCAAGTTCGTCAATCGACGTTACGTTATTTTTTAACTCGTCCTGCCAGTTTACCTTTCTAAAATCAATGGAATGTAATTGGTTCTTTGTGGAAAGCATATACCTCCTAAATTAGTAGTGTGGGTAGGTTTTGTGCGAAGTTATTAATTGCAGCAGAAATACTTAATATTTTATAATATCTACAATTGCGAATTACAAGAAGAAGTATATCATTCCCAAAGCCTTCTGTCAAACCGTGCACTAGCTCAAGAAAAGGATTGATTGTTGCTTATAACCCAGATAGTTTTAGTATGACCTCATGCTGCTTGTTTCAGAAAGGAATCGATCATCCGCATACGCCTTTTGACAAGCTACCGGTAATTAAGGGAGTTTTCGGGAGGTTGAAGGTCGAAAGGAAAGAGAGATTAGTTTTCTAGAGAAATTTTAGTCGCGGGCGAAGGGTGTAATTGAGCGCGGGAACTCTCTCCGCGAAAGGAGACACACGATTGTGTTTCTGTGGGCGGGCGGTACTGATAGCCAGGCACCCTTGCGGCACATAGAAAGCACTACTACCGTTGCTTCCTTCCGGACCTGGCG
>JAJCZF010000030.1 GCA_029262535.1 Deltaproteobacteria bacterium
GCCCTGCTCGGATCGTTCGACTTTATCTTATACAGGGCTTTCTCTCTCTTATCGGGTTTCCTCTCACTGGCCCTGCTAGCGTTGGTCGCCTTTAAGCGCGGCGGCCTTGTCGCCGCCTTTACCGTAACGCTACTTGCCGGCTTCTCTTATCCGCTTATTATATACTCGTCCGAGGCGCGCGGTTATGCGCCTGCGATCCTCTTTTCAATTATCGCCTTTATAACTCTAAGCGCCTACATCTCTAAGAGAGATCTTTACCTCGTGCCACTCTTTTGGTTAACGGCGACACTCGCCCTGCTCTCTCATATGAGTACTATATATATCCTTATCGCCCTCGGCGCCTGGTCGGTCTTTTATGAGTTTGGCCATAATGGAAAAAAAGAAGCGGTTGGCGAGATAATTAAATGTCACCTTCTGCCTTCGGTCGTGGCGCTCTTGCTCTACATCTTTTATGTCAGGGGGATGTCTCTTGGAGGCGGAGCGGAAGAGACTATATTCGGAGCCATTAAGAATGCGATGATCCTCTTAACCGGATCACCGGAGGGACTTTTACCGGCGGGTCTTGCGGCTCTGCTGGTACTGGTACCGCTGATTACAGGCCTCTTTCTTATCAGGAGAGAGAGTTCGGAGTGGTTCTTTTATCTCTGGGCCGCTCTTCTTGCCCCGGCGCTCATTGTGGCCGTGATGCGCCCTGAGATCATCTATTTCAGATATTTTCTCGTATGCTTTCCATTCTTTTATATAGTAACGGCACACTGCCTCGCCTCGCTCTGGAAGAAGAGATATGGAAGACCAATCTATATAATCATCATGCTTCTTTTTATAGTCGGCAACCTCTACAGCCTGAACGGCTTCTTCACCGGCGGGGCCAGAGGGAGATACCTAGACGGACTTAAATATATAAGCGCAAAGAGCCCGGAGCGGGATATAAGCGTAACGAGCGATCATAATTTCAGAAATGGGCTTTTGGTTAGTTTCTACTCAGCCTACATACCAGGAAAAGATATCGAGTATATCGATTCGGACGACTTTCACCTCAAGGGTTCAGAGTGGTATATAAGACACTCTCTCGACAGGGAATATAAAGCGCAAGAGAGGCTCTACCTGAACGGCATTGAATATAACCTGAAATCCATATTTCAACACCGGGGTCTATCGGGTTATAGCTGGTTTTTATATAGAAAGAATGGCTTGGAAGTAAGAGTAAATTAAAGAAGAGAGACGTTGCGCGGACTTATACCGTGGCGTCTTTTATAAGATATTAAATTTGAAGATATGCCAGAAGGCGGCTACGCCGTCTTTCCAGTTGATCTTTTTTCCTTCTTCATAGGTACGTCCCGCATAAGATATATCGGTCTCGTATATGCGGCAGTGGAGCTTGGCGAGCTTTGCCGTTACTTCCGGTTCGAAGCCAAAGCGGTCGCTTGTGAGTGTTAACTGTCTTAGGATATCGGTGCGAAAGACCTTATAACATGTCTCCATATCGGTAAGGTTGAGGTTGGTCAGCATATTTGAAAAAAGCGTGAGCAGGCGGTTTCCGCACATATGCCAGAAAAACAAGACCCTGTGCGCCCCGCCTAGAAAACGCGAGCCGTACACGACATCGGCGCGCCCGTCTTGAATCGGTTCGAGCAGCTTGGGAAAGTCCAACGGATTATATTCGAGATCCGCATCCTGGATGATGACGATATCTTTCGTGACCTCTGCAAAGCCCTTGCGAAGCGCCGCGCCCTTACCCATATTGCGTTCCTGATAAAATACCTTAATATCTACCGTAGGACTGGAAAGCTCACCCTTAAGCCCTTCGAGAGTATCGCGTGTGCCGTCGGTCGAGAAGTCGTCAACAATAATGACCTCGTGCACCACGCCTGTCTCTACCACCCGTTTTAATGTGACGGGTAGATATCTCTTTTCGTTATATACCGGTATTACGACTGAAACTTTCAAAAAAACAACACCTTAAGAGTTATGAAGTCGGCTTAAACTGCCTTGCTGGTACCATATCCGCAAGATTTAACTACAACTATATCATATATTTAGGACGAAAAGCCAAGAAAAAACTTTATCTCTTATTAAGAGAAAGTCTATCTCTTGATTCAGCTTTAAGGGTAAAAGAAAAAGCAGGTGGCCTCACGTGGTTGACATATGGGCTATATAAATTATATTATAAAAGTTAAGGAACCGCTGATCTATTCGTGAACTCGTATCTTGTGCCTAAAATATCCAGCTTCTGCGTTGCTAATCTTCGCAATAGCTAGCTATTACGTGTGATTCGCGCCTTGAATCTGAACATTTTCGAGCAATCTACTTCGCCCAGAATAAATCAGAGGTTCCTTAAAGGAAAATACAATGAGCTTTGCGGTTACATTCGTCAAAAAGAAGTGCTCCGAGTGCGAATTCGAGGGGCCAAAGAGAGATGTATGGGAACATATACAGCTCAACCACGCCGCCCTCGCCTTTGAAATAAGAAAGCAGGCCAAGAGAGAGTCGCTACGTATAATGCTCTTACAGAGGCCTGAACTCATGGCCGAGCGTGAAGAGAAGGCTGCGACCGGCGGTCATATCAAGATCACATACCAGGACCATATAGCATTCAAAGTAAAAAAGGGCGAGAGCGTAACATGCCCCTTCTGCCAGAACAAGATCAAGACATTCGGCCAGGGCTATGGAGAATTCTACGCCGTCAGCCCCGATGGGCTCGAATACAAACTGGGATTTGACCATAACGGCTGCCAACGCTCCCTGCTCATATACGAGATACCGGAAGAAGACGAGGGCGAGAGCGCCAAAGATTAAGGCCGGATGACCATACTAAAACGCGACCCTGCTCACCCCATAGAATAAAAGCAAGCCCCTGCCTTGTCAAAACTCTTTAACTCAAAAATATGAAAGGGGCCCCACCTATCGGTGAAGCCCCTTTCTATCCAGGACGGAACGATCAACTCGTTCCGCGCGCCCTGTTTTATATAGCGGTTATAAGCTTTACTGCTTTAGTCGTCGTGCTTGTCACGCTTGTCCTTCTTATCGCGCGGGACCGTTACGATCACATCCGCGCTCGACGTGTTGCCGGAAAGGTCGGTCGCCGTAACAGTAATCGTATAGGTGCGGTCGATATGTTTCTTCTTCTTTTTGCCGTCTTCGTTGATGTAGGAGAGCTTCTCCTTGCCCTTCTCAGCTCTGAGCTGGAGATAGGCCGTGCCTGTCTCCTGATCTACCGATACGACTATATAGTCCATCTCATCGTTGTCGTCGGAATCATCATCATCATCGTCATCACCATCATCGTCGTCATCGTCATCTTTCTTAGGAGATTCATTGCTGGCTATGGCGACGTCTATGGTCAGGTAGCCTCCGGTATTATCGAATGCGTTTGCCTCTACTACTACGTCAACCATCTGCTTCTTGGGAGGCGTAAGGAGGTTAGGCGTCGCAGTAGGCGCCAGTGTCGGCGCTTCAGAGTCAACGACACTCACGCTGATTGCAGAGGCGCTTACAGTATAAATCCCATCCGTAACGGTCAGGTCTACAAGGTGGTCGCCAAGCGTAAGGCCGCCGGCGAGTACTTCTATCGGCAGGGCCACGGGGCCGCCGCCAACTGCCGTTAAGACCGAACCGGACGCCACAATCTCAGAGCCTACGGTCCATGTATAGTCAAGCAGGTCGCCGTCATAATCAGAGATCGTTCCGCCAAGTGCTATGTCGTCGCCGTACTGATATGTGCCCGAGCCGGAAGATACGGCGGCCGGGGCGGTATTCTCAACAGAGACGGTTACAGCGTCGCTTCCCGTGTCTGTGCCGTCGCTTACATCAAGCGTATATGTATGCGCTCCAACTCCGAGCAGTGGAACGAGGCTAAGGTCAAGCGTCGCGTTACCGAGCGCGTCAATGTCGCCGGAAGCCACTACCACGCCGCCTTCGCTCCATGTATATGTAAGGGCGTCTCCCTCGGCGTCAGTCGCCGTGCCGGTGATAACCGTCATACCCTGATCTTCGCTGGCTATGATAGTATCAAGCCCCGCGTCAACAACCGGAGCTGTATTTGCGCCGCCCCGGACCGGGTCGACGACTATATGGCCGGAGCTAATGGCGAGTGTGGAATGGAAGCCGTCGCAATAGCCCATATCTACGACATTAAAAGCGACATTATGATCGTATGCGGTTCCGGTATAGGTTATGTCATAGATTTTTTCAAGATATGCGGTCGGTCCGAGCGCCAGGGTATTTGTCCAATAACTACCGGCCTCCCATACCTTGTCGGAGACATGGGCCGAAGTGACCTTGTCTATCGACTCGTCATCTAGCGACCAGGTTGAGGCGACCGGGGTCGGCCAGAATGCGGAACCGGCGCAGTTACCGTCCTGCACCGTTATCATCATCTTAAAGGCCTCGTCGAGAAAGACCTTACACGGTGCGAGCAATGTATATGTCGTCTGTCCGAGACTGTCCACAGTGGCGGCCTCGAAGAAGTAATTCTCAGGACTGGCCTCTCCGCAATCTGACGCTGTAAGCGTTAGTCCCGACTCGGTAGCAAAGCGGCTTGCCGGATATGTCGCGTGCGATAGGGCAGGCAGACCCACGAGCATGGCCAGCACGACTACCGCTGAAAGTCTGGTAATTATTTTTTTCATCTTCATCTCCTGGATATTAAGGTTGGGCGCAAATGAAAACCTTATTATACTGATCATATCTATATTATAACGTTAAAACAGGCAAAAAGCCGCAAGTATAACGACGTTCACTTTGTAGAAGATATATATAGCATCTGATATAGTTATATATTAGTAGAAATTATTACCCTTGTCAAGCGTTATGGAAGTTTTTTAAAAAAAATATTGGAACTTAAGTACCTATTTTGGAACTTTGAAGATTATAAGGGTATTAATTGGGACTGATCGAGGCTAAGTACTTGAAAAGGAGATTTAAATATAATGAGTTTTAGGAGGTTATAATTATAGAGTGCAGTGAAAAGACCTTCTTTCAGCGGTCCATCAAACCTTTTTTCTTCATCTTTTCGAGCAGTGTGGTGCGGTTGATACCAAGCAGATCGGCAGCGCGGGCCTTTACTCCGTCGGCCTTTTCCAACGCCTTTTGGATAAAATCGCGCTCCATCTCATCGATAAGTTTGGGCAGTGATACGCCCTCGTGCGGAATGTCTAAGGGATAGATAGAGTCTGCGCCGGAATGGCCGCTTATCTTTTCGGGCACGTCTTCAATGCTGACATGGCCCTCGTCCGGTTTTAATATGACTATGCGCTCTATGATATTTTCAAGCTCGCGGATATTGCCGGGCCACGGATAATCGACAAAGAGCTTCATGGCCTTGTCGGATATGCCGGTTATCTCGCGTACCTTGCGCGCGCAGAGCTTCTTTAAAAAATAATTGGCAAGGAGCGGGATGTCGTCCCTGCGCTCTCTTAGGGCGGGAACATGGACGGGGATGACATTCAGGCGATAGTAAAGGTCCTCGCGGAAGGTGCGGTTACGCACGCACTCTTCAAGATCTCTGTTGGTCGCGGCGACTATGCGCACATCGACCTGAATCGTCTTATTGCCGCCGACTCGCTCGAACTCGCGCTCCTGCAATACGCGAAGAAGTTTTACCTGTAAGGGAAAGGCCAGCTCGCCGATCTCATCAAGGAATATCGTGCCGCCGTGAGCGCGTTCAAATCTGCCGGGACGCGAAGAGACGGCCCCGGTAAAGGCGCCCTTTTCATGTCCGAAGAGCTCGCTTTCTAGCAGCTCGGACGGTATCGCGCCGCAGTTAACAGGAACGAAAGGCTCATCTACGCGATTAGAGTTATAATGTATGGTCTTGGCGATCAGCTCCTTACCCGTGCCGCTCTCGCCAAGCACAAGTATGGATGAGTCGCTATCTGCGACTCGTTCGATGAGGGTAAAGATATCTTTGATCGAAGCGCTCTCGCCGACGATATTTTGAAAAGAAGCGGGACCGCTTCCCTTGGACGCAAGCTGCTCATAGAGTTGCGCGGCGCGTCTCACGGTAAGCTCAATCACCTCTTTGGCTGCCGGGGTTTTGACGTAGTTAAATGCGCCGGCCTTTGTCGCCGCCACCGCCCTCTCTACCGTAGGGTCGCCGGCCGTGACTATCACTACCGTCTTGGGGTTAAGCTGAGAGAGTTTTTCAATAAGTCCGATCGAGTCCATGCCCGGAAGAGATGCTTCGGTCAAAACAATTGCGATCTCGCCCTTCTTAATAACAGATAGAGCGCTTTCCCCGTCTCCTACGACCGAGATATCATAGGTGGACGAGAGCGTCGAGGCAAGCGCCGCGCTACGCGATTCATTTTCGTCTACTATCAGTACTTTTAGGCTCATATCTTTTTCTAATCGCACACTTAGAGGATTATCTCACTTTGGTCCATTAGTATTTATAACGCAAATATCCCTACCGTTCAAGTTTTTTATAGGTTTTGAGATGACGGGCCGTAAGATGGAGCAAAATAGGCGATTAGAGATCGCCTTATTACCTGCTTCTTATCTTCGATAGCAACCTCAACATCTCAATATAGAGCCAGATTAAAGTCACCATCAGTCCGAATGCCGCGTACCACTCCATATACTTTGGCGCGTGGCTCTCTGCGCCCTTTTCTATGAAATCGAAGTCGAGCACGAGGTTCAGGGCGGCTATGACGACCACGACGAGGCTAAAACCTATGCCTATCGGACCGCTATCGTGTATGAAGGGGATATTATAACCGAAAAGTCCCGATATCATACTAACCATGTATATAACAAATATACCGCCCGTTGCTGCGACAATACCGAGTTTGAAATTCTCCGTCGCCCTTATGAGCCCCGACCTGTAGGCAAGTAACATGGCAAAGAGCGTGCCCATCGTCAGCGTAACGGCCTGTATGGCTATACCGGGATACTTTATTTCCATCATGCTGGAAAAGAGTCCGATAAAAGCCCCTTCTATAACCACATAAATCGGCGCGGTTATGGGCGACCACTCTTTTTTAAAGATAGTTATCAGGGCGACGATTAGACCCCCAAGCGCAGAACCTATAAGTATAGTGCGGAAGGCGCCACTCTGAATATACCCCTCTGCGTTAATCCAAAAATATGCCGAGGACAATACAAGGCAGAGCGTAAGCATGATGCACTTATTCACAGTGCCGCCGAGCGTCATAACCTCCGCGCCCGTCGCGGCGTGTATCATAAAGGCCTTTTCGTTAAGGGCCGGATTTCCAGACTTCATAATTTTCTACTCCTACTTTTTTAAAGGGACTTATTGCCTCTCGGGATTACCGAATCTTTCTACATATACTGGCCATATTTCTTTAAACATTTTTTTGGAAAACTCTTCGGCAAACTGCTCGCCGCCGATACAGGTGTCTCGATTCTTGCTCCTAAAGGTATCAACGTGATGTCCGAGTTCGTGCAAAAAGACATAGGTCAGCATAAAGGCCCTCGCCTGCGACTCTGAAAAAAAACAGCCCCACTCGGTACACTGCCCCCGCCCGTCCGGCTCTTGTACCTGTTTCTCTTCATAGACGAGGCCGAGCGCGTCGAATATCCATTTATGGAGCTGAAAATATTCCTGCTCTACATCCATCCAGAGATCTTCATCCCACGCGTATAGATATATGCTGCCGGTCCCCTCGCGGGTAAAGTGATCGTAATGGCCCGCCGCATAGTCGTCGCCGGCGCAGAGGATGATAGACTCAATGCCAACCGATAGATCGTCCCAGCCCGGTATCATATCGGTAAAGTCGTGGATATCGCGCTTCCTGACGACATGGCGAAAACCCCTGCCCGGCCTCTTGCTGTCAATCGTATATCCGAGTGTCGCGCTCTTCGTCCGGTTATCAGCCCCTTCGACATGGCCGCGGGCGACCTTAAAAGCGCTCTTTCTTTTATAAAGACGGTTCATTCAAGGCTCTCTCAAGACTCTCTAAGGCACTGATAATAAAAGATTTTCCATCTATAATGATAAGCGATTTGGGGTAGAATGTCAATGGGATAGTGAGAGGAAGGTCTGGACGGTCTACGAAGCTATTGGGCTGGCTCTTTTGTGGTTAGCTTTACAGTATACGTTAGTTTTCTCTTGCCGTTTACCGGCGCTTTGTGAGGGGGTTACGTTCTCTGATTCCGTCGCCTTGCCTTAATCTCTTTAATTCAAGACTCTTTTGTAAATATCACTTCCTTAGTGTAGCCCTCTAAAGGTTAGCCTGGCTTCGCCGGGTTAAGTTTGTGCAGACCGTCGAGGCTTTTTGTCTTGCTTCGCGCTTGTGGGGGGAGTTACGCTCTCTGTTCCGTCGCATAAGGATAAAGACGCTCCTCCTTATGTTCGCTTCATCCCCCCACGGGGTTGTTTTTTCTGTAAGGATTAGGACTATTGGATAGAAGAAAAAGCACGATAGAAGCTCCGCCTTCCCCCCTCACGACGAGCGCCATTCGCTTTCGCACCGCTCCTATTGAAACGGTCGGGATGCTCAAAAACGTGAATGGCACACGGCGTGAAAAAGCTTCCTCAGCCTCAAGGTGAAAGACATTTAATTTATATCAAAAAGCTGATACAGTATATTAAAACTAAAAGGAGAGTGAAATGACCATCAATATGACCATCAGTGATTGGCTTGTCATTACTGCCATAATAATAGCCCCTATTCTTGCCGTTCAAATTCAAAAGTTTATCGAGACTAAAAAAGAGTTAAAAGAAAGAAAGATGAAAATTTTTAGAACTCTCATGTCGACTAGAGCAACTCCAATATCTCCGCTCCATGTCGAGGCTCTTAATACAATTGATATTGTGTATAATAAAGATAAAAAAATAATCGATGCTTGGAAGCTTTTATTGGACAATTTCGTTAATTATCCTCAGGACTCAAATGACCCACAGTACCAAGTAAATCTCATTGCGTGCGCAGACAAATCCAAAGATATGCTTATCGATTTGCTTGCTGAAATGGCAGAATCTTTAAATTATGATTTTGATAAAGTGCATCTCAAGCGTGGTGCATATATTCCTCAAGCGCATGCGGATTTTGAATCAGAACAAAATTTTATTCGCAAAAGCTTGACCGATCTTTTTTTAGGGTCAAAATATATACCTATAAAAATCGTATCTCCAGAGGCACAAGACGAGACAACAGGCCGGTAGTATATGCACTGCCACCATTGTTGCCTTTGTTTTGCATATCACTTTCTCTACAAATAACAACCGCCCTTCACCTTGAGGCTGAGGAGGTTTTTCACGGCGTGTGCCATTTGCGTTTATGAAGGGCCGACCGCTTCATTAGGAGGGCCTGAATGCGAATGGCGCTCGGCGTGAGGGAGGGAGGCGGAGCAATCAATCATGCCTCTTCTTCTATCTAATCGTCCTCTACCTCCAGTAAAACAACCCCCGTGAGGGGGTGAAGTGAACATAAGGAGGAGCGTTTTTATCCTTATGCGACGGAACAGAGAACGTAAGCCCCCTCACAAAGCGCGAAGCAAGACAAAAACCTCGCCGGTCTGCACAAACTTAACCCGGCGACGCCAGGCTAACCTTTAGAGGGCTACATTAAGGAAGTAATATTTACAAAAAAGCAGCTTTGATTTTGAGAAGTCATAGCGAAGCGACAGAATCAGAGAACGGAATCCCCCCACAAAGCGCCGGTAAACGGCAAGACAAAGCAACCAAGTCTGCACATACTCAATACGGCGAAGTCCGGCCACCATACAGAGGGCTATACTAAGGAAGTCATGGAGAGAGTACCTACATAATTATAAATGAAAAAAATCTGCCACACAAAAAAGGCCCGTTGGACTTGCGTCCAACGGGCCTTTTGCTTTTTGTTATTAGATGCGGCTATTAGCCGACATAACTACACTTGGATGCCGCTGTTCTGGTATCCATGTTGCGTCCGCGGTTTATGTGGTCGTCTATCTCGGCGGCGCAGCCCATCATCCTGCCGAAGAGGAAGGCGGTGAAACCGGCGCTCTCTACTTCGTTCTCGCTGATCGAACCGTCCTGTAAGGGACCCCAGATCATCTTGAGCAGTATGACGGCGATAACGGCGTCGATATTTACACAGTAAACTTCGCGCGATACCTTGGCGTCGAATAATGCCTGTACCAGCTCGCGGTAGAAGTCGAGGAATACGTTACCTATACCCTTCTCTTCAAAGAGGGCGCTAACGAAACGCTCGCGCGGGTCGTAGTTGACCGGCTTGCCTTTGAATATCGGGTGGTTGATGCACGGCACCTTCTTATAACCGATATTTCCAATCGCCTTTTCGTTCTTCTTGTAGGCGGCGTACTCCTTGGCGTACTCGACGGCGAGTCCCTTGAGGTCTATACCGTGGTCTCCTGAGGCGGGATCTTTAAGATCCTTGCCCTTGAAGCGGCCTATCAGGAACTCTATCGCCTCGTAACCGTTTCCGCCGTGGGCGAAGCCGGTGTGGGTTAGGAAGCCGATCGTTGCCTTGTTGATCTGTACGCGGCCCGGATCTTCCGGTCCGTCTGCCGATACCGCGCCCTTACTACCCTGGGCCGATATGGTGCCGGGGCCGTTCGATATGATAAGGCCCATAAGGGTCGAGAACTCGAAGATCTCGTCGGCGTTCGGCTTTCTGCCCATTAGCGCGAGGAAAGCGGTCTCTGTAAAGGACCAGTTGCCGATGATCTCTTCTGCGCCTACGCCGCAGAAGTTGCCGTGGTCGTGCTTCTCTGCCGGGACCGAACAGCCTACGATCGTCGAAAATACCCTCGAATGCCACGGAAGCACGGTTAGCGTATACTTGGAAATGCGCTTCTTCATAAGCGATTCCCATGCGAGAGTCGTCCATATCGCACCGAGAAGAGCGTCCGCAGAGGGGTTGCCTCCGGCGGCCTCGGTTATAAAGTCGATGAATATTGACTTGCCGTCGAGCTTGGCAAGTTCTTCATTGAGCAGCTTGGAGCGGCAGTCGTCTTTCGGTGCCTGTAGGGATTTACCGCACTCTTCGCTTACCGACTTTAGGATTTCAGAATAATCGAACTCCTGCGTGCCCGTCTCCAGACCTGCGTGCTCGAATAGACCCAACAGGCATTCGGCTACGGATGTCGCGCCCTCTACCGTCTTCTTACCGATTATCGACACGGCGGCGGTTACGACGGTATTCGGAGAGTTACCGGCCTTACGTGAGGCGTCCGAAGCGGCAAGCTCAGGCGTGCCGTCAGCGAATACGTATGAGTTAAGGGCAAGGTTCAGTATCGCCCTGCCGTAGTCGTCCGGGTAGCTCTTCAGGAGAGACATGAAGATATTATCCTCAAAAGTACGCTTTGAAGAGTCTAGAATCGAAATATTATGTACCCTTGATACCTGCGTGGTGCGGTCCATCATGGAGGCGCCGCTTGCGTCCTTCATTGCCTGACGCGGGAACTGTGCGCCGACCTGTAGGGATACGGCCTCGATCTGTTCGTTATAAGGAGATACCGCCTCAACTACCTGATAGTCGAGCGCCTCGGGCAGCTCAATACCTGCGTTATCGCCGAACCAGCACTTGAGCGAGAGATCGCCCCTGGGGGTGAAGTCGGACTTTTTGCCGTTAAGCTCCATGACCTTTGAAAGGGCCTCGGGGATATGGGCGATATTGGTCACGACCGCGCCTTTTGCGGAAAATACGGGCGCGTCAGGGGTATATATATCGTCAACGTCAAAGTAGTCCATGAACCACTTCTCTTTAGCAAGCGCGTCGTCACCGGAACCGGCGAGCGAACCGGCGTGTCCGCAGGCCTTGGTAAGTTTTGCTTTCCAGCGACCGACAATACAAGCGACCATAGGCTTTTGATTTATCTTATCTTCAAGACCGTGCTCGTAGTAACCGCCCGGCTCGATATATGCGACGGCCGCTTCGCTCCTGTCGTCGTTATTCATGGCGTGAAGGAATTCGGGAAGGGCGTAGTTTATATATACGTCCTTACCAGACGATACCGAAGTGGTCGTGCCCCAACCCTCGGTTAAGAGGTATACGGCTATCGTAGTCGTAAAGTTACCGGAGTTGGAAAATAGAGCGACCGAACCGGGTACGAGAGACTCTTCCGGCTTAGAGCCGCCAAGAGCGCCGCCGAGCCTGATATGGTTATGCGCATCGGCTAGTCCAAGACAGTTTCCGCCGAATACGTCAACACCGTTCGACTGGCATATCGCCCTGATTATTGAAGAGTCCTTCTGAGAGACCTTTTCGGTAAGTATGATAATCTTTTCAAGATCGGGATTTGCGCCGACAAGCTCCGCGACACCGTCCTTAACACCGGAGGGCGGCAGATATACGACACCTGTATTAAACTTGTGTCCGGCCTCTATTCCCTCTCTTACGGAGTTATATACGGGAATCTTACCGAGCTTGGTCGGTAGCGCCTGCCCGGAACGTCCGGGGCCTGTACCGAATACTATATTACCGCCGGAAAACTCATGGCTCGTCGGTGTAACGGTGCGGCTCTCGCCTCCGACTATATTAAGGACGCATACCGTGTCGTCCTTGGTTGCCAGCTCTGAAAGGCTGTTTACGCCTACGTAATACTTATCAAACTCAGGAATACCTTCTTTATGCATTATCTCTACCCTCCATGAGTTTTTTGCCTTCTTTTTCCATCCAGGTATCTACTTTCAAGGCGTAGTTGACGACTTCGCTCATGGCGCTATCGTGTCCAAAAATCCTGTAGGGCAGCCTCAGGGCCTCTAGCGTATCCTTCATATAACTCATGCCGCGAACGAGGTTCGGACCACCTCTGCCGACCACGACAAATAGCGGGGTCGGTCCGACCGTATTGAAGTGATTACGAAGCGCGTCGGCCATAGCTCTAAATGTTTCGAAGATATCGGTATTATTGGCCTTTCCGCCTATAATAAAGAGCACGTTCGATTGCTCAAGCCAGTATTTGAAAGATATGCGCGAGATATCGTACATCTTCTCATAAGGCGGGTTTCCGCCGAAATCTGAGCTGATGGTGGCGCGTTCACCCAAAAGTTCAGTTACGAGGGCGTTTGCGCCGCCGCCGAATGTCGGGGCGGTTATGGTTCCCTCTTCGTTCATGACAAAGACGTCGCTCTGGCCCTGATAGGTGCGGAGCTGGTTGATCTCCTGCTCGAACTCGGAATAATCTGAAGCGAAGAGGTGTGAGGGAAGCTCAAGCCTCTTCCAGGCCGGGTTATCCTGATCGAAAGAACCCTTGAAGTCGCATGCCACAGGCACGAGACGGCCCTTCTTGTTTGCCTGCATCCTTATCGGATTTAGCTCAAGAGTCGTCATGCCGTAGTTATTATAGAGATCCCAGAGCTTGGGAAGGTTCTGCACCAGCGGGCTGATGATCTCCTTGGGTGCGCCGAGGTCCTCAAGCGCGTTAGATACGTGAAAGGATTTCAGTCCGGTAAGGGGGTCGAAAGGAACCTCCATTATCATGCCCTCGCCTAGCTCTTCGATATCGACGCCGCCGTGATGGGTAATAGTCATCGTCGGCGCGCGAAACTCGGTCGAGTCGGAGATAGAGAAGTATACCTCGTGTTCGGCCGGTACGCCGCCCTCGAAGGTCACTCCGTCGGCCTTTGCCGTGGCGTTACCGTGAACATGTTCGCAGAAGTAGAGCCTCTCCTTTTCGGAGAGCGCGTCGGTAATATTATCAACGCGTCCGATAAGTCCGCTCTTGCCCTTCTTGCCTACGCCGCCCTTGAAGATCGGCTTTATGAAGACCTGTCCGCAGTCCTTAATAAGACCCTTGATCTCGTCCACGCTCGCTTCCGGCCCAAGGACCTTTGCGGTTGGGAACTCTACCCTATCAAGGAGCTTTTTGCCCCAGAGTAGACCTGTTATCTGCATAAAAACCTCCGATAAAAGTTTAACTCATTTATCAACAATCAAGTAGCTACCTGATATTGCAATACTATCTAAGGGCATCCAAAGCCGCGTTCAGCGTCTCACTCGGGCGCATGGCCTTCGATGCCAACTCGTCGTTCGGGTGATAGTATCCGCCTATCTCTACCGGCGCGCCCTGTGCCGCGTTCAACTCGGCGACGATCTTTTCTTCATTATCGGCAAGTGTCTTTGCAAGCACGGTGAAACGTCCTGCGACATTCGCGTCGTCGGTCTGGGCCGCAAGCGCCTCGGCCCAGTAGAGGGCGAGGTAGAAGTGGCTGCCGCGATTGTCAAGCTCTCCGCACTTACGCGAAGGCGACTTGTTGCTATCGAGAAATTTACTATTGGCTTCGCCGAGTGTCTTGGAGAATAGACGCGCCGTCTCGTTACCGGTCTGAATGGCAAAGTGCTCAAGCGATTCTGCCAGGGCAAGGAACTCACCGAGAGAGTCCCATCTGAGGTGACCTTCTTCGACAAACTGCTGTACGTGCTTCGGAGCCGAGCCGCCCGCGCCGGTCTCAAAAAGTCCTCCGCCATTCATGAGCGGTACAATCGAGAGCATCTTTGCGCTGGTGCCAAGTTCGAGTATGGGGAATAGATCGGTATTATAATCCCTCAAGACATTTCCTGTGACCGATATGGTATCTTCTCCGGCCCTCATCCTCTCAAGCGAGAACTTCGAAGCCTCGGCGACCGACATGCAACGTATATCCAGACCGTCGGTATCATGATCCTTTAGATACTCAACGACCTTCTTTTTCAGTTCTATATGATGCGACCTGTCCTCGTCGAGCCAGAATATAGCCGGAACGCCCGTGGCGCGCGCCCTGGTTACGGCGAGCTTTACCCAGTCGCGTATCGGCGCGTCCTTTACCTGGCAGGCGCGCCAGATGTCGCCCTCTTCTACCTGGTGGTCGAGTATGGTCTCTCCACCCGCGTCAACGACGCGTATGGTGCCGCTGCCCGGAGCCTCGAAGGTCTTGTCGTGCGAGCCGTACTCTTCGGCCTTCTGAGCCATAAGGCCCACATTAGGCACCGTACCCATAGTAGCCGGGTCATATGCGCCGTTTTCTATACAGTTATCTACTGCAGCCTGGTAGAGGCTGGCGTAGCTATGATCCGGTATGGTGAACTTTGTATCCTTGAGGTTGCCGTCCGGCCCCCACATCTGACCCGAGGTACGAATGGCGGCGGGCATAGAAGCGTCGATGATGATGTCGCTCGGCACATGCAGGTTGGTAATGCCCTTGTCGGAGTTTACCATGGCAAGCTCCGGGCGGGTCTCATAAACGGCTGCGATATCGGCCTCGATTGCGGCCTTCTGGTCATCTGATAAGGACTCTATCTTCGAGTAAAGGTCACCGAGTCCGTTATTAAAGTCTACTTTAAGGTCGGCGATTAGGTCGGCGTTCTTTTCGAGAGCGTCTTTATAATAGACCTTAACGCAGTGGCCGAAGATGATCGGGTCGGATATCTTCATCATCGTCGCCTTCATATGAAGGGAAAAGAGGATATCCTGCGCCTTGGCGTCTTCTATCTGTGCCTCAAGAAAATCGGTAAGGGCATTCTTGGACATATAGGTGCCGTCGATTACTTCGCCGGCCAGAAGGGAAAGTCCGTCCTTTAAAACGGTAACATTGCCGTCATTGTCTACATACTCTATCTGCGCCACTGTGGCTTCGCCAATTGTCGCGGACTTTTCATTTGCGGCGAAGTCGCCGGACTCCATCGTTGCGACATGCGACTTGGAGTCCGAGGACCATGCGCCCATGGAATGCGGGTTCTTCTTTGCGTACTCTTTAACGGGTACAGCGGCCCTTCGGTCGGAGTTTCCTTCACGGAGGACCGGGTTAACGGCGCTTCCGAGGACCTTGGAAAAACGGGCCTTGATCTCTTTTTCCGCGTCGTCCTTCGGATTTTCCGGAAAGTCGGGAATGTCGTAACCGTCGCCCTGAAGTTCGGCTATCGCCTCTTTAAGCTGCGGTATGGATGCGCTTATATTCGGCAGTTTGATGATATTGGCTTCGGGCGTCTTTGCAAGATCGCCGAGATAGGCCAGATCGTCCGATTGCCTCTGCTCGTCGGTCAGCTTATCCGGAAAGTTGGCGATTATCCTGCCAGCGAGTGAAATATCCCTTGTCTCGACATCAACGCCGGACGGTCCTACATATGCTTGTACGATCGGTAGAAATGAATAGGTCGCTAGTGCGGGCGCTTCATCGACCTTTGTGTATACAATCTTTGCGGACATTTGTGCCTCCATTTTAGCAAATGATATCAATACCTTACAGCCTCTACCCAGTCCCCAAGACATGGGCTTGAATCAAGCGAAGAAATCTTTGAAGACGGGTATTGTACTATAGAAAGATTTGATGTCAAGTTAAATCGGCCTAATCTTCGAATGAGCTTATCTCTTCTAGTGCCTGAGCCTTAAGAGGTAACGCGCTTCTCGCCTTTCTCCGCTCGTGTGAGTGGTCTCAATACGAAGCGTCCACTCGGCCCCTCCCCTTGTATCTTTGACCGCTATAGAGCCTATTACGCCCTTAATAACGGTAGCCGACCTCTTCTTACCGCTCTTTATCCACTTTTTAGGATTTGTGCCCCTGCCAATGTAGAGACGATACTCTTTTAAGGAGTCCGAATCGACCGTGCCGAGGACCTCTATGATAGATTTCTTCTTGAGGTCTATAAACCTGATGCCGTCGATCTCAATCCTCTGATAGGAACGCGGGTCGGCGACTATCGCCGCCGGGATATCAAGCAGGCCGTAACCCGATAGGCGGTCGCGCCCCGGCGTGTCAATATCGCGTGCCGAGTGCAAGAGCATATTGGTCAGCTCTTTATCGGTAAGCTCCGGGTGGGCAGCGAGTATAAGCGAGGCCGCGCCCGATACGAAAGGAGCGGCAAGGCTCGAACCGGACGAGCGGTAATATAAGTCTCCGTTACCGACAAATGCGCTCTCGGCTTCATAACCCTCTTTTATGCCGACGAGGTAGTCCGTGCCCGCAGCGCGAAGCGACAGAATATCTACACCCGGCGCGGCTATATCGACATGCGGCCCCCAGTTTGAGAAGGGCGCGCGTTTGTCGCCGGTATCGGTCGCAGCCACAGTCAGCACGCCTGGAAGCCCGGCGGGAGAATAGTTCATGGTAGTCTCGCCCGTATTACCCGAAGAAGCGACGACGAGCACCGAGTTCATAGCCGCGTACTTTACGGCCTTTTCAAGCAACCTTGAATATTTCCTGCCGCCGAGGCTGATATTAATAATATCGGCCCCGTTATCAACGGCGTAAAATATGGCGCGCGCAAGCGCAATGGAGCCGCCCTTTAGATCGAAGTCGATGACCTTAAGCGCCATCAGGCGCGCTCCGGGGTTAACGCCTCGCATGCCTGAGTCTGCGCCTATGATACCGGCAACGAGCGTGCCGTGTCCGCTATCGTCCCGTATGTCGTTCGAGTTATCCACAAAGTTCCAGCCGAAGAGGTCGTCGATATATCCGTTGCCGTCGTCGTCTTTTCCGTTGCCGTCTATCTCGGAAAGATTCATCCAGAGCGCGCCGGCGAGATCGGGATGCGTTATATCGATACCCGAATCTATGATAGCAAGAACAACCGGCTCAGCCGAATCAGTTTTTGACTTTGCCGTCTTTCCCTTCTTGCTTCTCTTTGCCCTCTTGCTCTTCTGCGCCGATGAGAGCCCGAGTACGCGCCTTAAGGCCCACTGGTCGGCATAGTCCTGTCCCCACGAGCTCTTCTTTTTGAAGTAGGAATCGCCTGTACCGGACTTTGAGCCCTTTGCTAGCCCTCTAATGGGGAAATCAAAGTATACGTCAAAGAGAGAGTCTCCTGTCTCTTCTACAGGGCCGAGCGAGAGCCTCTTATTAAACCTGTTCTCATCTATATCTGCGCCACGCGAAACGAGCCTTGGCAACGGGTGGGCGTCATAGGGGCCGCGCGCAGCCACCGCCTCGCGGGTCCTTACATTTACGGTATCGGAGTCGGCCTTTGGCACAAGCTCCTTTGAACAGGCAAAACGCTCTTCGCTACGCCCCTTCTTTAAAAAACTTGCAGGCACTGTCGCATTGGGCAAGAACCTGATAGCGACCTCCCATAACTCTCCGGCCTTTTTAAGAGGAAGGTTTGTCCCTTTAACGCCCTTGCCTATCTGCGGACGTTTATAAAAGTTCTTCACAAATGTATGGCTAATGGAATCGACGCTCGACTGTCGTATTCCGAGTGATTTTAGGCGCTCAAGGGTCGTCTGCCTGACGCTCTCCGGCGGGTCGTTCCAGGTAGAGCGTTCTTCGCCCTCGGTATCTTTTGTTTTTATTACGATCTTAAGCGGTTTTTTAGGGCTTTTGAAGTTCAGCGGTTTCATAGCCGGTCCGATATAAAAGACCTCTTGCAGAGGGTCGTGGCACTCTCCCCTGACAGTCACGAGATATCTGCCCGCCTTTATCTCGGACGGTATCTCAAAGTCGCCCTCATATGAGTTAGAAAAATCCAGTCCGACAGGCGAGGCACCGGGAAGCGCGCGCGCGAGCCTGGCACGGGCAAATAACGGTTTCGCGTGTTTCGCAACTACGGCTTCACCGGATGAATCTTTTTTGATAGTAACAGGCACGACCACTGAGCCGGACCTGGCCTTGCCGCCGTCTGCGGAGGTCTCTGTGATATTTCCAAAGTCGAAGATAAGCTCGTGTCCTTTATCATTGTTGCCGTTCTCGTCCGTATCGTGCACAGCCATGCCCTCAAGCTCGACATCGGCAAAATCGATGCTGCCTACTATTGGCGCGAGACTTTCGCTAATCCCCGCGGCGTAGTTTTCAAGCGGTTCGCTCTTTATCTGCTCTTCACTCTTATATTCGTCGAGCGGCGCGTCGGGCGCTCCGGTCAGAGTCAGATATAAAAGAGGGACCGCCTCGCCTGTGGAGGCGTCTTTAAGAGAGCCTTTTGCAACTTTTCTCCAGGAGTCTTTTGCGTTAACGCCTCCGGTATTAATACAGCGGTTAGCGAGATAACCTTCGGCCCCTCTCCTTACAAGACCCTCGTCCCACTCACACGGGAAGGGACCGAGCCCTACCGGGTGTCCCTCTTCTTCGGTCCCGGGCAGCACGCGCATCTCCGGGCGGCCAGCTCTATCCCACAAAACCCTCTTGCCCTTAATCCTTATCAGGCGGCTCCCCCTGGCGGCGGTCGTCGGCAGGCCTGCGATCGTTGCGTTCTCAACTTTATAGATCTCAACCTCTGCGTCCTTTACCGCACCGGCGATATTGGCGACACCGTCTATGAGCGTGTCGTCCATATTAACCCTGTCGCTCTTCATTGCGCCCTCGATAGTCTTCAGGGCGGCGCTCCGCCTGCGATCAACGATATCGCTCAGAAACTGAGAAAGCTCGGACCTGTTCATCTCATTAAAGAAAGGGTCGTTCGGCACGGCAACATCAAACTCATAACTATATACAGTACCGGACATAACGATCTCGACCGGCTCGTACCGGCTGGCCGTGGACTGCGACCAGCCGCAGCATGTGCCTTCCTTCGCGCCGAACTTGGAAAGTTTGGCGGGTTGGAGTATCGTCCTCTTATAACGGGCAATGGTTTTGGGACCAAACCTCTCTTTGGTGACAACGCGTTCGCTCCTTGCCTTAAGCCGTTTAAAGGATGTCTCGTAAGATATCTTCGCATCGAGATAGGCCGCCGGTGACAAGCGGCCCGCTCGGTAATCCTTCAGGCGTAGATCTATCATCGTCTCGTCCCATCTCACCACGGCATTTGAGCTGTCCGCTATGAAAAAGGAAATAAAGATAAGCAGAAGAAGCGGGAGGGCTTTTTTATAATTTCTAATCATAAGTCGTATCCGATAAATTTTAGGGGTTAGTTGCTTGCGCCTTATAAAAGAGGAAAAAGACAAAAGACGGCGGATTTATCTCAAGTCTAAAACGTGCCTGGCCTCTTTCTCTTTGCCACTGCTGTGTACCGTTACTACCCTGATCGTCCATATGCCGCCGCCCTTAAAGGCCGGGCCGGGCACAAGGCCGAGCTGCGCGTCGCGCACAGGGTTACGCAAAGAACGAATCTTTCGCCACGACTTCGGCTCTTTGCCTTTACCGATCTCAATACGCGCCTCGAAGAAATCATTCGAGTCGGCGGTGCCGAAGAGCTTTACCGCCGTTGTCGCGCCTACCTGCACCGGTCTGACCTCCATGATCTTCGCCTCGGCGTAATAGTCGGGATCGGCTACAATGGCCTCCGGCACATTCATAAGGCCGTATCCACTATGTTGATCCTTACCCGGAGCGTCTATATCGCTTGCAGAATAGAATAACATCCTGCTCACCTCGGCTGCCGTAAGAGCCGGGTATTTCGATAAGATCAGCGAGGCGGTCCCTGTGACAAAAGACGCCGAGAGACTTGTGCCAGAGGCGCGGTAGTAAGCCGCCCCTACAAAGGCGCTCGACGGCTTGTAGTCTTTCTTCACAGTTACAAGATAGTCGGTCCCTTCGGCGCGAAGTGAAGCTATACTAACTCCGGGCGCGGCTATATCTACCTCGGCGCCCCAGTTAGAGAAGGCGGCCCTTTTCGACTCTTTATCCGAGGCCACGACCGTAATGACTCCAGGTAGATTAGCCGGGCTCACAGAGGCCGTCTGCGCCC
>JAJCZF010000031.1 GCA_029262535.1 Deltaproteobacteria bacterium
GAGTAGGCGGCACACAACCACACAGGTGTGGTTTTATTTCGCGGGGTGGGTTCTTTGCATGACGCTTCTTCTTCATCCGCGCCGGGTCTTTATCTAATAATGTAGGTTGGGTAGAGCGTAGCGAAACCCAACAGTACCGAATAAGAGTAGGCAGGAAACGACCAAGCCTTAACGTTCCGGTTCAGGTTGCAAACCTGAACCGGCAAAAGTGAAATGCATTGATTTGCATAAAGACGGTGATACAATAGACAAAGACAAAAGCGGTGGACAATGCCCACCCTACGGGAGCGTTATACTCAATGAAAATGATAGTAGATAGTAATTATTTGCAGTCAGAGGAACTTCGAGATTACCTTAATCTATCAAAAGATAACTACGTAATTCTTACCGACTATGTAGCTATGGAGGCATACAAGGGAGACACGCCTGTAACTATCTTTGAATCCATGAAAATTCTTGCTGGCTATCCGAACCAAATTATAATATTGAAGGACACCCAAACCATATGTGGGCTTGATCCTAAGCGAGAGAACTTGCAAGATCATCTAATTGACCATGATCAGACTGAAAACTTTGCAGAGTTTTGCCAGAATTTGGTTAAAGTTCGAAAAGGAGCACCGGCCCTGTTACAGGAGGTTATCGAACATGGCAATGCTGCAAATCTTCATATGAATAAGATGCTTTCTGATACTGAGAATCTCTTGAAAGCCATATCGCTGATTAAGAAAGAATACAGCCGAGATGAATTGAGAATGCTACGTTCAGGTATTATGGGTACTGATGCCATATCTAAAAAACTTTGCAGGCATGTTTTAGAGCTTTATGTAATGTTGTCTAGAGCACATCCACAGGTTTCGATATTGCCTGAATCTAAAGACATGGCAAATAGTTTTCTCTTTAGATACTCACTTTGCTCATATTTACTTGCTATTAACTTAGTGATCTCGGGACGTTCAAAACCTGAAAAGATAAGGAACGATATGGTTGATGTTATTCTTGCTACATATGCAACATTCTTTGATGGTTTTCTCTCGAATGACAGGGCGGCAAATAAATTATATCAAGATACAAGAGATATAGTTGATACTGTTTATAATAGTGGTGAAAGGTAGGAGGTTCAGGTGGCAAGTGAACCCGTATGGTTGGCATTGTCTCTCGCTTTTAGGTCTTTTAATCGGTTTTGTTGGGTTTCGCTTTGCTCTACCCAACCTACATGGTTATATGAAATAATTTTATGAGCAATAAAACCACCAAAATAGAATGGACAGAACACACGTGGAATCCTGTTACGGGCTGTACAAAGCTCTCGGCGGGATGCGCGAACTGTTATGCCGAGGTGATGGCGCGGCGGCTTAAGGCTATGGGCGTTAAGGGTTATGAGAACGGCTTTCAACTTACGCTCCAGCCCGGTCGTTTGGAAGAGCCGCTCAGGCGCGCGGCCCCGGCGGTATATTTTGTTAACTCCATGAGCGACCTCTTTCATGAAGAGGTGCCTGATAGTTATATAGAAAAAGTGCTCGATGTGATGAGGAGGGCTCCGCATCACGTCTTTCAACTGCTTACCAAACGCGCGGAACGTATGGCGGAATTCTTTGCATCTCATGAAGTCCCTGATAACGCGTGGATAGGCGTTACCGTTGAGGACCGGGCGGCGGTCAGGCGCATCGATTCGCTTAGAGCTATTGACGCAAGGGTGCGCTTTCTCTCGGTAGAGCCGCTTCTTGAGGATATCGGCGCGTTCGACCTGACCGGCATTCACTGGGTGATAGTGGGGGGTGAGAGCGGCGTTAGGGCGCGGCCTATGAAGGAGGAGTGGGTCGTTAATATCAAGAGGCAATGCGAAGCGCAGCAGGCGGCCTTCTTTTTTAAACAATGGGGCGGCTGGGGCGCGGACGGTAAGAAGCGGGCAAAGAAGAAGAATGGCAGGCTCTTATTCAACCGCACCTGGGACGAACGTCCTGCGGCAAGCTTCTAAGAGTTCAACACCCCCCGCATTACCGTATCCACCACCACTCTGCTTATCTCTTTTTGTTCCGCTATGGCGGCAAGCAGCGCCGCCATATCCTTAAAGTGCCTGTACGGGGCCGTGTGGCTCACTCCGGCGCGCCTCGCAACCTGCCGCAGGCTTATCTCCGCGCTGCTCTTTTCTCTAAGCTCTGAAAGGGGCGCTTCTATAAGCGTGTCGCGCAGCCCCTTGTGGTGGTAGGCCTTCTTCTCTTTATCTATTATTTTGTCGTCCATAGAAAACCTCGATCTCTACTTCTTAAAATGATAATAATAGAAGAGGGTTTTTTTATGAGATACGCAAACTGGATCATAAAATACAGGTGGCTGGTGGCGGTGGTGACGCTTGTCGTGATGATAAGCGCGGCTGCCGGGATTACGAAGCTCGGTTTTTCAACCGACGCCAGGGTCTTTTTCAGTGAGAGCGATCCGCGCCTGGAATCTCTAAATAAACTCGAAGCTATTTATAATAAGGACGACTCTGTTATATTTGTGCTCGCCGCCTCTCCGGGCGATGCTGATATATTTACGCGCAAAACCCTTTCCGCGATAATAAATCTCACCGAGGCCTCGTGGCAGATACCCTATTCGTCGCGCGCCGATTCACTTACTAATTTGCAACATACTACGGTAGAAGAAGACGATCTGATAGTCGCCGATCTCGTAACCGATCCGAATTCTCTAAGCGAGACCGAACTTGAAAAGATAAAAGATATAGCTCTGAACGAGCCTATAATAATAGATTGGTTAATCTCAAAGACGGGCCATGTGGCCGGCGTTCAGACGACCATCGTAAAACCTCTCGAAGGGCCGGACGTAACTACCGAGATAGCCATTTATATAGATAAGATGGCAGAGGAGTTTCGTAAGGCTAACCCTGATATACCGCTATACGTCACCGGCACGGTAAGTTTTGATCAGGCCTTTGCCGCACAGAGCCAGAACGACCCGGTAACACTCATACCGCTCATGTTTATCGTGATGGTGATATTCCTGCTCATATCCTTCCGCTCTCTTACGGCGACGCTCATAACGGTCGTTGTTATCGTGCTCTCTGCGCTTTCAGCAATGGGTCTGGCCGGGTGGTTGGGAATTGTCCTGACCTCGCCTTCGGCAATGGCTCCGGTAATCATACTGACTCTCGCCGTTGCCGATAGCGTTCATATCATAACGGCGACCTTTCGAAAGATGGGCGAGGGAGAGAGCCGCCGCGATGCGCTGCGATATTCGCTGGATTCTAATTTCTGGCCGGTCATCATAACGAGCCTGACCACAGCCGCTGGTTTCCTCTCGCTCAATTCGAGCGACTCTACACCCTTCAGGGATCTCGGAAATATAAGTGCTATGGGAGTTAGCGCGGCGCTTTTAAATTCTCTGCTCTTGCTTCCGGCGCTGATCGCGATTTTGCCGTTCAAGGTCTCTCTGCGCAAGGCCAATCACTCTACTATAGCCGAGCGCATCGGCGTCTTTGTCGTTGCCAAACGCAAGTTTTTATTTATCGCTACGCCAATCGTTATGCTTTTCGTCACAGTAGGTATATCGCAGATCACGCTCGACGATAACTTTCGTCACTACTTCGACGAGTCCTACGTGGTGCGGACCGACGCCGACTTTATCGAAGAAAATCTCATGGGGCTGGATGTGCTGGAATTCTCCATCGACGCCGGGGGAGAGGGTGCGGTAAATGAACCGGCCTATCTGAAAAGGCTTGAGGCCTTTACCGCCTGGTGGTATAGACAACCCAAGGTCGCGCACGTTAGCTCCATCGTAGATATCCATAAAAAGCTCAACCGCACCATGCACGAAGGCAACGCGGACTACTATAAGATCCCGGAAACCAGAGAGCTTGCGGCCCAGTATCTCTTGCTCTACGAGATGTCGCTGCCATACGGCATGGATCTTAATAACCAGATAGATCTGGACAAAACCTCTTCGCGTCTGCGCGTATATCTAAACGGCGCTTCGGCAAAGGATATCCGCGCGCTAGAAGCAGACGGAAACGCATGGATAGATGCGCACCCGCAAGGCGCAGGTATAGAAGCAACGCGCGCAACCGGCCTCTCGATCATCTTCTCGCACATATCCGAAACCAACATTCACAATATGCTCGGCGGCACGCTGACGGCGCTCTTGATAATATCTTTGATGCTCGCCTTTATCTTCCGCTCTCTGCGTCTTGGTCTCATAAGCCTCGTCCCCAATATCATCCCAGCGCTAATGGCCTTCGGCCTATGGGGTTACGTCTTTGGCGAGGTAGGGCTAGCCGTATCGGTCGTCACGGCAATAAGTCTCGGCATAGTAGTAGACGACACCGTGCATATAATGGCAAAGTACCTGCGCGCCCGTCGCGCTGGCGTTGGCCCTGAAGAAGCCGTTCGCCATTCAATAAGAAACGCCGGCTCGGCGGTAATAACGACATCGGTAATCCTCATAGCCGGTTTTGCCGTAATGACCTTATCCGGCTTCACCGTAAATAGTTCGATGGGAATCCTGACCGCGTCGGCAGTCGCATTTGCGCTGCTGGCGGACCTGCTATTTCTTCCGCCGCTTTTGATATTTATCGATAAGAGGTAAGGATGTTGTGAGGCTAGAAGGCAGGTTGAAATGTAGTCTTATAACCGGACTACGCCGTGGCGAGGCTTTACAGATACGCTAATTTTCTCTTGCCTTTTACCGGCGCTTTGTGGGGGGAGTTACGCTCTCTGTTCCGTCGCATAGGGATAAAGACGCTCCTCCTTATGTTCGCTTCATCCCCCCACGGTGGTCTCATTACTTGATGTAAGAGGCACTATTTAGATAGAAGAAAGAGCACGATAGAAGCTCCGCCTTCCTCCCTCACGCCCCGCGCCATTCGCATTCAGGACCTCCTAATGAAGAGGTCGGCCCTTCATAAACGCGAATGGCACGCGCCGTGAAAAGCCTCCTCAGCCTCAAGGTGAAAGGCGTGGTATTGTACCCCCTCTCAGGGGGGGGTACAATCATGTAGGTTGGGTAGAGCGAAGCATAGCGTAGCGAAACGCAATAAAAACGGTTAAGAGTAGGCAGAGATAGACCAAGGTTTAACGTTCCAGTTCAGGTTACAAACCTGAACCGTCGGGAGTAATGTTTAAGGATACGGCCAGTTTTGTAATAGACCCTCCATCATGATATTCTTGAGTTCTGACTCGGAAATCTTATATTCTTCTATAAAGAATGATTTATATATTTTTTTCAAGCGGTCATTTTCGGTCGAGTACTTATCAAAAGCTTTTACATAGTCGTATGTTCTGAGCTGAGCTATAGGAATATTGGACCCATCAATGGGATACTTTTTTTCTGCCTCTTTCATGGTTAAGTCTTCAATACGTACCCATTCTGTGAAAATTTCTTGTCGTGTTGCTTCTGATAGGCGACTAACAGGTGATGGATGCTTTTCTGGAAGGTTAAATTTAGATACTTCAATCGTCACAACATAGGTATTCTTATTTCGAATGTTTATAGCGTTACTTGGGCTGAAACTGTGTCCCTTGGGCCACCATTCTACACTCCCAAGAGCTAGATTTCCGCTCTTTAAATGCTTTGGTGATTGATATAAAAAGGCAGAGATTCCATCAACTGAGTAGTTACGTTTACGTACTGATTTAAGTAACGCGCGCAAGGTGGCCTCAACTGTTGTCTTTGTTAGCTTTGCTTTTTCATCTGTTAAAGCTGCTTTCACTATGACCAGCTTGTATTTTGGCGAGCGTAAGGGGCTAATAGACCCTCCCTTCTTTTGTTGCTCCTGTTCTATAATGCGGAATGGAAGTACTTGTGCTGAAGCAATTGAACTGAGGAGTAATAACGCGAGCAGAGTGAAGGACCATGTAGGTATTGTTATAATATTTGAATTAATTAGCCAATAACGAGTGCGGTGTAATCTTGTTTTGTTGAAGAGCCTGTTTTTGTATTCTCCTTGTGAGTCCATGGTACCTCCTTCGTAGAAATTAGAGTAAGGACTTGTAGAAAAGGCAGTGTCCAACGTTTATGATTATGTATATTACATCACCATCTCTATGAAAAGCAATGCCTTTCACCTTGAGGGCCGTAGTGGGAGCTCATGCATCGTGCTTTGATTCCTGTCTAATCTTTCCTCTTTTCTTAATGCGGCAAGAGGAATGCATCTGTACGAACTAATTACGAATAGCCTACTAAATACATTTATATACAAAAAAACCCCCGTTCACCTTTCGGTGAACGGGGGTTTTTGTTTATCTTAGTTCTATTATTTCCGTCGCGGCAAATGAACTGTCAGTCCATAAAAACGTGCTGCGCGAAAGGAGCAGACCTGTGTGCTTATCTTCCTCTGGAGCTACCTGAGCGTTGACCGCCTCCGCCGCTGCGTTTACTGCGGGCCGCGGGTTTGCGGAAACCTTCGCCGCCTCCGGGGCCGCTTCTTCCTCCGCCTCGGCTGGACCTGCCGCGTTTCGGGGCGAACTGGCGGCGTTTTTCTTCGGCGTCGTCGCGCATGTTTACCTTGTGCTCTGCGTCCGTATCTTGATGGAAACCTTCGATCTCTTCGACACGGATTGTTTTCTTTATAAGGCGTTCGATGTCGCGCAGGAAGGGACGTTCGGCTGTGCATACGAGAGAGACTGCGGTGCCGTTCAGTCCGGCGCGGCCCGTGCGACCTATGCGGTGCACGTAATCTTCGGCTACATTCGGTAGTTCGAAGTTTACGACATGCGGCAGGCTGTCTATGTCTAGACCACGCGCGGCGATGTCCGTGGCGACGAGCACGCGAACGCGCCCGGCCTTAAAGTCTGCAAGCGCCTTGGTGCGCGCCGACTGGCTCTTATTGCCGTGTATGGCGGTTGAGTCTATGCCGTCTGTGGCGAGCTGTTTTGCGAGGCGGTTTGCGCCGTGTTTGGTGCGCGTAAATACCAGTACCTGCGTCCACTCGTCCTCTTTGATGAGATGAGAGAGCAGGGCGCGCTTTCGGGTCCTTCCGACCGGGTGTATGACCTGCTCGGTAAGCTCTGTGGCGGTATTTCTGCGCGCTACCTCGATCATAACCGGGTTATGCAAAAGGCCGTCGGAGAGCCTCTTAATCTCGTCGGAATATGTGGCCGAAAAGAGCAGGTTCTGGCGATTAGCTGGCAATAGCTTTAAGACGCGTTTTATGTCGTGTATAAAGCCCATATCGAGCATACGGTCTGCCTCGTCCAGGACGAGTATCTCAATTTGAGCGAGATTAACTGTGCCGCGTTCGGCATGGTCGAGAAGGCGTCCGGGTGTTGCTACAAGAATATCGACGCCGCGACGAAGCTTGTCTATCTGCGGGTGTATGCCGACGCCGCCGAATACTACGGTAGAGCGAAGGCGGATATTCTTACCGTAGGTGCGGATCGATTCTTGAATCTGCGCGGCTAGCTCGCGCGTGGGTGTGAGGATGAGCGCGCGAGGGGCGCGGCTCTTTGCCTCGCGTCCGTTAAGTATCTGCAACATGGGTAGCGTAAAGGCAGCCGTCTTGCCTGTGCCGGTCTGCGCCCCGCCGAGCACGTCGCGCCCTTCGAGTATAACAGGTATGGATTGTGCCTGAATTGGCGTTGGTTCGTCGTAACCCTCCGAGCGCACTGCGCGGAGGAGTTCGGCCTCGAGGCCGAGCTTGTCAAAAGACATAGGAGTACTCCAAATATTATATCTGCCTACACGGAAAATAGCTCCAGGTCGGCCCAGGCGGAATTGTTAATGATTAATTTGAGAAGTGAGATTGAAAAGGTTGGATCAAAACACATCGCAAGTGGCGCAGACCGATACACGCCGAATATCTTTATAAATTAGCATGCTTGGCTTATGAAGTAAAGGATTATTCCTATATGAGGGTTTTGGCTTCGGTGGTTGGCGGTGGCTACATCTAATCTGGGATGAGGTTTTCTGATTTCCGGCTTAATTAAAATAAGATTGACAGGTGGTTTTATCTTGCTTGGACGGCATGACATAAGGCGCACTCTGTGCTATTATCTAATCATGTCATTTATCCCTTCATATAAGGCCCTCTATGAGTCCGGCGAGCTTCTAGAGCGCGTCGATGCCTTAAACAATCGCCTCAAGAGGTGTAATGTCTGCCCGCGTAACTGCGCCGTTGACAGGACAGCCGGAAGGCGCGGTTTTTGCCGTGTCGGGGGCAAGGCGGTCGTTAGCTCGTTTGCGCCTCATTTTGGAGAGGAAGCTGTACTCTCCGGCACCGGCGGGTCGGGTACGATCTTTATGAGTTACTGTAACGCGGTCTGCGCCTTTTGCCAGAATTACGAGATAAGCCAGCTCGGAGAGGGGCGCCGTGAGGTTGAGACAGAAGAACTCTCGGAGATGATGATAGAGCTTCAGCGTATGGGTTGTCACAATATAAATTTCGTAACGCCTTCTCATCAGGTGCCGCAGATAGTCGCGGCCCTGCCGGGCGCGGTGGAGCTTGGGCTTGAGATACCGCTTGTATATAATACGAACTCCTACGATACGGTCGCGACCCTTGCCTTGCTGGAGGGTATCTTTGATATCTACTTACCCGACCTGAAGTACTCTGATGACATGATGGCAATGACATTTTCCAAGACCCCGTCTTATGTGGCTATCTCACGCGCGGCGGTAGTAGAGATGCACAGGCAGGTTGGCGACCTTGAGGTAGACGAACGCGGTATTGCCGAGCGCGGTATGATAGTGCGCCATTTGGTTCTGCCCGACGATATCGCGGGCACCGACGATCTGCTGGACTTTATCGCAGATGAGCTGTCGCCCGATACCTACCTAAATATAATGGACCAGTACCGTCCGTCCTATATGTCTGCGGGCAAAGAATCGCTATATCCCGAACTGGGACGGCCCATTACGGATGAAGAGTTCGACCGGGCGGTAACGTCGGCGCGTAGCCGGGGGATAACGCGCCTGGCCCATATCAATCCGTAAAAATGAGTAGAGACATAGCTAGTATCTAATCGTATTAACTGTAGTTTCCTGTCATCCTGAGCAACGCGAAGGATCTCAGGTTTGCAGGGGGCTTATGAGTGGCCTGTTAGCTTGAGATTCTTCGTTACACTCAGAATGACAAACGCTGGCAGAAAAGATATGACATCTGGAAAACTTTCTCCGACTCCGCGAAAAGCAGAAGGACATGGCGGCAGGCATATATCTGCCGGAGGCGTACTTTACCGAAGAGTAGAGGGCGATGTCGAAGTCGTGCTTATCGCCGTAAAGAACGGCAAAATATGGGGCCTTCCAAAGGGGCTTCAGGAGGATCACGAGAGCCTTGCCCTGACTGCCCACCGGGAGGTCGAGGAGGAGACCGGTTTAAGCGGCAGGATTATCGAAAAACTTGGGCGTATAGGTTATTTCTATACATGGACCGGAGAAGGAACTGGCGAGACGCGAAAAGTTTTTAAGAATGTATATTTTTTCCTTATGGAATATACTCATGGAGAGCTAAGACCAGACCCCGCGGAGGTGGACGATGCGCGCTGGTTTCTTATCGACGAGGCTATTTCGTTGATGAGTTACGATGACGAGCGCGATATTATCATTAAGGCAAAAGAACGTATAGAGGAGATCGGAAGAGAGTGATTAAGTACGATCCTGATAACGCGGTATTTTGCACCATAGCCGCCGATATAAGCGATTCAAGGGAAGAGAGCATTATATCCTATGTCAACCCTGCCGGTATAAGCCAGTTCGGTGAGGATCTCATGGGCATGCCGGTTGCGACGCTCTTTAACGAGATACTTTGCTCTGATTCCGGTTGTTCACTTGCGCTCGCCGATCTTTTCAAGGCCGGCTCGGTCATTATAGAGGGCCACTTTCGTGGACGCGACGTGCAGTTGCATTCGATGATAGATCTCGAAACCGGTCTCTTGCAGGCGGCCGTGATGGATACGACCGAGAGCCGTCGCGCAATGGAGGGTTTTGAGTATACTGCCGGCGCGTTGGCGCGCGCATCAGAGGTGAATGACGATACCACCGGTGTGCATATAATTCGCATAAACGCCTATGCCAAACGGTTATCTGAACTCTTGGAAGAGCCGTGCGAGTTTACTGAGGCCGTTGGAATGCTTGCACAGCTTCACGATGTCGGAAAGATTCATATCTCATCTGAAATTCTAAAAAAACCCGGCCTCTTAACGCCCGAGGAGTTTGAGGAGATGAAAGATCATACGACCTACGGCGCAAAGATTATAGGCGACCACCCGCGTCTGGCCGTGGCAAAGCAGATCGCGCTCGGACATCACGAAAAGTGGGACGGCACGGGTTACCCCGGCGGCCTCTCTGGTGATATGATACCGCTAGCTGCCCAGATAACCGCCGTGGTCGACGTATTCGACGCGCTCGTAAGCAAACGTCCCTATAAAGACGCGCTCGATTTTGATAGGGTTTATGATATAATGTCTGTCGGCGACGAAAGGACAAGGCCGGATAACGACTTCTCGCCGCGCGTGCTTCGTGTCTTTTTGGATAACTATAAGCTCTTTACAGAGATCTATAAGAGGATGGCCGACTAGAGCTTCTCCTGGCCCCTTTAGCAATAATATAGAGCGTTTTTTCTTAGAGATAAAACCTCAACCAATTAGGAGAAAACTTATGTTAGGACGATCTTTATTCATTGCGATATTTACGGCCTTAATCACAATCGGCCTGTGGTCGAGCGACGCAGTCGCCGCCTCTAACCCCTGTAATCCATGCGCGGTGAACCCATGCGCGGCCAATCCATGTGCAACTAACCCGTGTGCGGCAAACCCGTGCGACACAGTCGGCGGTAATATGGCTATAAGGGCCGACCGGGTGAAGGATGAGGCGGCCGTGCTTGCAGAGGGCGCCGCCTTATGGTCGGACGCTTCTCTTGGAAGGTCGGGGCTTTCGTGCGCCACTTGCCATCCGAAGGGCAAGGATCTGCACGCGGCTCCATACCCGAAATATATAGCGATGGCCGACGATGTAGTAACGCTCGACCAGATGATAAATTTCTGTATGAAGAATCCGATGGGCGGCGACTATCTGAAGTGGAACAGCCGCGAGATGACGGCTCTCGCCGCATATGTAAGCGCGCATTCAGGAGGAAACGCGAATCCATGCGCTAGTAATCCTTGCGCAATGAATCCGTGTTCAAAGAACCCGTGCGCAGCCAATCCCTGCGCAGCTAATCCGTGTTCAAAAAATCCGTGCAACCCATGCGCGGCTAAGAAATCATGGAACCCATGCAACCCGTGCGGTTACTAAGAAAGCAGGTATTGGAATAATATGATTAAACGTCTTGCCGTATTACTGGCATTTATTATGGTCACATCGTGCGCCCCTCCGGGTAAGTCCGACGAAGTTAAGGAGCAGTCCAGGGATACGGTCTCGACTGCGCAGGCGGCAGAGCCAACGCCGTCTGCGTCATATGACACCTATTGGAAGACGAGGCCTTTTCCCGCCGGGGACGGCAAGATAAAGCTCCTACCGGAAGACTGCGGCGCTTGTCACACGCAGAGGGTAAAGGACTGGTCCGAGTCGCTTCATTCAAAGACCGTCGGGCCGGGTCTCGACGGTCAGTTCGAGGCGCGCTGGCTGCCGGAGTTCGCCAAGTCCTGTTATATGTGCCACGCTCCGGCGCTTGAGCAGACAGAGATGGTACGGTCCTTTAACGGCGAGTTTGTCGATAACCCGGCCTTTAACCGCGAGCTGCGTTCGCACGGCGTTACATGCGCCGTATGCCACATGCGTAACGGCACGGTGCACGGACCGAGAAAGCCTGCGGTCACTGTTCCGCAGAGTACCGAGATACACAAGATGAAGGAGTTTCCCTTCATCAAGAGTTCGGAGTTCTGTAAGGCCTGCCACCAGCTCGAAAACGGCCCGTCCCTAAACGGCAAGATGTTCGTTAATACCTATAACGAGTGGAAGGAAAGCTCTTACGGAAAGAGGAATATCACCTGTCAGTCCTGCCACATGCCGGACGGTCGCCACCTCTTCCGTGGCATACACGACCCGGAGATGACAAGGAGCGGCCTCGAAATTAAGGTCACAGGCAGAAAGCTCACGGTAAAGAGCGTTAATATCGGACATGAGTTCCCGTCCTACGTCACGCCAATCGTCGTCGTACAGGCGCACCAGATGGACGAGGCCGGAAAACCGATGAAGGAGAGCGGCAAACGCGACTTCATCGGACGCGCCGTCACGCTCGACCTGAAGACCGAGCACTTTGATACCCGCATAAAACCTGGCGGCACCTTTACATTCGACTACGACCTACCCAAGATACCGGGCGCAAAGAGCCTTCTCTTTGAGATAATCGTCCGCCCGGACGAATACTATATGCACTTTTATAATGTCAATATAAAGAACGGTAATATTAACATGGATATGGACAAGATAAAAGAGGCGCATAAGACAACACGCAACTCGCCTTATCTGCTCTATAAAAAAGAGGTCGGGTTGTAGGGGCACACAGGTGTGCTCCTTTCGCGTGGCGGATCTTTTAGCAAGTTGCTGATTGAGTATACGCGTCGTGGGTTTGTGGTGCCTGCTTTTGCCGGTTCAAGTTTGCAAGCCTGAAGCGGCAGGAGGGTTTCACTGTAGAAAGCGCAGAGGTTTTGTTCGTATTAGGCTCATAAAAGGAAGTTGCCTAGTTACTTTCTATTTTTTTAAATATGCTTTTCACCTTGAGGCTGAGGTTGGTTTTTCACGTCGTGTACCATTCACGTTTTTGAGCATCCCGACCGTTTCAATAGGAGCGGTGCGATAGTGTTTGGCGCTCGACGTGAGGGAGGAAGGCGGAGCAATCAATCGTGCCTTTTCTTCTATCTAATCGTCCTCATCATTACAGAAAAAAAACAACCCCGTGAGGGGGTGTAGCGGACCTTAAAAGGAGGAGCGGTCTTTTGCGACGGAACAGGGAGCGTAACCCCCTCACAAAGCGCGAAGCAAGACAAAAGGGCTTGCCGGTCTGTATAGACTAGCACGGCGAAGTCCGTCTGATAATACAGCACCACTTACTTCCCCCACGTCTTTACTCCTTACACTGCCGCGCCTTGCGGGCGGAGTTATAGTTAAAGCAGTCGCCTAGTTTGCATGCCTCTTTAAAGTCTTTGCACCCCCGGACCTTGTCTTTGAATTCTTCCATATAGACCTGGCCCCGGTTTGTGTAGGCGGCGACATTTCTTGGATTTAGAAATATCGCTTCGCTATAGTCCCTGAGGGCCTTCTTCGGGTTTCCGGTCTCGTAATATGCCAGCCCCCGGTTGGTATATGCCCCTGAGAAACCCGGGTCGAGCTTCAGCGCCTGTGTGTAATCGGCTATGGCCTTGTCGTATTCTCCCATGGTGTAGAGGGTAAAGCCACGGCTGAACCACGCCTTTGTGAAGGCCGGGTTGATATCTATGGCCTGATCGAAACATTCGAGCGCTTCGTCATATTTTTTGAGTTCGTGCAGGGCTAGGCCGAGATTGTACCATACCTGGTCGTTCTCGCTTTCTATGTCGAGCGACTTGTCATATGATTCAACCGCCTTCTTAAACCGTCCGGCGCGGAAGTCTTCGTTGCCCTTGTTGTAGTGATCTATGGATGTCAGGGCCTCGGCCGCTGTGGAGCTGAATATGATTAAAACTGCCAGTATCGCGCTATAGAGGAGAACTCTTTTGTATCTATTAAAGGATTTCATTTTGGCTCCTATAGTGATCCGGGTCTGTTTTTCATACGAGGGACCATATATTCGTCTCTTGGGTAGAGGTCGGTATTTATATCTATAATCGATGAGCGGTCGAGGTGCGGCAGGTAATCTATTGGTGTGACATTATTAAAGAAGCCGTCGATAAGCCGTTCTACAGAGATGTCGGCCTTGGCAAAGTGCTCACGCGCGTTGCTCTTTCGGACGCGTTCGAGTATGGCCTCTTTGTCGAACTCTATGGGGTCGTTAGAGCCTACCGAGAGCGCGTCGAAGCGTTTGACATATGGGAAGGTCTTTACAAATGTCTTAAGTATGCGAAGTGTCGGCGTCCATGTGACGACGATGCCGCCAGGTTTCAGATGATCGCGTACCGCGATGTAGTATTGCTCGGAATATAAAAAACCGAAATAAGAGTGGTAAGGCGAGTTCGGGTCGGCCTCTATTATATCGTATTTCTTTTTGGATTGTTTTATAAAGGCGCGTCCGTCGGTAAAGACGTAACGTATGCGCTTGTCGCCGCCGGTGAGAGAGCGTATGGCCGGAGAGTCGTAGCGTTCCTCGTTAAAACGGGTCAAAAGGGCGAGCTGTTTTCTCATTATCTCTATGCAGGTGATCTCTTTAATATCGGAGCGGGAGGAGAGGGCGTAGAGCGTATCTCCGGAGCCGAGCCCGATGATGGCGACATCTTCCGGGTTTGGGTGCATCATGGCCGACATGAAGCCGAGCAGGCTGTGCAGGCCGCCGTAGGGCAAAACACTTACAGAATGTCCGTTAGAAAATATCTCGGCCTTCTTCGGGTCCGTGGGGTCCGAGACGACGAGGTTCAGGCCGGTCTCGTCTTCAACATAGATCATCTGTTCGGGCACTGTGCCGTGCAGGGTGGACCAGAGCCTTGCGGGAGAGGGAGATATTAAGACCGCTATGGCGGTTATGGCGATTGCCGCGACGTATGCCACGGGTCTTTTGGATCGATTCTTTCTAAAATATAAGAAGGCGAGAAGCAGTAGGAAGACTCCACCGGCTATGATTACAAGCCTGAATGTGCCGCTGCTTCCTATATACCTTAGCGAGAGCAGGCCGACGGCGAAGGCGCCGATCATGGCGCCCGCGATGTTGGCGGTCTGAATCCAGCCTACGCGCCTTCCGATGAGGCTCTTTTCGGTCTGAACGGTCTTTTGCAGGAAGGTAAAACTCATGCCCATAAAGACGGTCGGCGGTATGATGAGCATGGCGGGAAGCAGGAAGACCGATACTATAAAGTTTTTGACAAAGCCCCTTTCGTAATCGGTAAAGGCGAAGGAGCCTGAGAGTATCTTATTTACACTCGAAAATATACCGTCGGGCACGCCGACGCTGTGCAGGGCGTTAAATGTATCAGGGTCGCGTATTATGAGGGTAAAGACTGCGAGTGAAATACCGGCGTATACGGTGATGAGCCCTTGATAAAAGAGGAATGAGAGAGCCGGGCGGCTACTCTTTCTGGCGGCGCGTATGCCCAAAAGTATGCCCCAGGCGAGTCCGCCGAGATAGAGCGTTAACATCGTTGCGAATGTAAAAGGGGTCGGCCCTGAGAGCGCCTGAAGGATACGAAACCAGAGGACTTCGAGTGAGAGCGCGATAAAACCGGATAGCGCGTATATAACTACCCAAAGGCTAAAGGGAAATATGGGAGCCGACTGCGTTGTAGGCGCGTTCGGTCCACTCGGCAGGCCGGATGAGGTAGAGCGTTCGGCGCTCTTTTCTTTATAGAGAAAAAATACGGTAAAGAGCGCTCCCACGGCGCAGATGATGCTGATCGTACCGCCGAGATAGAGCGTCTTATCGAGGCCGAAAGATTTTATGAGTATCCAGCCGGTAGTGAATGCGCCAAGGGCCGCGCCAAACGTATTTATCCCGTAGAGCGAGCCTATCGTCTTTGCCGCCTTCTCGACTGCCCCGGTAAGGGCCTTGGAGAGCAGCGGTAGAGTTAGTCCCATAAGGAATGTCGGTATAAGCAGGCAAAGAAAGACAATCGGCGTTCGCAGAGAGGAGGAGGCCAGGAAGTTTAAGTCGACATAGAGCAGGTCGTAATAAAACCACTTGCTGGAGAATGCGAAGATCCCTATAAAGAGCTCCGAGAGGGCGAATAAGAGGAAGCGTTCTCTCTCCGTGACCCTGTCAGCGATGTAACCGCCCGCGATGGAGCCGAAGCCGAGTCCTCCCATGAAGGCCGCGATGATGATCGTCACCGAATAGGTGTCGACACCGGTGAAGGATGCGAGCATCCTTTGCCATACAACCTGATAGAGCAACGCCGTAAAACCCGATAAAAAGAATAAAAAGAGTATCGAGGTAAAGAGGGCGCGTTCGCTACCTGATGGAGAGGCGTGGTTGATCTTCTGGTTCATGGGTGGGAAGGCCTTATTTGCAGAGCTTCTTTTCTATTGCTTCGTTTATATTATTACAGTTGCCAAGCTCGCAGGCCTTTTTAAAGTCTGCGCAGCCTTTTTCATTTTCGTTCAACTGTACGAGGTATACAAAACCGCGACCTACGTAGGCCTTGTAGAAGTTAGGGGCTTCTTGAATGACACTCTCAAAGTCGGTGAGGGCCTTTTGCGGCTGATCGCCGGCGCTGTAGGCGAGCCCTCTGTAGTAGAGCGCCTCAGGGCCGTACTCTAGAACAATGGCCTTTGTGAGATCGTTGATGGCCTCGTCAAGTTTCTTAATGGTATAGCGAAGCTGTCCTCTGTTGAATAACGCGGCGGTATGGTTCGGGTCGATAGATAGGGCCTTTGAATAGTCGTCGCCGGCCTTCTCCAGTTGACCGGAGGCATGGTAGGAGAGCCCCCTGCTGTAGTAGGGTTCGGCCCTGTCCGGGATGAGCTTGATGAGGCTGGTGAAATCCTTTATGGCCTCTGTCGTATTGCCCATGTTGAAGTAAGAGAGGCCGCGATTGTAAAAGGCGTCCGGCAGGTCGGCCTTGTAGGCGATGACCGAGGTGAAATCCTTAACGGCCTTGTCGAACTCTCCCATGTCGTTATATGCGCGCGCGCGAGTATAAGTAAGGGCCTGTATCTTTTCTTCTACCGCTTCGGCGATGAAGGGCCCTTCCTTTAGTTTAAGAAGCAGCGCCTCGGCCCTGTTAAAGTCGGCAACGGCCTCCTTGGGGTCGCGTAGCGCGAGGTTGATATTGCCTCTGCTAAAGTTGGCCTCTATGTTGTCCGGCTTTAGAGCAAGGACACTGGTTGCGTCCTTGAGCGCCAGCTCCAGATTACCGCTCTTGGCGTGCAGATTCGAGCGCATGTAAAAGGCCTCGTCGTTCTTCGGGTTTTTTCTGACGGCGGCGTTAAGGTCGGTGAGCGCGCGTTTGACCTTTCCCTTCAGGGCGTTTAGTTCGGCGCGCCTTACCAGGGCCACGTCCACGAGAGTCTTGTTGATATCGATTACCTTTGAAAAATCCTCGATGGCAAGCTTCTCTCTTTTTGTGGCGGCCCTGATCGCGGCGCGCGCGAGAAAGGCCTCGGAGTAATCAGAGTCTATCGTGACCGTCCTGGTATAGTCCTCTTCGGCTTCGACATATTTTTTTAATACCAGATAGGCGTTTGCTCGCGCGTAGTATGCCTTGCCAAGGTCGGGCTCCTGCGTTACGGCCTCTGTGAACTCTGCAACGGCCTCTTCGAATTTACCCTCTTTTGTGAGCTTCATGCCCTCCTTGTAGTGGTCTGCTCCGGCGGCGTGGACCACTGTGGCCAATGGTGTGAAGGCGGTTATAAGAAATAATAATATCGAAAGAAATGCTAAGTTTTTAAAGATCTTCAAGGAGTCTCCTTTTATTTACACTTGTCTTGTTTTTTTAGTTTTTCCAGGTAGGTACAGTCTCCGAGTTCGCAGGCCTTGCGCCAGTCCTGGCAGGCGCTTACCATGTCCTGCATGTCGGAGTAATATGTATATCCGCGTGTCACGTAGTGTACGGCGTTTGTGGGGTCTATATCTATAGCCATGCCGTAGTCGTAGAGGGCGGCGGTTGAATCCTTCATATCGCGGTAAGTATCTCCGCGGCCGGTATAGGCGGCGGCATTGTTCGGGTCGAGAGAGACGGCCTTTGAAAAATCTTCAATCGCCTTGTCGAGCCTCTTAAGTTCGTAGTTGACTATAGCGCGGTTTAGGAATGCGCCGGCGCTCTCTTTGATTAGAGGCATTGCGCGGTCGTAGTCGGAAGAGGCCTCCTCAAACTTGCCAAGCTTATGTTCTATAAGGGCCTTTATGTAATAGGCTTCGCCGTGTTTGTCGTCTACGGTGAGTAGCGAGTTGCAATAACTGAGCGCGGTCTCGCTATTACCGGCGAAGTAGTAGGACTCGCAGAGGTAGTAGAGCGCCTCTGTGCGAGCGGGGTCGAGCGAGACGACTTGCTCCATGTCGGAGAGCATCTCTGCCTTACGTTCCTTGGTCTTATATGCCAGGGCGCGGCTGAAGTAGGCGTCGGCGTGGTCGGGTTTTAGTTTAATCGCCCATGTGTAGTCGTCTATTGCCGGGCCGATCAGTCCCATGGCGTGATAGGCGATGGCGCGGTTATAGTACGGCAGGTTGCTACCTGGCATGATCTTTATCGCCTTGGTGCTATCCTCTATCATCTTGCTGTGTTGGCCCCTCGAATGGTATATGGAGACGCGGTATATGTAGGCCTCTCCGTGGTCCGGTTTTAGCTCGATGACCTTTGAAAAGTCTTTTAGGGCCTCGTCGGTATTTCCCGCCGTGTAGTTGGCGATGGCGCGGTTATAGTAGGGCAGGTAATCTTCGGGCCTAAGCTCGGCGGCCTTTGTGGCGTCCTTTACCGCCTCGTCATATAGGCCCATAAAGAAGTATGCGTTACCACGGTAGAGGTAGCCGTTTGTATGTTTGTCGTCCAGCATGAGGAGCTGTGAGAGTGTCTCGACCGCCTCGTTGTAACGCGCCGCGTTATAGTGTTCCTTGCCCTTGTCGTAAAAATCCTGCAGGCTCTCCGCCGCTGAGCTGGGCGCGGGTGAGGTAAAAGCGAATAAGAACAAGAGCGCGAAAAAGAGTTTAACTGAAGGTAAGAGCCTGTAGTTTATTGATTTTTTCTGCATATAGTCTTTCTTATTAAGGGCGTATTTTAAGTGGCGGCCTATATCTACCTATTTCTAATAGGATATTATACCTGTTTTTAATCCTCGCTACAACCGTTGCGTTTGCTTACTTCCTAAAAAGTTCTTTGGCTCGTCCGGAGGCGGTATATCTCCAGTGCCATGGTTCGTAGGAGACCTTGCCGTTCTCTTTTGTAAATGAAAGTTCAAAGCCGTATCTTGACGCGTTCCGCTTTAACCACCTGAATGCGCGGCTATCTTCAAAACATGACTCCACGTCGCAGCGAAGCTCGGTCCCGTCTGCAATGTCTATAGCCAGCCCGGTATGGTGTTCGCTGTGACCCGGCGGGGCGACCCACTTGGCGGCGCCCTGTTTGCTTCCGTATCTCTTTATCGCCCTCTTAAAGAGTCTTTCCTGATATGCGTGTGTGCGGTGGCCCGATATCGGCATGAGGCGTACCTTCTCCTTGGCAGCGTCTCTTCGCATATCTATGAATGCCTCGGCGGCTTCGCGTTCGAGCCTGACGACACGCCCCGTGCTTCGGTACTTTCCTGCGGAGACCAGCTTACTCTTTTGGATTACGGTGTAGGGGAGATGTCCGTAGAGGGGCTCGGCTGCCCGTGTTTTACTGGTGAATAAGGCGCAGCTTAAGATAGTCAATATTATAATAGGCAGGTAGAGTCTGAGCCTTCGGTTATTCAGATAGGGTTTTATATGTCCTGATTTTCTATATTTCATGATTTCATTTATATCGCTTCTTTTTTCCACCACTTCATTTATACATTAAGGGCCGGCTTTTCTCAACTGCTAAATCTTTGTCAGCCTTGATATTCGTCCTTGTTTTTTTGCGGCTTTTGCGTTATTTTTACGAGGCCTCTTTTACTCTTTTAGCAGGACTCTAAGGGGCTTCTAATCTCTGGTTTTATAATATATACCTTTAATAAGGATTGTCGTGGAAATTACCCCTGAATTAGTCGAAGAACACGGACTTACGCCGGACGAGTACGAAGAGATAAAACGCCATCTCGGTCGAGAGCCCAACTATCTCGAACTGGGCATCTTTTCCGTCATGTGGAGCGAGCACTGCTCCTATAAATCCTCTCGCGTACATCTTAAAGGCTTTCCGACCGATGGAGAGTGCGTTATTGAAGGGCCGGGAGAGAATGCCGGTGTAATAGATATCGGCGAGGGGCTTGCCTGTGTATTTAAGATGGAGAGCCATAACCATCCATCATTTATAGAGCCTTTTCAGGGCGCGGCCACCGGTGTCGGCGGCATTATGAGAGATGTATTCACTATGGGCGCAAGGCCTGTGGCCAATCTCAACGCGCTTCGTTTCGGCGCCCCGGGTAATAACAAGACGCCCTTTCTGCTTGAAGGCGTTGTAGAGGGTATCGCGGCATACGGTAACTGCATGGGCGTGCCGAC
>JAJCZF010000032.1 GCA_029262535.1 Deltaproteobacteria bacterium
TACAACATATGAATAATGGTGTTGAAGGTAATGACCTGTTGCGGTTGGTCCGGCTTTTCCAGAGTGCTACAACTTTCAATTGTCCGCCGCCCCAAGTGGTAGAGTTGCGGTTGGTCCGGCTTTTCCAGAGTGCTACAACGAAATCTTCCTGCGTTACTAATCTATTTTGGTTGCGGTTGGTCCGGCTTTTCCAGAGTGCTACAACCAATGTTTGTTGCGCCAGCGGCGGCATAAGGTTGCGGTTGGTCCGGCTTTTCCAGAGTGCTACAACCGCTGTAGAGGTAGGCGATTGAAAAGAAAGAGAAATATTACTTTGTCTGTTTCGAAAAATCGTCTGCCCGCCTTAGAACATGACAAGTTGATCGGGGTTTTCACGCGAATCATTGCGTCTTCGGCCTTTCAGTGAAACGATATCTGCGTATTGGCGATCAGTAAATTGCAGAATATCCACATGGCCTTCCAGCGGCACCGCAGTTTTTATCCGGTCAATAATTGGCGCCGATTGGGCGCGGCCTGTCGTATGACGAAGATACACTGAATACTGCGCCATGACAAAGCTTTGATCCAATAGAAACTCACGAAATTGCGTATAAGCTTTGCGCTCTTCCGGCGTTGTAGTCGGCAAATCGAAAAGAACCATGATCCACATATGCTGATAGGCGGAAAGGTGCGACAGCGCCCTCACTCGCCACCTCCTGTCGGGTTGAAAACCAGGCCGTCTGGAAGGTCCAGCTTGCTCTGTTCGCCAAGGCAAATGCGGGCAAAGCTCTGACACAAGCGGTTGAGGCAGGTTTGGACAGGGCTCGCGCCATGCGCCGTTTCCAAATCAAGATTGAGCACTTCAATAATCGCTGCTTTGTTATCCCGGTTCAGGTCGGGCAGATCTTCCATTTGACGTAATGCGAGACGGCGAACCGTGAGATCGACCCAAGGTCGAAAGGGCTCCATAATATCGGAGGCGAGCCTAAGGGCTTCTCCCCTGCTTTCATGATGAACAGAAAGACTTGGATGGAGCCCGGCGGACAGAATGCTTCGTGCAGCGCCAGCACGAAGCACCGCATATCCATAATTGAGCCACCCATTTAAACCAGCGGACGCGCTATCACGTTTAAAATGTTCATCCACATCAGCCATAATGCGCGGCCAGTATTTGCGCGCCGCCTGGGCCTCATAATTGTCTGGGTCGCCGGAGCGCACACCGCGCGCCATCTGGTACAGGTCTGTTGCCGGTTTGCCTTCAGCCTCAAGCACGTCAGCCTGCGCTAGAATTTTTGCCCGTATAAGGGCTTGCCAAACGCGCTTTTGTTTGGGCCGCGAGAGAGCGCTTTGCGCCTCCATGATGCGGCCTTGGGCATGGTGGCCGTCTATCGGCCAGATAACCGAAGCGGGCGCCTGATCAGTGCCGCAAAGAATTATGGGAATATTCTCTTCAGCAAGCCGGGCCGCGACATTCAGCGAGACAGAAGCGCCATAGCCACGGATAATCACAGCGCCGATATCAGGAAAGCCAACGCGTCCAAGCTCTTCGCCGTCACGCGATAGTTTCAAAAATCCGCGCAACAATGAGAGATGAATATCGTCGCTGGCAATCTCGACAATCCGATTTTGCATACCGGCCTCTCAAAAATAGAAAGGCAAGCAAATTTTATGCCTTATGGCGGTGAACCTTGCCGGAGGGGCTGACCGTAAGGCGTTTGGCGTTAGTTTTCTGCAAGGATGCTGGAGACATTTGATAGCCATCAAGTTCTTTGGCGCGAATACGAGCCGATGCGTTTGCTTCATGATGAGGCGCCATATTCACCTTACCTGCCGAGAATTTGTAGATTACAACACAACGACGCTCGCTATTGTCGTCAACCTCCAGTATATCTCCTTTCCGTATACGCATGATCAATGGCGAGCCATCTGGACGCGTTTGCGACCGCCACCAGTCGGGGTCTTTTTGCGCTTTCTGATAAGCCTGGAAGGTGGTGATCACTTCGCCAGTCCACTTGCCTTTCTTGTCCATGAAGATGTCATAGCAGTAATTCCCGTCACCTTTATAAGCTTTGGTGTGTGTTCCCTTCTCACCATGACGGATGACAACATAGCTGCTGTCTTTCATTGAAGTAGTGAGACGCACCCGGCGAACTGGCGGCGACATGGCTTCGCCCGCCGCGACAATTGCGGCTTTAAACGCAGCGCCCTTAAGCCCCTCGGTCGCATATGCCAACTCTTTACGGATTACAGGATCGACAATATCGGAAACATGGTTGGGCTCCAGCGCATCAAGCGGTTTGCGCGTCACGAGGATCATTTGCTTTTTATCATCGCGAAGGCCGGTTACGCCGTAAGCGGTGTCGTTGTGCATCGCGTCCTGAAACCCGTGGTCGGGTTTATGGGACACGATAAGTTTGTTCAAGCGATCTTCAGCGGATTTGCGATAGCGTTTAAGCGGTTCGGCCATGGCCAACATGATCTCATAATGAGCGACACGGTCTTCGCGCCTTTCCAGATCCGCGCAGCGTTTGACCATAGCCTGATCGGTCAACGCCACAATCAATGCATCAACCGCATGATGGCGATGGTCGGTGCGGTCTTTTTGATTGGTGTCGGTGAAACCTGTTAGCGTATTGAAGCCGGCATAGTGACGAAGGTCCGAGGTCAGACGACCCGGCACAACCCAAACGCTGCGGCGCTGACCTTTCACGCCTTGACCGCCAAAGAGAGCCTCGACAAAGTTCTTTCCGAGGCGGGCGATATAACGCGTGTCGTTTAGCTGCCGAGCTAAAAAGTCGCCCCCGCGTGCCTCCCATTGCTCGAACGCATCGGGGGCAAATCGCCAGATCTTTGAGCTGGGGAGTGCAGCAGCGCGTTGGCCGATCGCCTCCCAGTCAAAGCCTTCGGGGTTCGCCGCAAAAGCCTCAGCGGGGGTCTTGTTCCCTTTGATCCGGTTTGCCGCACGCCAAGACAAAACCTTGTTGGAAAAACTGTCATCCAGCGTACGCGACAACGGCAGGATATGTTCTATTTCCACATCGCCGGTAAACAGCGCGCTCTTAGAGATTGACTTTCCGGTAAAGACACATTGCGCCGTCCCGCCAAAAGCATCGAGCGCCTCTTCATAGAGGCGCAGCTTCAAACGGTTCTCATACGTGTCCGCTTCTTTTATGCTATCCAGATATTTGCGGCGTTCATCATTGGCGTCCTGATTTTTTTTCTGCGTCTTTTCCAGCTCTCGCAGGCCCCGGTCAGACAGGGGCAGATCGCGGGCCAATTCTAAAACAACCTCTGTTGGCGGTCCCCAGCGTTTGATCAGATCATTGATCACTTTGCGCAATTCATTCAGCGCGACATGAACCGTAGGATTGGCCACCCGACCATGGCGTTCCTCGGCATTTCGCGTGTCTTCACCGCCATCCGGCGGGTCTTTTTCAAACGCGGTGTGACGCGACAGAATTTCTCCATAATAAGGTAGGCCGTCTTCGTGAATGACGCCATCGCCAAGACCGCGATGGTCTTTGAACTCTTCCGTCGCCGCTTCATCATAACGTTTGCCCGCTTCCATATGCGGGATAAGCCTTGCAAGCGCTGCGGTCGAAAGATTTCCATGCCGATCAGGCAGACGCACATCGCAAACGGCGCGCGCGCGGGGCTCATCCAGTCCGTGATGAGTTCCAAGCCATCGAACCAGATCGGAAACTTCCTCCGTCTCTAAAAGGCGGAGCACAATCTCGTCTTGCGTCGCGCGATCAAAATCCAGCCATGTCTTTCCCCATGCTTCATCCTGCATCATTCTCGCGGCCGTTTCATCGCCAACAAGATGATCGCGTTTGACGCTCTCAAGGTTGAACTTCTGTGATTCTGACAGGCTCAGACATTTCCGAATCGACTTGAACGTGCGCCGCCCGGTCCTGTTAGTCGGCGCCATCAGGAACGCGATCAGTGTCGCCCGCTGCGCCTCGTCCAACGCACGCGCCCTGTCGCCTGTCGCGCCAACCATGAGATTGTTCACCTCTTGTAACACCCGCGCATATTGCGCTGAAGGCAGCGCCTTGGGCGCACGCGGCTGGTCCGGCAAGAAGGTGCATTTTCCAGCCTTTTGCGCTTTTAACGGGCGTTGATCCTTTATAATGCTGCGCAGCCGATCATGAACATCCGGCGTCATCAAGCTCGGATGGTGAGCGGCTTGCGCGGCCCAGATCCGGTCAAATTCATCGATGATCATTGCCCGGTCAGGGTAATAATCATAAGCCATCTTGGCGCCTTCGCTGCGCGCCTTCACCCGCGCTTGCGGCAAGGGTTTGCGTTGCCCTTCAGGCAGCTGTTTGTTGTCCGACAATTGCTCCTTGCGCGGACGGCCAAACAATTCCCCTAATGTTCGCGCGTCTTCGGCCTTCATCTTAACACGCGCCGCCTCAATCGCGTCATACATCGCGCCGTCTTCATCGCCATCAGTCTTGCGATTCGACTTAAAACCCCGACGCTGCTGAAGATGAAACAGCGCCCGGCCGATCTCATATGGTTCCAATCGGCGGTCGAGCGCTTCGGCGCGTAATATCCATGGATCGCTTCGCTCCAGAGCATTACGCTCGATTTCATCCGTTGGCATCAGACCAGCTTTGATGAGCATCCGCATCATTTTGCGCCCACGCCCAAGTTTGCGGTCGCGATTGCGCCGCGCGCCTCTCGGCTCACGTCGCTGCGCAGCATTGGATGATTTGTCCTTCGGGTTGCGCGCATCAGAAAAAATCCGCACGCCCATATCAAGCAAAGGTCCCGCGGTCAGCGCACTGTCATCATCAACCCGCAGTTCGACCGCTGCCCAGCCAAGTGAGTTGGTACCCAGGTCTATGCCTACTCGATATTTCATCCTATCCCCTAAACATTATGAATATTATTAGACCATTGATAGACCTATCATATCTATATTAGTCACTAAAAGAGGATAGGTAATGTCTTTAATGAGTCACGGCTGCCGAAAATCGCTACCACACCGTCAGTCATGATTGTATTCGGGCAGTACGGAATATAAACAACCGTAATACGAATAATCATTCCATACATATGTTTAGTTACGATTTATCCGCTTTTTTCAGAATACTGGACAGATTGTAGCATTTAGTATACTCATGCATCTCATTTCGAGCACTCTGGAAAAGTCGGACTTTCCGTTAACAAGGATCACTCCTTAGGAAATCCACGAAATGTGAAGGCGAGCTACGGCTCGCCTTCTTTTTAAATCATGTCGTCGGCATTGCCATTTCAAATTTTCGTATAGGCGTGATTCAGTGACAACCAAGAGGCCGGTTCTCTAATGCCCGGTTATGCGCGCTGAGCGGAGACACGGATTGTGCAGTTTGTCACGGAAAATGGTTCGAAGAGCAGTCTTGCGTCGTTGCGCAGTGTCGCGTCTGGCGAAGCCCTGATTAGGGGAGGTCGGTTGGGTGCGCCATTTAATGTCGTAATAATCCCAGTTTAATGACAATTTATTGACGGTTTAATCCCCATTATGCTATCCTGGCTTATGGATAGAGATATGGTTTTCAAGCCAAATTTTGAAATTACGCCGCAAATCGCGAAGTCCCTGATGGCTATAGAAGCGGCTCGGGAAAAGATCGATGCTCTGCCGGTGACGGCGGCGATGCTGGCGTCATTACGTGAAAGCGCGCGGCTGATCGCGACCCATTATTCAACACAGATTGAAGGTAACAGGCTGACGCTTCCAGAAGTTGAAGAGGTCATTGCGGGGGATCGCCATTTTAAGGGACGCGAACGTGACGAAACGGAAGTGCGCAATTACTACCGCGCCCTGAACTATGTTGAGAGCATTGCCGGTAATGAAACGCCGTTTAAGCAAAAGGAACTGCAAATAATCCATGGACTGGTGATGGATGGCAAGCAACGTGCTAGCGCCTATCGCGACGGGCAAAATGTTATTCGCGACAGCTTAAGCCGGAATATCGTCTATATGCCGCCGGAAGCGCCGGATGTCCCAAAAATGATGAAGGCGCTTGTCGATTGGCTGAATGTGCGGGTTGAAAAGGACGATCTACCGATCCCGGTTATTGCCGCGCTTGCTCATTATCAATTCGCCACAATCCACCCCTATTATGACGGCAACGGACGAACGGCGAGACTCTTGACCAATCTTATACTGCATCGGCTCGGTTATGGCCTCAAAGGCGTTTATTCGCTTGATGAATATTACGCGCAAGATTTGCCAGCCTATTACGAAGCGCTGACCGTTGGCGATAATCATAACTATTATGAGGGGGGACGTGAAACCGCCAGTTTAACGCCGTTTCTCGCCTATTTTCTTGAAGGGGTAAAAAACGCATTTAATGCAGTGCAATTACGTGCAGCCCAGGGCAAAAAAGAAGGCGCGCCCGATCAATCGAAGCTGTTAAGAAAGCTCGACGCCGGTCAACGTAAGGTCTTGGGACTTTTCAAAGATCATGAAGTGATTGCCGCAAGAGATTTGTCTGTATTTTTAAAAATAAGTGAGCGCGCTTCGCGTGATTTGTGCGTGAAGTGGGTCGATGAAGGGTTTTTGCAAATCGAAAATCCATCCAAAAAGGCACGCAGCTATCGCCTTACCCCAAAACACGAAGCGTTGGTTTCCTGATAATTTGGTATTTGTCATAATACTTAGCCGTAAGCACTCATTGCCGAGTCATTTTTTAAATTTTCGGTATGAGCAAAATTAAAAACCGAAAAGCAAAATGATCTGTGTAGTGTTATATATGGGTTAGTATATGTGTTACGGGATTCTGGAAATATCAGCGCCCCACTCGTTTTCGCGAGTCGCGTGGGCCGAATATACATAATCCGTTCCTGATACCCCGAAGATAGCGTTCTTAAAACCCCGAAAAACTGTTCCTAAAACCCCGAAGTGATCAATGCAGGATTGTGGATAACCCCTTCTGTATTCGGATTATTAATTGCGGAGCGTTCCTAAAACCCCGAACATGAAGCATGGTTCCTGAAACCCCGAATATCGAGGCGCACCTGTTGCCAGAGCGCCACCCGCAGAAAGATTTATTCATCTGCGATGTGGCGGATGCGATTCTCAAAGACATTATGCCTCAAATGGAGCATCCCTTCTATTCCCTTTCAAAAAAACCTGAAACAAGCATCCGACGGTATGAGCATAAGGGCAACTGGCTTGAGATTGTGCCGAGCGTCAAAGGTCTTGCGACGATTTATGACAAGGACATTCTTGTCTATGCGATTTCGCAGTTATTTGCGAAGTTGAAGAATAACGAACCGGTAAACAAGCGTGTTCGGATCAATGCCCATGAGCTGTTGATTTTTACAAAACGCGGCACTGCGGGAAAAGACTATAAAGCACTATGCGAAGCTCTAGGTCATCGACTCATTAAATCGCAACCAAATGCGCAGTGAAGCGAGTTTAATTGAAGCGAGATAGTTGTCGTCGCGCTTGTCATATCGGGTGGCGATGGCCCTGAAGTGCTTTAGTTTATTGAAGAACCGCTCGAC
>JAJCZF010000033.1 GCA_029262535.1 Deltaproteobacteria bacterium
GAGGTATACCCCCTCGTCTGTTATGATATAAGGATGGCGCAGTTCCAGCTCTTGTACTCTTCCGGTCGATAGTTCCTTAAGTTTTACTCTTAGGAGGCCGTCCGCGTGGATTGATATCTTTGGAAGTTCGTCGTCCGAACCTACAATGACCACCTCTTTGTAGGGTGGCTCTTCCTTGAAGCGATAGTATAACCACGAGATATAAAAATCGCCAAGTACGGCATTTGAATCTGCGGCAGCCCTTATTCTTTTATATGGGTTTTTCCCAAAACTTTTATCTTCGCGGTATATATGCGTGGCGCGTTCCGGAAAGTTGGTAAGCCTTCCCTCAAGCAGCAGGTCGAGCGCGATGTCTGCGCCGAGTGTGAAGGTGAAACCGCTCGACGGCGTGAAGGTCATATATATCTTTGCGTCAGGATTTTCTTCTGTAAATCCCTTTAGCGCATAGTAATGGCTATCGATAAAGTCCATCTCTTCGTCCACCCTGTTATTTCCATACGAGACGTTCTGTATATTCCAAAAGAGCATGGCAAAGAGAAAGGGCGTGATGAGCCGCCTTAAGAGACCGGTCGCGCCTCTTGAGTAATGTCGCGCGAGCAGGACGGATGCCGCTACGAGAAAGAGCGCGTTCGGCAGATATTGGTATCTGGGTTGAGATGTCAGGTAGGCGATGGTATTCGAGTGGACCCTGCCTATAGATATTATAAGGATGTAAGAGATTGCCAGTAAGAGAAGCAGGGCGACTGTGAGAGCTTTTTCCTTCTTGAGGCGGAAAGAGAATAGTACGACTAGAGCCATGGCGATCTTTATAATATTTTTAAAAGAGAAGAGGTCGTCCGGCAGGTAGAGATATACGATGTCCGTTACGGTCACCTTCGCTGCAATCCCAATATTTTTCAGGAAATTATTGTGTAATATCTGCGTAAGGGCGCCCTGAATGCTTTTTGTGATATTCGACCATGAAAGCAGGTCGCCAGCGTCCATCTTATGGCCCGATTTCGTTATTGAGTAGCCGTAGTATGTTATGGCGAACCATGCGAGGTAGGCGATAAAGAGGATAGAGATAATAAAGAAGAGCCTTCGCCTGTTAAGCGGCCCTTTGGCCTGTAGAATCGGCACTAGGGCAAGGGTGAAGAGCGCGGCCGGCCCCAGTAGCGCCGGCTCGTATAACAAGAGCGAGAGGAGCGAGCAGAAGAGAGCCGCTATAAAGAGCCCCCTTGAGCCGCGTTCATGAAAGATATCTTGAAGGTAGAAGGCGGCCAGCAGCAAGGCGGTTCCAAGTATAATATAGATATGGTATGTCCAGGCGACGGTATCGAACTGGCTTTGAAGCGTTATAAAGAGAAAGCCGAGGATAAAAGCGAGTGGCTTTCTTTTGGAAATTCTCGCCGATAGCAGGTAGACGATGAAGGCGACGCCGGCGTGTAGGGCTATATTGCTAATATGATAAAGGGTTACGCTATTTCCGAAGAGCAGATGGCGAAAGTACATGGAGAGGTGGGCGAGGGGTTGAAAGCGCGGGTCTCCAAAAATCTCGAAGAGCGATATGCGCAGCAGTGTCTGTGTGGAAAGATCGCCGAACTCGCCAAAGAGGTTCATGATGATCCAGTAGTCGCTTCTGAAGAGATTCGTAAGTGTCGGATGAAAGATTGCAAAGGAGGCGATTAGGTAGATGATAAATATGGACAGTAGAAGTACGGCATCCGGAACCTTTGCGGAGCTATCGGATTTTAGGAAAGAATGGCAGGCGACGGCTATAAAGAGGAGCGCAAAGGCGATAATCCACTGATAGAGCGGCAGCACGCTTTGTGAGAGCGCCACAGTATATAGGACGAATGCCGTGGTTGCCACGGCGGGAAGAAGCGCTCCGTAGCCGGTTTTTGTAATTTTATTATTCATACCGAGTTCAATATATCCTACTATACTTGGCCTGTTAAGTTCAATTTTCTTATTCGAGCTTATTTACTCTGCCCGGAGATCTATATAACCTAAAAGATCATTCATATATTTCTACTTTGTGATGCTATCTAACTAATTGATTTATTAAGCTTTTTGCAAAAATATAAAATAAGAGTTGACAGGAAATGAGGGAATGGCTATAATATTTATAATAATTGCTATAAACACTCTTTGCTCAGAGCAAACCCGGAGAAATCCGGAGACGCAGAGTCGCGAGGCTAAAGTTTTAATAACTATGCCGGTCGGGCCGCCAAAGTCTACATATCTTTGGCGGTTTTTTTTATGGGGGAAGCGGTAATGCTAGTCGAACTTGAACATGCGGAAGAGGCACAGAGCGCTAATTACGAGCATGAAAAAGCCAAGCTCGAAGCCGAGCTTGGCTTCGAGGCCGACCCGGAAGCCATGAGCAGTTATGCCCTATGCATCGCAGTTGTTGACGCCGACCTCAAGCTCGCTAGAGGAGTATGTTTCAGAGCGCTTGCCATGGATCCCAATAACCCGGAGATTATCCTTAACCTTGCAAAACTTTTTCTGATAGGTAAGGAGAAGAAGATAGCGATATCCATAATACATAAGGGGCTCGCCCTTAGCCCGGAACATGCCGATTTAAGGGTTTTGGGACTTTCTCTAGGCCTGCGTAGAAAGCAGGCGGTCGGTTTTCTGCCGAGAAAGAATTTTATCAATAAGGCGCTAGGCCGTCTTGCCTCCTATCTCGAAGAGGACGAGATGAAGATCGTCATTCCGATAGTAAGGCCACGGACGCAAGATAACGATATCGCAGCAGGGTTTTAATAGTACCTATAAGAAGCGAAATGAGGAAAAGTAATTGGAAATTAGCATATATAAGAAAGAAAAAAAAGACGATTTTAAAAGGGTCATAGAGCTCACTCGTCAGGAGAGATACAAAGAGGCCATGACGCTCTTTGAAGAAGGCGAGGGAACTTTTCACACGCACGAGGCCCTTAGCTGTTATGCGCTTAGCATAGCCAACCATGATTTTTATCTTGATGCGGCAACAAAGCTGTGTCTAGTGGCCCTGAGGCGCGATCCCAAAAATCCGGCCATCTACTTAAACCTCGGAAAGATCTTTAATCTTTCCAACAAGAAACGGACCGCTCTCAGGGCCTTTAAAAAAGGTATGAAGAAGGATATTATGGAGAGGTTGCACCCGGAATTTATCGAGGCTATTGCATCGATGGGCATACGACGCACTCCGGTGATACCCTTTTTATCGAGAAATAATTTTCTTAACCGTATGCTAGGCAGGTTGATATCTAGTCTTGGGAGGGATGTAAAGCCAAATTTTACGAAAGAAAAAGGGGGCGCGCGGATTAGCGATCTCGCTCATCTGAAGCTATTTTAAGGACCCCTCAATAGCGGCCCCTCCTCACCCCTCCTCGAGGAGGGGCCACCGTTAATAAAGCCGGGACCATTTATGAGAGTCCTGCTTAACGGGCTCTCAACGAGCCCGAATAAAAGTTTCCTGCTCACACACCGAAACACCTCCTTCCATTGCAAGCCCCGCTCCCTTAAGGGAGCGGGGCTTGTGTCCTTTTAAGAGAACTTCTCTATTAACTTTTCGTCCTTTCCTTAAAAAGGCAGACCTCCGCGCCCCTTTGTGCTACTCTATCGTGCATGTCCGAGATTGTTAATATAGAATCGCTCTCATATGGCGGCGCGGGTGTGGCGAGGCTCGACGATAAGGCTGACGGCAAGGTCCTCTTTATTCAACAGGGGGTGCCCGGAGACCGGGTATCTATTAAGATTGAGCGTGAGAAGAAGAGCCACGCCTTCGGCTCTATTATTGAGATCGTTGAGCCTTCTCCTCACAGGGTAGAGCCTGAGTGTGACGCCTTCGGCGAGTGCGGTGGCTGCCAGTGGATGAATATCAACTACGAAACCCAGCTTGAATGGAAGTCGCAGATACTCAAAGATACCATAAAGCGTATCGGCGGCGTTGATATCGCCGATCCTGTGATTCATCCCGCCACGAAACGGCTTGCATACCGTACCCGAGTCCGTTTTCATGTGAAGGACGGCAAGTGGGGTTTTTTCGCAGCGCGTTCGAAGTCTGTCGTGGATATCGACTCGTGCCCGTTGCTCGACCCGGTTATTAACGAGGCCTTTCTGGATATCAAGTCAAAACTATCTAACGATCTCCGCGGCCCGCTAGAGCTTCAGATAAGCCTTAGCCAGACAGACAATAAAGTAACCGCGCTATTTACACTCGAAAAACGCGGGAGCGTGCCGCGTTCCAGCCGAATCAACTGGCCTTCTCTTATTGAGCGCGTAGAGCTGCTTAAGGGCATAGAAGTACGTCGCGTCTCTACCGTGCTTGTCAGGGCGGGCGAGACGCGTATAGAGTATATGGTAGACGGCCTTACCATGTCGGCCGAACCGGGAGTCTTTACGCAGGCCTCGTACTCGGCCAATGAGACTCTCGTCTCCGTGGTAACAGATACCGCGTCCCTGCGCGGCACAGAAAGGGTATGGGATCTCTTTTCAGGAGTGGGCAACCTGACGCTTCCGCTCGCCAAGAGAGGAAGTTACGCCGCGGGTATTGAGGACGACCGTTCCGCCGTATGGTACGCAAGGGAGAATGCCGCCGCTAACGGGATCAAGAATGTTCGTTTTTCGAGCGGACGCGCCTCGGATAAGATCGTCTCGGACGGGGCCAAATTTCTTGCAAGCTCGACCCTGGATATGATAATATTAGACCCTCCTAGAGGGGGGGATATCGAGGCCGTCACCGCGCTGGCGCCGCTTGGTGTCGAACGTTTAATCTACATCTCCTGCGCGCCGCCTACATTGGCGAGAGATATTAAATTTCTCGCCGAATCGGGTTACGAGGTGGTGGGGTCGTCCGTCATTGACATTTTTCCGCAGACATTTCATATAGAGTCGGTAACGGAACTGATTAAGAGTGAGCGCTCTTAGAGAACGCTTCGTCTTTTATTATTAATGGAGTAAGTCTTACAATGAAAAAACTTCCGGCGCTTGAGCGCCTTGAAAAAGAGTTTGAAGAGGTTGCATACCAACTCAGGGTCGAAGTTCCGCAGGATCTTCAGACCGCCGCGGGTCACGGAGACCTGAGCGAGAACTCGGAGTACGACGCGGCCAAGCAGAGGCAGTCGTTCCTGCAGGCCCGCGCCGCCCATCTCTCCGCTCGTATCGAGACCCTCGCAAGCCTGAAGCTCGACGATCTGCCAAAGGACGCGGTATCTTTCGGCTCAAGGGTCTATATCGAAGATATTGATAGCGGAAAAGAGTTTATCTATGAGATAGTCACCCCCGAAGAGGTCGAACCAAGGCAGGGCAAGATCTCGGCAGCCTCGCCAATAGGCAAGGCCCTTATCGGAAAGAGAGTTGACGACGAGGTCATCATAACCCTGCCGGCGGGGGTTAAGGAATATGTAGTAACCGAGTTGGAAACCCTGCACGAATTAATAAAAGACTAAGCACACAAGTGTGCTTCTATTTCGCGGTCTTAATTTTATGGGTGTGGGATAGCCTATTATCCGCGTTTCGAGTTTTCTTAAAAGCGTCGTAATATAATTGGCCGTCTGAATTCTTATAGGTGGTAATCTCTTTTTAGTATTATATTGAGCGGGAAATTAGCAGTTTTTATATCAATAATTAAGAAGGAGCCATGCAAATGCTTAAGTACGTTATCACAGCGATTTTCGCGATAGCCTTAACACTTTCACTCACTCCCGACATAAAAGCCGAAAGCGGCGGACACGGTGACGGGCACGGGGATGCCGCTTCCGTAGATCACGGGCCGAACTGGACATATACGGGTCAAGAAGGGCCTTCGCACTGGGGGGATCTCGGCCATGACTATATAACCTGTAAAAAGGGCCGTAACCAGTCGCCTGTTAATATCGGTTCCACTTACGCCGCCGACCTCGAAGCCATAGAGTTCCACTACATGGCCTCCGGCATGAAGATAGTCAATAACGGACATACCATACAGCTCGACTACGACAAGGGAAGTTATATAAAGCTTGCCGGAACCAAGTACCACCTCGCACAGTTTCACTTCCACGGCCCGAGTGAACATACCGTTGGCGGCAAGCACTTTCCTATTGAGATGCACCTCGTACATAAAAGCGATAAAGGCGCGCTCGCCGTCATCGGTGTAATGGTTAAAGAGGGCAAGCATAACTCAAACTTCGACAACGTCTGGGTGCTGCTCCCCTCTGAAAAGGGACCGGCTAAGGACTATGGAGTGCTCATAAAGGCCCGCTACCTCCTGCCCGCCTCCAAGGCTTATACGACATACACCGGTTCGCTCACTACACCGCCGTGCACCGAGGGTGTTACCTGGCTTCTCATGAATGAGCCGGTCGAGATGAGCGCCCAGCAGATAGAGACCTATAGAGCCATTTACCACGGCAATAATCGCCCCGTGCAACCTCTGCACGGTCGCACGTTAAAGTCGGTATCGAAATAAGGTAGAAGGCAATAAGCCTGGAAGGTAATTTCAAATATGATCGACTGGTCTAAATTCGCAGATGAAGTTATAGATAAGTTGGAAGATAAAGATGTCGTGCCGGTAGATGCGAAAGAGCAGTCTCCTGTCGACATAATCGATGCCGAGACCGAAGAGGCAGAGCAGCCGCCGCTGGAGTTTAACTATTCCGACCTGAGGGTGACGGTCGAAAATGATACTCGCACCATCCTGATCTACTGCGGAGAGAAGAGCTTTCTAAAGTGCGGCGATGAGTCATTTCAACTTATCGAGGCGCACTTTCACGCGCCTTCCGATCATGCCATAGACGGCAAGAAATATCCTATGGAGATGCATCTCGTTCATAAGGCCGCCGATGAATCTATTGTGGTTGTCGCCGTGCTTATGGCTGAGGGAGAAGAGTATAACGACAGGTACGCAACGATACTCGACGATATGCCGGACGAACTCGGCGCGATACCTACCCCGTGCTGGCTAAATGTCGCCGACCTTCTGCCGAAGTCAAAGGCCTATTATAGCTACAAGGGCTCTCTCACGATGGCTCCATTTACCGAGGGCGTCAGGTGGTTTGTGCTCGTGGAACCCGCCTATGTCGCCGATGAGCAGATAGGATATTTTACCGATATCTATCCCGATAACGCGCGCGAGGTGCAGCCGCTTCACGGTAGGAAGATAAATAAGACTACTTAACTTCAATAGTATTTTACCTCAATGGTATTAACCGCTAAAGAGAAGAAGGGCTGGTCCTTCGCCGTTGACAGGGGCGGGACCTTTACCGATGTCGTTGCCGTCGATCCCGACGGTCATTTCCATACCAGAAAACTTCTATCCCGTTCAACCGAATATCCGGATCCCTCTCTTGAGTCCATAAGGCGAGTGCTCGGCCTCGGTTCAACCGAGCCGCTTCCCGCAGGGAAGATAGATAAGATAAGGCTCGGCACCACGGTCGCAACCAACGCCCTTCTTGAGCGCAAGGGGGCGCGTACTCTGTTGTTAATAACATCGGGCATGCGCGACCTGCTGGAGATCGGCTCGCAGGCGAGGCCCGATATCTTTGCCCTCTCTATCTCAAAACCACCACTGCTTTATGATCATGTCATAGAGGTCGATGAACGCATCGGACCCGACGGCGCGGTGGTTTCTCCCATTGATAAAGAGCTTTTACGTGAGAAGCTAAAAATCCTTGCTCCAGCGGATTTTGAGGCGGTCTCGGTCGTCTTGATGCACTCGTGGAAGAACCCTGAACACGAGTCTCTTTGTCGTGATATATTAGACGATATAGGACTTTCAAATATATTTCTCTCACACGAGTGCGTAAATCTCATAAAGATAGTGACCAGGGGGCGTGCGACGCTTGTAGATGCTTATTTGAGTCTTATATTAAATGAATATATAAGCTCTATTGAGCGCGAGACCGAGAGCATCCCGATAGAGTTTATTCAGAGCTCCGGCGGCCTGACGGACCCGGCAGGTTTTAACGGCAAGGACGCGATATTCTCCGGCCCGGCGGGCGGGGTGGTCGCCGTCGGCCATATCTTTGAAAGACAATCCCTCTCAGGGGCCGTGGGTTTTGATATGGGCGGCACTTCGACCGATGTATCGCGCTTTTCAGGAGAGTTCGAGCGCGTATATGAAGAGACGGTTGACGGCCTTGAACTTCAGGGCGAATCTTTAAATATCGTAACGGTCGCCTCGGGCGGCGGCTCTATATTGAGCTTTGACGGCAATAAGATGAATACCGGCCCTGAGAGCGCAGGGGCATGGCCCGGCCCGGCCTCGTATGGATTTGGCGGCCCTCTGACACTCACCGACGCGAACCTGCTTACAGGACGCCTGCTGCCGGAGTTCTTTCCTAAAAGCTTTGGTCCCGGACGAGACGAAGCGCTAAATATTCTTATTGTAGAAGAAAAATTTAGAAAACTAACGGACGAGATAAATAGTGCGCTTGGAAAAAAGATCTCCATGCAGGATGTGGCGCTCGGCTTTATCGAGATAGCCAACGAAAAGATGGCTCTCGCCGTGCGCGAGGTATCGGTTGCGCGCGGTTACGATGTAAGGGAGCATGCACTTCTATCTTTTGGCGGCGCGGGCGGACAGCACTCATGCGCGCTTGCGACATTGCTTGAGATGGATGCGGTTCTCTGCCATCCGCTGGCGGGGCTCATGTCCGCCTACGGAATCGGCCTTGCCGCGCCGACCCTTACTCAGGTTGAGACGGTCCTGGAGATATTCGACCAACCTGCCGTAGAGAAGATTTCAAAACGCTTTGCAGAGATGGAGGCCGGGCTCTCTTCCGGCCAGAAAGCTTATCTCTTTAAGAGATCACTTGAGCTCAGGCCGCTCGGAAGTGACAGCGCAATCACAGTTGAACTGACTTCCTATGAAAAGACTTTTGGTGAATTTCGCAAGGCATATACGAAGCTCTACGGTTTCTTCCCTGATAGTAGAACCATAGAGGCCGTTAACCTCAGGCTTGAGGCCGTCTCTTTAGAGGACGACGCTTTTAATGGTGACTTCGCGGAGATTGCTGCTGAAAAAGAATTAAGAGCTTTGACGGAGACGCAGATATATTATTATGGCGGTTTTCTAAAGGCGCCTGTATATGAGAGAGAAAAGCTCTCAAAGTCCATTTCTATAACCGGCCCTGCCATAGTTATCGATAGTTACTCGACTCTGGTCGTAGATCCGGGTTTCTCTCTTACAGTGCAGGAGGACGGGACTCTTATTCTTAATAGGCAGAGTTCTCTTGCAAAGGCCGGGAGCCTTTCTCCCACCACCTCATCCGCCCCCTCATCCGCCGCCGGTCCCGACCCGGTCCTTCTTGAGGTCTTTGGAAATCTCTTTATGTCGATAGCAAAGGAGATGGGCCATGTACTGGCCAATACGGCATTCTCTGTAAATATAAAGGAGCGGCGCGACTTCTCTTGTGCGCTCTTTGATGAGACCGGCTCTCTCGTAGCCAATGCGCCGCATATTCCCGTGCATCTCGGTTCTATGGGAGATACCGTCGCCGCCCTGCTAGAAGATATAGGCGAGATGAGGCCGGGAGATATCTATATCACCAACAACCCCTATCGCGGAGGTTCGCACCTGCCGGACGTTACCGTGGTAAAGCCCTTCTTTGATGCGCAGATGAAGCTTCGCTTCTTTACCGCCGCGCGCGGGCACCCTGCCGATATCGGCGGCACCACACCGGGCTCCATGCCGCCTGATCCAACTCATATAGACGAGGAGGGCGTCTTACTCGATGCGCTCCTGATCGTCCGCGACGGAATCTTTTTTGAGGATAAACTTATGGAAAAGCTTAACTCGTCACGCTGGCCCGCCCGTAACCTGCCTGAACGGTTGCTCGATATTAAGGCCCAGGTAGCGGCCTGTACATCCGGCGAGGTAGTGCTTAACAATATCATAGCGCGTTATGGTCTCGACACGATACGCGCCTATATGGGTTTTATTCAAGAGAACGCGGCGTCATCGGTAAGAAGGGCGCTGGCCTCTTTTCTTGGTGAAAATGATAAGTTCTCAGCGATTTTTGAAGATAGCCTTGATGACCGGACGCCTATCTGTGTTAAGATAGATATCGAAGCGGGCGACTCCGCGCCTGAAACTATAAGGGCGGTAATCGACTTTACCGGCTCGGGCCCTCAAATGAGCGGGTCGAGCCTCAACGCGCCGTTCTCGGTGACGCGCTCCGCCATACTATACGTTTTAAGGGTTTTGGCAAAGAGCGAGATGCCGCTTAACGGCGGCTGTCTCGAACCGGTCGATATTATAGTGCCAAAGGGTTCGATACTCAACCCCTCGTATCCGTCGCCCGTTAGCTCCGGTAATGTCGAGAGCTCACAGCGCATAGTCGATGTGCTCTTAGGGGCATTTGGCGTAGCGGCGGCAAGCCAGGGTACGATGAATAACCTCCTGTTCGAGGTCGAGGGCGACACGCCCTATTACGAAACAATCGCCGGCGGCTCAGGGGCTACGGCTGAGTTTAATGGAGCCTCGGCTGTGCAGGTCCATATGACAAATACCCGTATGACCGACCCGGAGGTTCTGGAGACGCGCCACCCATATGTACGGCTTAACCGTTTCACCATAAGGCCAGGCTCTGGCGGCGAGGGCGCGCACTCAGGCGGTGACGGCCTGATAAGAGAATTGAAGTTTTTAAAAGACGCAAAGCTCTCTATTATATCGGAGAGGCGAGAGACCGCCCCATACGGACTTGCCGGGGGACGAGACGGCGAGAGCGGAAGAAATATCCTTATAAAAGAAGACGGCACGGAGGTGGAACTCTCCCACCGGGTTTACCTAAATGTAGTAGCAGGTCAGACCGTAAGAATAGAGACCCCGGGCGGCGGCGGTTTTGGTTTTAAAGAATCCAGGAAATCTAAAGTAGATTAAGAAAGGTTTTTCTAAAAAGATATGAAGAGACTTAACTGGAAATTATTTTTACCTGTAGCTATTATTATCATCGTAGGCGTTGTCGCCTACTTTACCGTATTCGAGAGCCACCCGCCAAAGATAGAATGGACCGATAGCGTCGACTATCTTGGTGACGACACGACGATAACCATTGATATCACAGACCGGGGTATGGGACTAGGGCTGGTCGAGGTCTTCTATAAGGGGGCCGCCGGAGAAAGGTCGATCTACAGTGAAGACCTTTCTAAGAGAAGCCCGGCAATGAAAGAGGCGGAACTCGGCCTGAATATACCGCTAAGAGAGTTAGGCATAAAGGACGGTAAGGGCACGATACGCATAACCCTTGTAGATCGCTCACTTCTTAAAAATAGCGCGGAGGTCGAGTACCCGGTTATCGTTGACACGACACCGCCGACCATCGGCCTTTTAACCCGTGACCATGTCGTTACGCGCGGCGGCGCGGAGATAGCGGCCTTTCGTACATCCGCCGATACGGTAGAGGCAGGCATACGCATTGGAGAGCGTTGGTTTAAGGCCTATAACGAATCGCTCGGCGACGAGTCGCGCTACCTCGTATTTTTCTCTTATCCCTATGACCTCGAACCCGGCGAGCCCGTAGTCATCGAGGCCTCTGATAAGGCCGGAAATCTCTCGACCAGAAAGCTCGGCATTTTGGTAAAGAACAAAAAGTACAGGAAGAGGACTATCGGTCTCTCCGACGGCTTTTTAGATAGAAAGATACCTCCGCTAGTCGAAGGCTCCGGCATGGGATCGTCCGGTTCCGGGATAGACGATTTTAATATGGTGAACCGCGACATGAGAGCTTCTAACGAGGCGCGTATCGCGGAACTTACTTCAAAGAGCACTGCTCAAATGCTATGGAAGGGCTCTTTTCTTCAGATGAAAAACTCGCAGGTAATGGCTCGTTATGCCGATTTTCGCACATATACTTATGATGGAGAAGAAGTCGATAAGCTCTATCACCTGGGCGTAGATCTGGCCGCTGTAAAACGCCACCCGGTCGGCGCGGCCAATAACGGAATAGTCGTCTTTGCCGACGCCTTAGGCATTTACGGTAATACCGTTATTATTGACCACGGCATGGGGCTCTTTACTCTTTATTCGCATTTAAGCTCGATGGATGTGGGGTTGGATGACGAGGTCTCGCGTGGAGAGCGCATTGGCCGCACTGGACAGAGCGGGCTAGCCGGAGGCGATCATCTTCATTTCGGAGTTTACCTGAACGGCACGGCGGTTCTACCTATAGAGTGGTGGGACGGCGGATGGATAAAGAAGAGGATAACGAGGCGAATAAGCGCTGCATCCAAAAAGGGCTCTAACGGGAGGTAGGGATGAGCAGGCGGTTTCTGATATTTTTGGCAATCTTTACAGTTTTTATCTTTTCCAAAGATCTCCACGCTGTGGAAAGAGATATCCTTTTCGTAGGTAGTGAGGACTCGACACGCGGCTCTTTTTCCGAGAGGCAGGTCTTTAATATATATTCTCTCGACCCAGAGACGGTCGATCTTAAGATCGCCGTTAAGGACGCCATATATCCCGTTCGCTCGAATAACTCCAAGATGCTCGCCTATGTAAAGATCTCCGGTAAAGAGGGACGTATCAAAAATGTAGAGATCCTCGGACCCTCCAAGAGGCAGGTGCGCGCCATCACTAAATTTGACGCGCCGACCGAAATACTCGATATCGGGTGGTCGCCGGATGATAAAAGGCTTGCCATCTCGGTACAGAACCAACTCTTCGTCTCCACCCCTGACGGAGATAGAAAGATTATATATAACGGCACCAAGCAGATACTCTCCGTGGATTGGCTCGACGACTCAAAGACCGTCGTATTTTGGGAGCCACCCTACGGGACAAAGACCATCAACGCCGACACGGGAGAGATGAGCATACTCTTCAGGCCGGGTTACGGATTTCCCGGTATCCTGAAGGGGCGCGACGAAGTAGTATTTCTAAGGAAGCGCGGCTTTGATTACGAACTGGTCTTAATGGAACTCGAAAGCAAGGTCGAAAGGTCGCTCGATGATAAGGTAAAGCTTTCAGGTTTCAAAAATACCCTGCTCGTGTCGGGTGACGGTTCAAGGGTCTTTTATAGGGATACTTCAGATAATCTCTGCCTATACGACGTATATAAAGGTTATGTCACCAGGTACCGGGAGTTCGACGGAGACCTTGTGGGAATATCTTCCAAGGGTGAGGACGTGATAGGCGCCTTTCCATACGGCGTAGGAGAGAGGGCCCTCTATGGAACCTTTAATCTTAAAAGAAATGAAACCTCGTTATTTAAAGGCGCATGGATTCCGGGAGAAAAACCCGCCCTTACAGCGGGAGCTACCAAGCTGGTAGACTGGTAGTCTGGGATAGATAGCGGAGAGGGGCGGAAGGCTTTCTCTAGTAAAACGCTACCTGTACGAACTCTCGTCCGGCCTTAAGCTCTGGTAAATTTTTACCTGTAATATCTTTTCATAATGCGTCTTACGGTCTCGTCGTGGGGGCTGTAGTCTACAGCCGGGCGGTCGGGTACGGTCAGTGCGTGGATGGAGGCGAAGGGGGTCTCTTCGAGTTTCATGTTGTAGGCCAGATACATAAGCCTTTCAAGATTTACCGTGTCCTCTACGTTGTAGGCCAGCAGTGTGTCGAGGGCGTCGGGGTTGCTGTTTTTTAAAAAATCCTGCCACAAGAGTACCGCGAAATAACCGTCGATACCCTCCAGGGAGTCGCGTCCCATGCCGAATCTCTTTTCTATCTTCTTAAGGCCGCCGCCGTAGCCGAGTCCCTTTAGTAGAAAGCGCAGGTCGATATGCGCGTGTGTCAGCTCGATATTGAACTCGCGCTCGATAAATGGAGCGTCGAAACACTTTCCGTTAAAGGTCACGAGCAGGTCGTAACCTTCGATATCTTCCGGAAAGTTCTCCATATTTTGCCCGTGCACATAGGTTTTAATATCTTTGCCGTCATAGAGGGCGATGGTCGTTATGTGGTCGTCGCCATGACCGAGGCCGGTTGTCTCGATATCGAGGTAGGCGACACTATCCCTGAATTCGCCAAAGAGTCTCCATGTTTCGCTCGAAGGCAGACGCGAAGAGAACCAGTTATGGTCGCGCCCCGCGAGCCGTTTTATGGATTCTTCAGTCGTCTCTCGAAGCTCTGATAAACGAGGCGCGGTCATGCTCTTGCCACCTGGGCCAAGTAGCGAGTTCCAGTCGTGGATATCTTGATCCCATAGCGCTCGTTCCGTTCCGGCGCCGATGCCGGTTATATGTAAAAAGGTATTTTTGATCATACCTGTCAGTCCCCTCCGAAGAGATCCTTGAGGCCGGCCATAGGATCAGGTCCGACGAGATCCTCACTAGATTCTTCATCGTCCCTGAATTGGAAATAGTCGCAGAAGTTTGAGCGGTCTTTAATTACGACACGTTCGGCCTGCGTCTCTCTGCATTCATTATAGGAGTTTGTATCGTAGAATTTGCAGTTTTTGCAGCACTTAAGGTCTGCAAGGCATTTTGTACATGTATCGGCACGCGCTGGTCGACGATCGAGTTCGAGTACGGCCTTGCATGAATGGCAACGTTTCATTATTCTATTATATGATAAAGAAGGCGGCGAATCAATGAATTGGGGATAGGAAAGCTTTAGGTCCTACTTATCGTGACAGGTGCGGCATACGCCGGAGAGACTATTGCCGCCGATCCTTCTAAGGAAGAGGCCAGAATTATCGTCCGGGGAGCCCCAGGTAGATTCGATTTCGTTCCAGCTTTTGTTGTTAAAGTGCGGGTCGTGGCACGAGGTACATTGAACCTTGCCGTTTTCAAGCAGGTCGGCTATGGTCGCGTTGGGGTTTACGTAACCTCCTACGGCCCAGCGGTTTGTGATTGTAGTAGATGAGTTTGCGTCGCTACCGTCTCCGGCTGTCATGGACGGCGTGCTCATGCTGATAGTGGATATGACTGTGCTTGTGGGCCTGAGTGAGGCCCTGTTGGCTATATAGGTGATAGAGACGGCGTGATCGTTTCTGAGGTCTGTCCCTAATAGAGCGGTTGCCACCGTCAGCTTGTCGGATACTGTGTTGCCGTCTTCGGTAAAGGTCCAGTTGAAGTCGGTGGCTGTGCTGTTGTTGCTGCCTCCGTTGCCCTTACCCGGAGCGTTTACAAATGTGTCGAAGCTGGTGGAACCGTCATGACAACTGAGACAGGCAAGTGTGGAACCATCGATATCGGAGTTCTTAACGTGCGTGCCGCCGATGGTCGTTCCGTATGCGATGTAGGAGGCGGTGTTCGGGAAGCCCCTGTTCCAGAGCGGACCGCCGCCGTAACCTTGATGCGGGGTATGACAGAAGATACATAACTCGGATGTGCCGCCGTTGCCGTCGGAGTTGTCGGCCTGGTAGTGCGTGGACCAGGCGCCCATATTGTGCTTTGAGTAGCTGATGCCGCCGACGATCGTATAGTCGGGATAGTCATTCGGCGAACCGGCGTTCGCATTGGAGCCCGTAAGCGCCATGACCGCAAGGGCTAATATGAGAAGCCCGCTAGTTTTTAAGAAGCCTTTTTTCAAGAGCTAAATCCACAATAATATAGCGTTTGATAGTGCATGAAAAGTACATGAAGTTCAATATTACGTGAAAAGTTAGAGAAAGGCAAGTGAAAAGCGTATACAGTATACACTTTTTTCTGGACATACTTTGGCTGCTTATGGTTCTGGGGGTGGTTGCTTGCAATATTCTGGTGGCGTTGATATATTGGTCCTATGGAATCCATTAATAAGAAACTGCTCATATTCGATCTCGACGGAACGCTTATAGATTCGAGCGGGGATATTGCATGGGCATCGAACAGGACGCTTGACGAGATGGGACATCCACGTCAGGACCATGAGTCGATAAAGAATAAAGTCGGCTGGGGCATTCAGATGTTACTAAAGCAGCTTATGCCGGACGAAGGAGCGGAGCGACTTCTTGAGGCTCGCTCTATATTTTTAAGGCTATACGCCTCCCACATGATTGACGATACGACTCTTTACGATGGTGTGCACGATACACTTGATAGCTACAGGGCGGTAGGAAAGCGTATGGCGATAGTCTCTAATAAACCTATAGAGCTTACGATAGGGGTTCTGAAAGGTTTTAATATGGACTCACTCTTCGACGAGGTCCTTGGCGGCGACTCTTTACCGCAAAGAAAACCCGACCCCGCCCCTATCTTACATGTCCTTAAGAGACTTGGCCTTACCGCCACCGATGCGGTATTTGTAGGCGATAGCCCCATAGACTGCGAGGCCGGAAAGGCCGCGGGTGTTATGACCGTAGGGGCGGCCTTCGGTTTCAGGCCTCTCTATGAACTTGAAAAGGCCGCACCGGATTTTATAATAGATTCCTTCCGAGAACTTTCTGAGATCATTTCATAGTACATACCTATGCTTTTCTTTACGCGAAGCGAGCTACTGTAGATCTTTAAGCTTTTAGGCGCATACCAAAAAAGCAGGGGACATGAAAAACAAAGATGCGAGCCTTTAATCTTTACGCGAAGCGAATTCTCTAAGCCTTTAAAGCCTTTCATCCTTACGCGAAGCGAGTCCTTTAAGTCTCTAAAGTCTTTCATCTTTACGCGAAGCGAATTTTTAAAGTCTTTAAAGTCTTCCATCTTTACGCGAAGCGAGTCCCTTAAGTCTTTAAAAGTTTTTCATGCCGGGAATATGCAGCCTGTCTGAGAATTAGAGATTTTTTTCTGGATCAAGGCGGGGTAGGAAATAAAATGCGAGTCGTACGTCTGTACGTCGAGTCTTTTATTTCCTATCCCAACGCAGAGCCAGGAAAAAAGATCAATTCTCAGTTAGGCTTCGAGGCCTCGTGTGTATATGTCGCAGATCAGGGGGATGGGCAGGTTGCACTCTCCGGCCAGGCGCAGTGTGCTCTCGAGGTTGTGCGGCGAGGCCGGTCCGGGGTGGCACTGGTACGGGTTGGCGCTAATGGCCTCTTCGAGCATCTCAAGAAGCTCGCGCGCTGGGAGGTTCTCGCCCGTGTGTGACTCAAGCAGCTGAAGTTTTTCAGAGGCAACCTCGCGCGCGAACTTGGGATTGCTCTGCCAGAAGGAGCCGATATTAACATTCGATACCTGCTTTGCGATGTTGCACATGAATAGAAAGAGCTGCTTTCTTGCAAGTTCGTAGGTGAGTTCCTGTTTGGTTCTTATATGGGTAGAGCCTATCTCTAAGGAGCCGAAGACCTCTTCGATTATATGAAAGTTGGGGCCGAAGACCATGGTAGGCATATTCGGGGTCTGACCGTAGACCGGCTTTCTTAACGACCAGTCGCAAACGACGGTCGGTTCGGTGATGGAGTGTATCATCCAGTCGATAGGCATTACACCGTCAACAAATAGCGCTATTCGATTGCGCCACGGCGGAGGGACCAGCTTTAGTGTTTTGTCGAGTGATTTGTTTTCAACGGATATGGCGACCAGTATGGGGTCGGGCACGCACTTGACATCTTCCTTAAAGTGCTTGGAGAACTGGTGCATATTGTAGACAGGGTAGTTACAGCGCACCAACCCGCGTGAAAAGAGTATTCCCGTGTCGGTGGAACCCAGAAGCACTACCGGCTCTTTTATGGAGCGTCTTGACGGCATAGAAATCCTGTCATTAAGTTAAGAAAGATAAAAAACAGAAGGGCCCCTCTCCAAGGTCCCTTCTGAAATAAGGCATTTTAAGTATAGTTCTTACATTTTATGCTATAATATCACAGCCGGGTAAAGAGTCAAGAAAGATCTTGCCGTAGGATTTCGTTCTTATCCTCTTGTCTAGCACGAGTACCGTGCCTGTATCGCTCTTTTTGCGTATGAGCCGCCCAAAACCCTGGCGGAACTTTATCACGGCATTTGGCAGTGTATAGTGTCGAAAGGCGCTGCCGCCGGCCTCTTCAATGGCCCGCAGTCGAGCCTTTGTGACAGGGTCGTCGGGGACTTCGAATGGCAGTCTAGTGATCACCACCGAACGCAGCGAGGGGCCGGGCACATCCACTCCCTCCCAGAACGAGTCGGTGCCAAGCAACACGCTGTTTTCGTCTTTTGTAAAGTCTTCAAGCAAGGTAGCGCGCGGGGCCGTGCCCTGCCGCAAGAGACGTATGCCGAGCGAGGCAATCGGCGTGGAGCAGCTATCATAAAGGCCGTTAAGCAATGAATACGAGGTAAAGAGCACAAGCGCTCCGCCGCCGGTATCTTTTACATACCCTGAAAGTCGCCGACCGGCCTCTCTTGCAAAGCTCCGCTCACCCGGCTCAGGCAGGTCGTCGTGGATAATTAGCTTTACCTGTTTTTCATAGTCGAATGGGGAGGGAAGCTTCTTTGAGAGTCTCAACTCCTTAGCTATTCGGTCCACTCCTAACCGGTTCTCCATAAAATCGAACTTATTACGCACGCTCAGCGTGGCCGAGGTGAGGACCACCGACGATACCCGCTCGTAGAGATTCTCAAATAAGAGTTCACCGACATCGAGCGGGGAGAGTTTTAATGTTATGCGCATCCTTCGCGGCGGTGGCGGGTTCTCCAGCGCGACCCAGCGAACCGCGTTGCGCCCTTCTTTAAAGAGAATCTCTTCCATCGCATCGGCAATGGCCGAGAGCCTTGCGGCTACGGCCCCGGTCTCTATCAAGGGCGATGCAAGCAGGTTGTCGGCCAGCTTGCCTTCTGTCTCGCGGCGAATGGCCGATAGTGTCGCCCGCAGGCGTACTGCGAGAGACTTAAGCGCCGCGCAAAGGGTCGCGCCCTCTGTCGCGCAGTCGGGCCAGGCGGGTAAATCTTTGATCTCTTTATCAAGGGTCAGGCGAAATGAATGGGAGTTCGTATCGGATCTGGATGCGAAGAAGTGAAATAAGTTTTCAAAAAATTCGTTTGAGAGGGCGTGGGCCTTGACGGTATCTTCATATAAGGTGCCTTCGAGCTGCATCAGGGCGTCTGAGAGCCCGTTTAGCCCTCCGAGGCCGCCGATATCCGGGTCGAGTTTCTTTATGCGCGAATGTAAAAAACTTAAAAGCCCTTTTCTCCTGTCCGTTGGAGATGATAACCGCGCAAGCTGTCTTGAGACGGCGGCCTTTGAGACCTGCGTGCCGAAGTGGTCTGTCGCGGCCGCCTCAATGCCGTGGGCCTCGTCGATAACTACCCTCTTAAAGGGCGGTAGAGCGGCCCCTTCCTCAAAGTCGCCCTTCATCGCCTTTATCGCAAGGTCTGAAAATAAGAGGCTGTGGTTGGTAATGAGAATGTCAGCGCCGCTCACTTCGGCGCGCGCCTTGTAATAAAAGCAGTTATCATAGTGTTGGCACTTGGATTTAAGGCAGGTATCATACTCCGAGGCTACGCGGGAGAATAGGCCGCTGTCGGGTATGAAGTCGAGCTCGGAAAGAGAGCCAACGACACTCTCTTCGGCCCATTTGAGTATGGCTTCGAGCCCTGTGGTGTTGTCGAAGAGCGCCGGTTCGCGCGCGGCTTCGAGCGCCTTTCTCCGGCAGAGATAGTTGGAGCGGCCCTTTACGAGCACGGCCTTGAAGGGGATATCCAGTATCTCGTGCAGGAGCGGGATATCCTTGCCTGTGAGCTGTTCTTGAAGATTGATGGTGCGCGTGGCGATGACAATGCGCTCTCCTGCGGCGACGGCCCTTTGCGCCGCGGGTATGAGATAGGCGAGGCTCTTGCCCGTGCCAGTTCCCGCCTCGACCATAAGGGTTTCTCTCTTTTCAAAGGCCTCTTGCACGAGTGAAGCCATCTCTACCTGTCCGGGCCGCTCTTCGTAACCCTCTAGTTTCGAAGCCAGCGGCCCGTCTGCGGAGAGGATAAAAGCGGCGCTTTCTTTTATATTATTACTCGTTGCCATCGGCATATAGTAACATCAAAATCATGCAGCATCTCAAAAAATTTACAGCCAATATGAAAGTAGGGCTCTATGTCATACGTACCTAATTAATCAGGAGAGATAACCGCTGGCGCGGACGACCAAAGATCGTCTATAAAAGGTTCTATCCGCGAAGTAGGCGTTGCAGACTGTGCAGTGGATTTTATTCTGATTTTTAGTTAGAATAAATAAATGCCAGCTAATGATAAAAAGGTCGAGATCATCGCTCCAGCCGGAAACCTCGCTTCGCTTAAGGCCGCCATAGATGCCGGGGCCGATGTCGTTTATGCGGGTTTTAACGACTCCACAAACGCTCGAAACTTCGAGGGGCTTAATTTCACCCGTACCTCTCTGGAAAAGGGCCTGGAGTATGTTAGAAAATATGGTAGGAAGTTATATCTCGCCATAAATACCTTTCCGCAACAAGATAGCTTCGGCGAGTGGCGCAGTGCCGTCGACAGCGCGGCAGAGCTTGGCGCGGATGCCATAATACTTGCGAATCTCGGCATACTCGACTATGCCCGTACCGCTCATCCCGAGATAAATATTCACTTGAGCGTTCAGGCGAGCAGCTCAAATTACGAATCGATAAATTTCTATAAAGAGCGCTTTGGCATCAAACGCGTCGTTCTGCCTCGCGTCCATACCATAAAAGAGATAGCCGCCATAGGGGCAAAGACCGACGTCGAGCTTGAAGTATTCGCGCTCGGGGGCTTATGTATAAATATCGAGGGCCGTTGTTACCTTTCGAGCTTTGTCACCGGCGCTTCGACCAATACCGAGGGGGTATGCTCCCCGACGCGTTTCGTGCGTTTTGTAAATGACGACAACGGAGGGCTCGATATCTCCCTGAACGATCTGGTCCTTAACCGGCTCGGCCCGGAAGAGAAGGCGCCCTATCCGACATGTTGCAAGGCAAGGTACAAGATGCCGGACGGCTCGACCTCCTATGCCATAGAAGAGCCTGAAAGCCTCGACGCCCTGCGCGTGCTGCCCGGCTTGATCGAGGCCGGCGTTTCCGCGCTCAAGATAGAGGGCCGCCAGAGGACAAAGAGTTATGTCTCGAATATGGTCTCTGTTACACGCGAGGCCATAGATTCATACTACCGCTCGCCCGAGGACTACCGCGTCCTGCCCGAGTGGGATAGAAAGACAGGCGCGGCCTTTGAGGGGTCGAGCCGCACCGTTGGAGCTTACGGCGGAAAATAGATCTGAAAAATCATTACATCAACCCTCTTTTTCACATTGAGGGACTCTCATAAGAATGAAAAAAAAGAATAAAGAAAGCTCAATAATAAAGTTTGTCTCTATCGGTATCGCGCTTGCTCTTATATTCTGGCTCTTTGATACGACGGTAGACACCTTTGTCTTTGGCGAGCGTGGTTTTGTCTCCAACCTTCTGCCACTGGATGAGCCGATGGAGATCTGGATGCGTATCGTAGCGGTATTTCTTATAGTTACCTTTGTGACATATTCCGGTCTGTTGCTCAGGTCCAGGCAGAGGATGGAGATAGAGTTTCAGCGCAAGGAGGTCGAGTTCCGTCACTGTGAAGAAAGGTTCAGAAGTAATAAGGACGAGCTAATGGAGCGCGAGACCCTCTTCCGTAAGAGGGAGGATGAGTTCAGGGAGAGGGAGAAGAGCTTTCTTGAGAGAGACGAGGCCTTCAGGAAGAGCGAGGCGAACTTTAGAGAGAGCGAAGCGCGCTTTCGCCAATTGACCGAGAATATCGACGAGGTCTTCTGGGTGCGTTCTATCTCTTCATATAATATAACTTACGTAAGCCCTTCCTACAGAAAGATATGGGGCAGAGACTATGCGCTGCTCTATAACGACCCGGCTGTATGGCTCGATTGCGTTTATGCCGAGGATCTCCAGAGAGTGAGCGTCGCATATTCCAAGCTTGGCAACGGCTCGCTCGACGAGGTATACCGTATTGTAAGGCCCGACGGGGCCGTGCGCTGGATTCGCGACAGGGCCTTCCCTATCTTGAATAACATGGGCGAGGTATACAGGATAGCCGGCATAGCCAGCGACATCACCGAAGAAAAAGAGGCCGCCGAGGTCGTGCGCGAGAGCCGCGAACTGCTTAACGCGCTGGTCAATAACTCTACGACCGTCATATATATTAAGGATAAAGAGGGGAAATATATTCTCATAAACAAGATCTACGAAGAGCTCTTTAAGATAGATCGTGACGCTATCGTAGGAAAGACCGACCATGACGTCTTTCCTACAGAGCTTGCCGACGCCTTTCGCGCCAACGACCGGAAAGTGCTTCTTGCCGGAGAGCCCGTGGAGTTCGAGGAGGTCGCTCCTCATGACGACGGCCTTCATACCTACATATCCGTAAAGTTTCCGCTATATAATACCGAGGGGGCCGCTTATGCAATATGCGGCATCTCGACCGATATTACCGAACGTAAGACGATGGAGCAGGAGTTTGTAAGGCTCTCAACGACCGATATGTTGACCGGGGCCTATAATAGAAAGAAGATGGAAGACCTTATGGCTATGGAGCTTGAGAGGGTTAAGAGGTTCGGACACTCACTGTCGCTCATCCTCTTCGACCTCGACCACTTTAAGAATGTGAACGATACCCATGGACATGCCGTTGGGGATCTTGTCCTAAAGGGGGCCTCGGATATAGTTAGGGCGCATATGAGGAAGACTAATCACTTCATTCGCTGGGGCGGTGAAGAGTTCTGTGTCGTCGCGGTCGAGACCGACCTCAAAGGGGCCTCCTACCTCGCCGAGAGGATTCGCTCCGAGATGGAGGCCCATAGATTCGAGACTGCCGGGCAGGTAACGGCAAGCTTCGGCATTGCCCAACTAGTGGAGGGTGAAATATCCGAAGATCTGCTCAAGAGGGCCGACGAGGCCCTTTACCGCGCAAAGGATAACGGCAGAAACCGTATAGAAGAGTCCTGATGATATACTAGATTCACTGCCTTTATTCATCTTACCTTACTTTGAATCTATAGTCCCATCCATGCCCATTGCCTCCGTGGGTCATTAGGGAGCCGATAGTTCTTCCGTCTTTTCTGGCGTTTAACTTAAATAGATAGATACTATTTGAAGAACTCGCTTCCAGCGGTATTGTTACCTTCGTATCCTGAGTGCTGCCGCTGGCAATCGCCTTTCCAAATGAAAAGGGCTTGCAGGTCGGTTTGGATATTGAATAATCATAATATACGTTGTCAGCCAACGGCTTCCATTCAAAGGTGACAGGCCCGCTGATTGAGGGAGTATTCTGACACTTTCCTCCCCAGCCCGGAATCTGACGGCCGTTATCTACAGGTTTTATCAGGTATATAAGTTTTGTGAGATTAAGATTGAGCCTAGTGGGGTTCTTTTCTGAAACTGAAAAGGTCTTCCATGTCCTAAGGTCTCCCGGATACATCAGGGGATTGGCGGGGTTGAGGTCTACATTTATGCTCATCCCGTAATTGCCGGGTTCCAGCCCGTAGACCTCGTACTCTCCTGCTTTGTACTCGGCTACCGCGCCGGCGACCTTGCCGGTGGCTTCATTTCTAAACCAGAATCGCGGCTCTACTCTTGAAATATCAGATAAGAGTTCATTGTCAAATTCGAGTATGCCCTTGACCGCCAGAGTCTCTCTTATTGGCGCAAACCGGCGTTTTCCCTTGTTACGACCGCTGGTTATATTGAGAGTGCCTCTAGTTTTATAGTTGCTACCTTTTCGGTACTCTTCAGGCACATTTTGAATATTGTCGGTAAAGTGCAACTTACCGCCTTCGTCTTTCCATTTGTATAATTCCGCAAAGGCCGTTGAGACAGGCAATAAGAGTATAAGAATAAGAACTAAGAGAATCTTCATGACAGGATCTCCTGTTTCGCCAATAATAACGTAGAGTCCACACCTCAACCGTAGTCACTATAACATGTGAGAGATGATTCTTCTACTATGGCTTTCAGGAAGGGGGCCGATTAAAAGAGCAAGCCTGCAAAGCCTGACCGGCAAGGCGATCTTTTATCAATCTCTTGGCAAAAAGAGCTAAAAAAGCCATTTAGCATGAAAAACCGTCTTTTAGGCTTAAACGGATTGACAATTGGGGCGAAACTGTGTTTGGATAGACGGTAAGTGTAGTTATGAAAGATTGTACTGCAAGGATTGGATTTTTTTACGTAAAATAAGAGCGGCATCTGTTGCGGACTTGACTATTGTAAAGCGGGTTTATGTCATTATTCAGTATTAGAAGATCGATCATAAGAGTTGCATTCTTTGGGGCGCTGCTTGTACTGGCCCTTCCGTGCGCTCTTAATGCTGCGCGCACCGCCGAGCCCCCCGAATGGCGTGAGCCGGTATGGGTGAAAAAGAGCGTTGACCTCTTCGAGCTTGAGTGGAAGCTCAAACCCGGCGATAGCGTGAACTACCACGAGATACACTCTACGACCACATCAAAAAAGGACGAGAAGAAGAAACGCGTCCACTCACTTAGCGCCGAGCACAAGGTCAGGGGCATCGACCGCGACGGAAACTCCGATATGGTCGTCTACTGGCGTAATCTTAACGCAAAGGGCAGCGGCTCCGAGTTTCTGAGATTTATCGAACGCTCCAGTAAACATGTCGGAAGTTTCTCTTTATCCCAGAGGGGTCTTACGACTCTTGCCAAAGGCTCTGTAGATCTTCGCTCCCTGCCGCTCTTGCCGAAGTTGCCTGTAACCGTGGGCTCGACATGGAAGGGGCCTGTTTCGGTCGTTTTTGCTCCGAACTTTCCAGAGGCCCTTGCTTCGGGCGAGGCGACCTTCCGTCTCACCGGGACTTCCAATGTAGACGGTAGAAAGTGGGTAAAGGTCGCCTTTGAAGCAGACCTGGCGTTAAAGGCGACAGAGGTCGCCATTCAAAAGAGCCTTGGCGTTAAACAAGACGAAAAAGAGGCCGAGGGTGGCGGCGTCTCCATAAGCGACGTGGCCCCCGGTTACCCTGCCGCCGAGGCGGGTATAGTGGCCGGTGATGTTATTACCGCATATGACGGCCACGATATACGCAACTGGGCCGACCTGAGATTCGCGCTTGCTACCTCGCGTCCGAGAAAGGGCGTTGACGTAACGGTGCTTCGTGGCGGAAAGCGCAACTGGTTCCGCATCACGCCATATACGGCGGTCACCGGCAAGGTAGCGGCAAAGGGTAAGTTAAAAGGCACATATGTCTTTGACGCCACAGACGGCGTGCTGGTAAGGCTCGTTGTCAGCTCCTTGCGCGTAGGTTCGAAGATAAGGGTTGGCGACAGGGACGTGGCGCAGACAGTATCTATAAAAAGCCTGCGCGAGCTTGTGGACTTTACCGGTACCGGTCGCGGCAAGATCGTAAAGGTCGCGCCACCGGCGAAGAAAGAGGCTGTTACGGAAACCGCCGCTACCACGACCCCCGCTAAAGGGAAAGAAGCGCTCAAGAGCGTTAAAAAAGCCACTGTCACAAAGGCTCCCGAAAAACCTGAAAAGAAACCTACCGTACAGGAGCTGATCGACAGGGTAGAGAAGAAAGAGCCTTCCAGGAACGCTAAAAAGGCTTCGATAAAGAAGGCCGCCCAAAAGACTGCCGTAAAGAAGGCCCTTGAAAAGTCCGAGCCGGTTAAAGAGCCGGTCAAAAAAGAGGTCGAAAGCTTTTTAAAGAAACCTCTTAAAAAGGCTATTCAGAAACCTGTCAAAAAGAGTCCGGTAGATAAAACTATTAAGACGGCCCGAGTCGAGAAGAAGGCTCCGGTCTCTAAAACCGTTATAAAGAAAGCTGTCGCTAAAAAGACGGCAGTAAAGAAACCGACCACAACGAAGCCGGAAGTAAAGAAGGCTGCCGTACAAAAGGCGTCAGTAAAGAAAGCCAAAAAGAAGCCCGCGCTTGTAACGAATAAGAAGATGGCGCCGCCCGCTAAGAGGGTAGGTGGCACGGACGGCTCTTATGTAGTGAGCGTTGCGTCATTTGCCACTGACGGGGAGGCTGTCTCTTTATCTAAAAAATTGTTATCAAACGGTTTTAACGCCTATAAGACGAGCGCTTCGGTAAAAGGCAGGACGTGGCACCGGGTAAGGGTTGGTCTCTTTAAGGATCAAAAAGAGGCTGAAAAGCAGAGGCTACGTCTCGCCGGAACCTTTGGGCTAAAGGGGCTCTGGGTCGATAGCGCAAATGGCCCGGACATCAAGGGAGCGCGTCTCGCTAAAAAGAATCAAGATAAGCCAAAGGTTGTAAAGCCGATAAAGAGGCCGGCTACAAAGAAGAGAGTTCCAATTATTAAAGGATTTGTAGTGAATGCGGCGTCCTTTAAAGGTAAAGAGGCCGCCGAGGCCCTTTCAAAGAGGCTTTCGTCGGGTGGTTATGATACAACGGTTCTTGCCAAGACCGTTAAGGGCGCGAAGTGGCACCGTGTGCGCGTCGGCCCGTATAAGGATAAGGATTCCGCCCAAGTCGCCAAAAAGAAACTCGAACGCGACTACAGGTTAGGTTCCGCCTGGGTAGAAGGCGCGCCAATGTCGGCCTCTACTAAAACGACCCCTGCCGTTAAAAAAACTGCAAAGAAGAGTTCGGCCCCTAAAAAGAGTCTTCCAAAGAGAAGCACCGCAAAAAAGCCTGTTGTTAAGAGTCTTCCGGGCGGTCGTTATGTCGTAAATGTGATATCCTCTACAAGCGGATTGCTTACTCGTGATCTCGCCGGTAAGTTAAAGGCTGACGGTTATAAGGCATATGTCACCGAGTCCCGCTCCAAGGGTCAGAAGTGGTATCGGATACGCGTAGGTTTCTATAAAGACGAGGCCTCTGCCAAGAAGTCGGCCTTGGAGATAGCGAAGAAGTATAATGCCGCAGGGGCATGGGTCGAGGTAGCTCCGAAGGATGAGATCAAACGCCACGGCGGTTAATGGCTAAGTACTTTGAGCTCGAAAGACCCCATAATGGTCTAGAGGCACAATGAGATTTTACTTCCCACATAGAACTTTTCTTTCTCCTCTCTTATCTATATTATTCGTGATTTTCTTCGTTACGCACTCTCTTGCCAAGAGCGATCCTGCGCTTAAGTGGGACGAGCCTGAGTGGGCCGACTCGGGCAGTGTTAAACTAACCAGAAAGCTCTCCACAGGCGAGACCGCAACTTACCGAAAGATAGAACGAACAACCGTCAAGTCCGGCAAGAGAGAAAGAAAGCTCGGTCACTCCATCACCGTATCATACAGCACCGGGGCGATTAACTCAGACGGCTCCGCTCGCGTGGTCGTTGACTGGATGAATCTGAATGCTCGCGGTTCAGGCTCCGAATTTCTGCGTTTTATTGAGTCCGTACCGGGCGAGGCAGGTTCTTTCACTATGACCGAAAACGGAGAGATGAGAGAGACTAAAGGGGCGGTCACCTTTCGCTCACTTCCTGTATTTTTGGACGCGGTCGTAGATGTAGGCGACAAGTGGTCGGCCCCGGCCAGCATAGCGTACTCTCCGTCAATACCGGAAGCTGTAGCCGAGTGTAGATGCAGTTATCTGCTTACCGGGCTTGCGAGGCACTCGGGTTCGATATTTGCGCGCATAGAGTTCTCCGGTCAGGTTGAACTCGCACAAAATGAGTTCGTTATGAAGAGGAATCTCGGCGTCAGGATGGCCGAGGGTGTCGAGGACCTGAAGGGTATCTTCGTAGGTGAGATAGCGCCGGGATATCCGGCCGATAAGGCTGGGCTTAAGTCCGGCGACAAGATCCTTTCATTCGCCGCAATGAAGGTAGAAAAGTGGTCGGACCTGCGTTACGCCATCTCGCTTGCTCCACGGAACGCGGCCTCTGTTATCGAAATCGAGAGAGACGGCAAAAAGCAGAGCCTTCCCATAAAGCCGATCATCGCTACATTCGCCGACCTTCAGATAGAGGGCAATATTAAGGGCACTATCTTTTACGACGTTACCGCTGGCAGGCCTTTTCGTATTGAGATAAATCCTTTTTCAATGGATGTAATTATAGAATCTTCGGGGCGCGAGATATTTCAGGAGGTCACTATAAAGGCCGTCTGGCAGCTTATGAATGTGGAACCCCAAAAGCCACAATAAAAGAGAGTTCTCTCCACGGCTTGCTAATTACCCAAAAAGATTGTAAATTCTATTTAGAAGAGATTTACGTAAGATACTTTGAGTAGAGGGAGTTTTGCATGTCGGAAAAACCCTGGTATTACGTAAAGTTTAATAAGGCAGTTGGCCCTGTGAACCACTACGAGCTTGAGGCCAAGTTCGATACCGGAGAGCTTCCCCCAGAGACTCTCGTCTGGGCCGAACACCTTGGCGATTGGACCCCGGCTTCAGCTCTGCCTGATTTTAAACACGGCTCGGTATCGTTCGTTCCTCATGTCAAACCGGCAGGAACACCGCCCATACCTGAGCCGGGACATTACCACTTCGAAGCTATCAGAGACACAAGCGTGCCGCAGGTGCGTCCGTGGGTCAGGTTCTTTGCGCGCTCTATCGATATGATGCTTTTTTCAATAATCTTCGATCTATTCCTGCTCTTTGTCTATCCTGCCGTCTTTTCAGTTATGCCGGTAGTCATTGGAATGGTAACGCCCCCGCTCTGGATACCGTTTGAGAGTTATCTGCTCTCACGTTTTGGTTATACTCCGGGCAAGTGGATACTGAGGACTTCGGTTACGGATAAAAACGGCCAAAAACCGACCTATAACAGGGCAATAGCGCGTAGCTGCGGAGTATGGCTCAGGGGGCTGGGACTTGGTATTCCTATAGTTATACTTATAACCTGTATAATCGCTTACTTTAACTTGAAAAAAAACGGCGAGACGAGCTGGGACAAGAATCAGGGTTTTATAGTCTCGCATTTAGAGATAGGTACAGGAAGGGTAGTCTTTGGTTTTATCGTATTCTTTGTAGCGTTCTTTATTACCTGTTTGATATTCGGTGCCGCGGTAATGAGTCTCGGCGGTTACCAGTAAGTTAATCTAGTAGCTATTAATCCTCTTCAGGAGTAATCCACCTGAGGCGCGGCCTTCTTGCCGCGCCGATCTCGTCTATTCTCTTGCGCGGGGCGGTGTGCGGCGCGCCCTTTACCAGTTCGGGATCTTCGGCTGAGATCTTCTTCATTACCTCTACGAAATTATCGATAGTATCGAGACCTTCGCATTCGGTCGGCTCTATCATGAGCGCGCCGGGCACTACCAGCGGAAAGTATATGGTCGGCGGGTGTATGCCGTAGTCCATGAGCCGCTTGGCAATATCCATAGTAGTTATGCCGCGCTCCTGCTGGTGTTTGTCGCTAAATACCGCCTCGTGCATACATGCGACGTCGTAGGGCAGGTCGTAAGTATCCTTGAGCTGCTCTTTCAGGTAGTTGGCATTCAGTATTGCCGCCTCGCTCGCTTCTTTCAGGCCGTTTGCGCCGAGCCTTCGGATATAGGCATAGGCCCTGACGAGTATGGTGAACTGCGAGTGAAAGGCGCGCATACGCCCGATCGATTTCGGCCTGTCGGTCTCGTATGAGTAACCTTCTTCGGTTTTGATTATTCTCGGTTTAGGAAGATACGGTTCGAGTTCGGCTGTTACTCCGACAGGCCCGCTACCGGGGCCGCCGCCGCCGTGCGGGGTGGAGAATGTCTTGTGCAGGTTGAGTTGAACGATATCGACGCCCATCTCGCCGAACTTGGCCAGTCCCATGATGGCGTTCAGGTTCGCGCCGTCGCAATATACGAAGCCGCCTTTGTCGTGCATAACCTGGCTTATATCTTTTATATTCGATTCAAAGAGGCCGAGCGTATTGGGGTTTGTAAGCATCAAGGCCGCGGTGTCGTCGTCCATATGGTCTGCGACCTCTTTGGCGGTAAGTATTCCGTCGGGGCCTGTCTTAACCGGGACGACCGTAAAGCCTCCGAGCGCGCAACTGGCCGGGTTGGTGCCGTGGGCCGTGTCGGGGATAAGGACCTTGTGGCGGGTCTCGCCCCTGTCACGATAATATGCCGCGAGCATGAGCATGCCGGTAAGCTCGCCGTGCGCTCCAGCGGCCGGGTGAAGCGTTATCGCGTGCATGCCGCTTATCTCTTCTAAAATCTTTTCTAGTTCGTAGGTCAGCTCAAGCGCTCCCTGAACCATCTCTTCGCCCTGATAGGGGTGAAGCCCTGCGAAACCAGGAAGTCCGGCGACCTCTTCGTTAAGCTTCGGGTTATATTTCATTGTGCATGAGCCGAGCGGATAGAAGCCGGTCTCTACGCCGAAGTTGAGGGTCGATAACCTTGTAAAGTGGCGCGATACGTCCAGCTCCGAAAGCTCGGGGAAGCCCTTGACCTCTTCGCGCACCATGAGGCGCGGCAGTACTTTATGCGGGTCTACTATAGGCACGTCCGGGGTCGGTATGCCGATCCCGGCGCGGCCCTCGCGCGAGCGGTCGAAGATTAAAGGTTCTTCTAAAGGTCCTTCTAGGGCTTTTGCCAAGGTTTTTCCTCCAAACACTCAAAGACTATCTTGACAAAAAGATCCATGTCGGCCTTCGTATTCATCTCGGTCGTGCAGATCAGAAGATGCCTGTCTAGTTCAGAATAGTATTTTTTAAGATTTATGCCGCCGAGTATGCCGTTATCGTAGAGCCTCTTGAGGATCATGTCGATATCGGTCCCCAGGGCGAAGCGGGCTGTGAATTCATTAAAGTGCGTCGTCTTAAAGCCCATGAAGATATCGCGGCTCTTTCGGAGCCGCTTGGCGAGGTAATGGGCCTTTGAGAAATTCAAGAGGGCGAGATTCTTGAAGCCGTCCTTTCCGAGTGAGGAGAGGTGTATGGTCGCCGCAAGAGCCGACAGCCCCTCGTTGGTGCATATATTTGAGGTGGCCCGGTCGCGGCGGATGTGTTGTTCGCGTGTGGCAAGCGTAAGACAATAGCTGCGCACCCCGTCGGCGTCTTCGGTCTCTCCGATCAGTCGCCCCGGCATCTGCCTCAGGAACTTTTCACGTACCCCCATAAAACCGAGATATGGGCCGCCGTATGCCAGCGGGGTGCCAAAACCCGCGGCCTCGCCAACGCATATATCCGCGTCCTTTTCGCCCGGCGACATGATAACGCCGAGTGAAAGCGGTTCGACGACGACACCTATTGAAAGGCCGCCCTTTTCGTGTATGAAACTTGTATGTTTGGCGATATCTTCGATAACGCCAAGGAAGTTCGGGCTCTGCAAGACGAGACAGGCAACATCTCCTTCTTCGATATCCAGTTTGAGCAGTTCGTCGATGCTGGTTTCACCGCTCTTTGGGTCGTAGGGTATCTCGATAATCTCTGCGTCCGATGCCGCCAGGTATGTCCTTACGACCTCCCGGTATTCCGGGTGCAGCGCCGCGCTCAAGAGTACCTTGGTCGCCTTCTTCTTTATGCGAAGGGCCATGAGCACCGCCTCTGCCGTAGCCGACGCGCCGTCGTAGAGCGAGGCGTTCGATACGTCCATTGAGGTAAGCTGGCATATGAGTGTCTGGTACTCGTAACCGGCCTGTAGCGTGCCCTGGCTTATCTCAGGCTGATAGGGCGTATAGGCCGTAAAGAACTCGCTCCTTGAGAGCAGGTTTCTTACCAGCGCCGGCACATAGTGGTCGTAAGCGCCCGCGCCGAGAAAGGACGAAAGTTCGGATACCGGGGTGTTTTTTGACGCTATACCCCTTAAGAGGCTATCGGTCTCTTGCTCGGAGAGGCCGCCGGGTATGGCCAGTTCACTAGTGCTGCGAAGGGCTTCGGGTATGAGCTCTCTTAGTTTATTAAGATAGTCAGGTCCGAGCCCTTTGAGCATCGACATCAGGTCTTGATTTGTATGTGATACGTAAGGCATATTCTATGCTTCTTCGGCTATATAGGCTTCGTAATCCGCGCTGCTCATGAGGCCGTCAAGCTCGGCTACGTCGTCGAGGTCGATCTTTAACATCCATGCCTCGCCGTACGGGTCGTCGTTGATATCTTCTGGTCCGTCCACAAGCGCGTCGTTTACCTCCGAGACGGTTCCGGTGACCGGGGCGAAGAGGTCTGAGACGGCCTTGACCGACTCGACTACGCCGAAGGGTTCGCCGGATGTGATGGTGTCGCCTTCATCCGGCAGCTCCAGGTATACGACATCTCCAAGTGAGTCCTGCGCGTAGTCGGTGATGCCTACGGTTACAGATTCGCCTTCTATCAGTATCCACTCGTGCTCTTTTGTATATTTTAGATTCTCTGGATGTTCCATTTTTATTTCTCCTTTTTTGAAAAGAAAGATATTAATCGTCTATCTTAAACTTTGCCACGGGTTTGGCCTTGTAAAAGGGCATTCTCGTAACTATCGCAGGGACGGCCCTGCCCCGAATATCAATAAAAATCTCCGAGCCTCGTTTGCTCTTTTCTATATCTACATAACCCATGCCTATGGATAACTTGAGAGAGGGGGACTGCGTGCCGCTCGTTACCTCTCCGATCAAGCTGCCTTCGGCCATGCTATAGTCGCTGTAAATCTTGTGAAACGGACGCGCTATGCCGCGCCCCGTGAGCGTAAAGCCGACGAGCTTCTTTTTCGGCCCCGCCTCCACTTGCTTTAAGAGCGCGTCTCTGCCGATGAAGTCGTCGCCCTTAAGGTCAACGACCCACTTGAGGTTTGCGTCCAGCGGCGTGGTCTCGCTCGTAAGCTCCGAACCGTATAGAGGATAACCCATGTCGAGCCTGAGCGTATCTCTTGCGCCCAGCCCGGCCGGTATCAGGCCATTGGCGCGGCCCGCCTTAAGCAGCGCATCCCAGAGCGGTTCGGCATCTTTATTACCTAAAAAGATCTCGTAGCCGTCCTCGCCGGTATAACCGGTCCGTGAGACTATCGCGTCGGCCCCGTTCACCTCCGTGCGGATGAACATGAATCTGTCAACGACCGAGAGGTCGATATCGACGATCCTTGAGAGTACCTCCATGGAGTCCGGCCCCTGAAGGGCTATGAGGGCTGTCTCGTCGCTGCGGTCTAGTACGTTCGAGCCGCGCATCGGGTGGTCTTTTATCCAACTCAGGATATTACCGGTGTTGGAGGCGTTCGTGCATATTATATATTTTTCCGGGCCGTGGCAGTAGACTATTACGTCGTCAATGGCCGTGCCGTCGGGCCGGAGTATTATCGAATACTGACTGTCGCCCCAGTCGAGCTTCTTTACGTCGTTGGTCGTTAGTCTTTGAACCAGATTGAAAGCGCCGGTCCCGCTTATCTCTATCTCACCCATGTGGCTTACGTCGAAGAGTCCGCATGTAGAGCGGACAGCGAGGTGCTCCTTTATGACGGAGCCGTAGTGCACGGGCATATCCCACCCGGCGAACTCTACCATCTTTGCGCCGCTGTCGATGTGCGCCCGGTAGAGAGGGGTTCTCTTTAATGTCATAAATGTCATACGGTTAAAATCCTTAATATGGACTGGGTCATTTCAAAAGCTCTTTGTAATGCCAAATTATACGAAAAGAGGCGCGAATGTCAAAGGAATTTTTTGTACGGTTAGATGCGCCGCTCTATGCGAAGCTGTTATGGTTCAGCTTCTATCGATCTCATTTATTTAGGATATTCTAACGACTATATGTGGGTCTAGCCCGGCAGAGGTCAGGCAAGGGTGTTTTGGCAGGTGAAATGAAGGGTAATATATTCTTGTTTTCCTTCTGATTTATGGTAATCTACTAGGCATACGTTCGTCTATTTTATTTCAAGCGGGCCTTAGGCGAAAGCTCAATAATTAGAGGCCGCGTTAGAGCTTATTTCTTGCAAAAGGCATGCTAACCGCTCTCATTACGGCCTTGATTAAACCTCTTTTAAGCCAATTTTTAAGTGATTTTAATGCGAATGGTCTATTATTGTATAGTTAGCAAAAATACCCCGATTTTCAGGAGTAATAAATGAAGGCACTGGTTCTTAGCGGAGGCAAAGGTACGAGGCTTAGGCCGATAACGCATACGGGCGCAAAACAGCTTGTGCCGGTGGCCAACAGGCCGATACTCTGGTACGTGCTCGACAATATCGCAAAGGCCTCCATTACCGAGGTCGGCATCATAATCTCCCCCGAAACGGGCGAAGAGATCAAAGAGTCTCTAGGCGACGGGTCGAGGTGGGGTGTGAAGATCACATACATATCTCAGGACGAACCCGGCGGGCTCGCCCACTGCGTTGTAGTCGCCAGGGACTTTTTGAAGGATTCGTCGTTTGTCATGTATCTCGGCGACAACCTCATCGGTTGCGGCATAGAACCGTTTGTCGATACATTTAACGAGACCGGCTCCGACGCCGTAATACTATTAAAACCTGTCGATAACCCATCCTCATTCGGCATAGCCGAGATCGACGCGGACGGGCGCATCTTAAACCTTGAAGAAAAGCCAGCCGAACCAAAGAGCAACCTTGCGCTCGTCGGCGTATATATATTTTCCAGTGCCATACATGGCGCGATAGATTCCATAGAACCGAGCGCGCGAGGGGAGCTGGAAATAACCGACGCTATCCAAAGGCTCGTCACCGGCGACAACCCGGTAAGGAGCCATATCGTCGAGACATGGTGGTTAGATACCGGTAAAAAGGACGACCTTTTAGAGGCAAATTCCATCGTGCTCGACGACTGGATCAAACGTGATATTCGCGGTGATGTGGACGAAGCGAGCCAGGTTACGGGGCGTGTTGATATCGCTCCCGGCGCGACCGTTACCGGCAGCACGCTGCGCGGCCCCATCGTCGTAGGCGAGGGAGCGGTAATAAAAGACAGCTTTATAGGGCCCTTTACGAGTGTCGGGGCCGGAACGACCGTAGTTAAGTCGGTTATAGAGCACTGCGTTATACTATCGGGCGCGGAGATAAGCCACGTTAACAGGATGGAAGATAGCCTCATAGGGCGCGGCTCGAAAGTGCTTAAGTGTCACCATAAGCATGAGGCCCTGCGTTTAATGATCAGCGACGATTCGATAGTGGAGATATAGGCAGACAGGTCTGCTTTTATTTTCGCGGAAGAAGCTTTTGAAAGCCTGAGAGTTTCTCGGTCGCGTTTGTCATTCGCAGCATAGCGAAGAATCTCAGGCGCACAAGTAGCCTGCATGATTAGAGCGTTCTTCTTTTAATCGTGTAGGTTGGGTAGAGCGTAGCAAAGCGAAACAAAACCCAACAAGTACCTCTAAGTAATCTTGTCGTCTTCGCGAAGGTCTCGCAACGACAAAAATACAGGATATTAAAAAATGAAAAATGTCTTAATAACCGGCGGCGCGGGTTTTATCGGCGCTAATTTCGTGCACTACCTGAGAGAAACTTATCCCGGCGTCTCCATCTTTGTGCTCGACAATCTTACATATGCCGGTAATATGGCCAACCTCAGATCGCTCGAAGGTACCGACAGGTTTAACTTTATACGCGGCGATATCACCGACCGGGACTTCGTAAACGATCTCTTTTCAAAGAAATCCTTCGATACCGTAGTGCACTTTGCGGCCGAAAGCCATGTGGATCGCTCCATACTGGGGCCGGGCGCATTTATAAATACCAATATACTCGGAACCTTCGCACTCCTGGAAGCTGCGCGCGCCACTTGGGACGGAAACTACAGCGGCAAGCGTTTCCTGCACGTATCAACCGACGAGGTATACGGCTCTCTAGGCGCGGAAGGGCTCTTTACGGAAGAGACCGCCTACGCGCCGAACTCGCCCTACGCCGCCAGCAAGGCCGCAAGCGACCACCTTGTCAGGGCCTACTTTCATACATACGGCCTGCCGTGCGTTACGACTAACTGCTCCAATAACTACGGCCCATATCAGTTCCCGGAAAAGCTTATTCCACTTATCATCATCAACGGCCTTCTGGGTAAACCCTTACCCATCTACGGCGACGGAATGAATATACGCGACTGGCTCTATGTAGAGGACCATTGCTCGGCCATAACGACGGTGCTTGAGAAGGGACGACTCGGAGAGACATATAATATCGGCGGTAAGAACGAGTGGACCAATATCGATATCGTAAATCTCGTCTGCGACATCGTGGACGAATTTGTGGAAGGCAGTGAAGAGTACTCGAAGCTATACCCGCTGGCAGGGGGTCGCAGGGGACTTATTACCTATGTAAAAGACCGGCCCGGACATGACAGGCGTTACGCCATCGACTCGGCGAAGATAGAAGCCGAGCTCGGCTGGGAGCCCGCGGAATCATTCGAGACCGGCATTAGAAAGACAGTTAAGTGGTATCTTGAAAATCGCTCGTGGTGGGAAGAGATTCAAAGCGGAGCCTACCGCGACTACTACGAAGAGCAGTACGGCGAAAGGCTCTCCTAAGATGTTATTCGGTAAAGCGGGCGCAGTGCTCGTCACCGGCGGGGCCGGTTATGTCGGTTCGCATATATGCAAGGCACTTGGGGCGTGCGGTATAGAGGTAGTCGTTTACGATAACCTATGGATAGGCCATGAGGACTTTGTAAAGTGGGGTACGCTTGAGCGCGGCTCTCTACACGATACAGAAAAGCTGTCGGAGGTCTTTAAAAAACATAATATCAGGGCCGTGATGCATTTCGCGGCCTTTTCCTATGTAGGCGAGTCGGTAAAGGACCCATCGAGTTATTATGGCAATAATGTAGTCGGCACGCTTGCTCTGCTCGATACTATGGTTGAGCACGGGGTGAGCCACCTCGTCTTCTCATCCACAAGCGCGACATACGGCATGCCTCTCACAACGCCGATCAACGAAACGCACCCGCAAAGACCCATAAACCCGTACGGCAAGACAAAGCTCGTTATAGAATCGATGATAGACGACTTTGATGTAGCATACGGCATTAAGGGCGTTAAGCTCCGTTACTTCAACGCCGCAGGGGCCGACCCTGAGTGTGAGATAGGTGAGGACCACGACCCGGAGACTCACCTCATCCCGCTTGCGCTCGACGCCGCAGCGGGGCGCGGGCCGGGGCTGACCATCTTCGGTGACGACTACGATACCGAAGACGGCACATGCATACGCGATTATATACATGTAACCGATCTGGCGGACGCGCATGTAAAGGCCCTGGAGTATGTAATCGAATCCAATGAGACAACGGCCTTTAATCTTGGTAACGGCAACGGCTTTTCCGTAAAAGAGGTCATAAAGGCCGTGGAAAAGGTAACGGGAAGACCTGTAAATGCCGCTATCGGTCCGCGCAGGGATGGGGACCCGTCGGCGCTTGTGGCCTCTTCGGATAAGGCGCGGCGCCTGCTACTCTGGGAGCCCGCCTATCCCGGTATTGAGGATATTGTAAGAGATGCCTGGCAGTGGTATCAAAAACGCTTTCCTTCCAGTGATTAAACCAGACGCCTTTTATGAAAGTTTTATATCATGCGGATAGCGATAAACGCCCTTTATCTGGTCGGTGGCAGGGCCGGAGGGCTGGAGACATATCTGAAGGGGCTGCTTCGAGGTCTCGCTGCTATCGACAAGCAGAACGAATACCTGCTCTTCACCAACCGCGACAGCCTCGGCCTATTCGAGCTGGCGGATAATTTTACCGAGATACCCTGCGGGGTAAGCGCCACGAAACGCCCCCTTAAGATCATCTACGAACAGAACTTCTTTCCTTTTAAGATACGCTCCGCCGATATTGACGTCTTGTTTTCACCCGGCAATATCGGGCCGGCTGTGACATTTTGTCCCTCTGTGGCGGTCATACACGATATGGTCCCCTACGAACGGCCCGAGTGCTTTTCAACGATAGAGAGGACCGCGCTTAAGGCTCTCTTTTCCATGACTATAAAGACGAGCACGCGCCTGGTAACCGTGTCGGGACACTCTAAGAATACGATGATCGAGCGGCTCGGCGTGGACCCGGATAAGATCGTGGTCGTATATAATGGCGTGGACGAAATACTCTTAAGGAAAGCCCCGGCCAGACCCGGTATCGCTTGCTCACCGTATATTCTAACGACTGCTTCGGATAAGGCTTATAAGAATATCGACTCACTGCTTCGTGCCTTGAAGATATTAAAGGAAGAAGACGGCCTTGAAGAAAGGCTTGTGGTCTCTGGCCGTCTCGGAGGGCTTGAGGCAGGCCTGATCTCTCTAGTTGACGAACTCGGCCTGACCGGCTCCGTGGACTTTCCGGGTTTTGTGAGCCGCGACGAGCTTATAGACCTATATCACGGTGCCAGGGCCTTTGTATTTCCTTCGCTCTTTGAGGGTTTCGGCCTGCCGGTGCTTGAGGCGATGGCATGTGGCGCACCGGTTGCCTCGTCTAACGCCGCCTCTTTGCCGGAGGCCGTTGGGGATGCCGGCTTATTATTTAATCCGAACGACCCCGTTGACATAGCACGGAAAACATTGAAATTACTGACTGATGAAGATTTAAGAACGAAACTTATTAATAAAGGGCGCAAACGCGCCGCCGAGTTTTCGTGGGAGAGGGCGGCTCGCGAGACACTTGTCGTTCTTGAGTCGGTGGCGCGCAGATGAGAATAGTCGTTATAGTCGAATACTATCCGCCCCATATCGGAGGGCTTGAGCGGCTATTTCAAAAGGTCTGTGAAGGGCTTGTGAGTGAGGGCCATAGCGTTGATCTCATTACATGCGCCCTGCCCGGCACGGATAAGAACGAGACGGTAAAGGGCGTAAATATACACCGCGTTGGGGTGCCGCGCTCTGGCGACAGGTACTGGTTTACGCTGCTGGCGATACCGGCCTCGCTGAAATATGCGCGAAAGGCGGACGTAATACTCACCACCACATATAACGGCGCATTTCCCGCATGGATCGCTTCGCGTTTCAAATCGGTTCCGGCGGCTATATTCGTGCATGAGGTACTTGGAAAATATTGGTCTCGTATCGGCCTTGGAGCGGTCTCGGCTCGAATCTTCAGGACGCTCGAAAATATGGTGCTGTCGCTGCCCTTTGACGCATTTATTACTAATTCCGACTCGACCATGAAGGCCCTGACCGAATGGGGCGGCAAGACGGAGCGTATGAAGCGCATATATCCCGGTATAGATTATGAACTCTTCAATCCTGAAAAATATGCGCCAAAACGTGACGAGTATCGAGAAAAACTCGGCGTAGGTAAAGACTTTACATATATATTCTTCGGCAGGCCCGGTTATGTGAAGGGTGTCTGGAACCTTGTACGCGCAGTGCCTTTGATAAAAGAGTCCTTGCCCGATGCGAGATGCGTGCTCATACTCTCTAAAAAGCCGACCGAGGGTTATCGCAAGGTCGAGACACTCATAAAAGAATTGAATTTGGAAGAAGGCAGGGATATCACTATTCTCGACCCTGTAGACGAGGCAGAGCTGCCCTCCTACCTGAGCGCTACCGACGCCGTGGTCGTGCCGTCTTTGAGCGAGGGTTTCGGTTTTACCTGCGTCGAGGCCTGCACCATGGAAAGGCCG
>JAJCZF010000034.1 GCA_029262535.1 Deltaproteobacteria bacterium
ATAAGACACCGTATGAGGCATACTGGCAGAAACCAAGAGCTGGCTATCACAGCCGCTCTTCAATAATGGCGGCTTAACCAGCATGGCTTTCCACCTTATTTATGCCGCTAAGCTGTCCAAACAACCGGGACCACCTCTAAGCCCGGTTGATCTAGAGAGGGCTACATTAAGGAAGTGATCTTAAAAAGCTGCAACTCTCACTAAAATAAATAAACTCTTTTTATCCATACGCGTGAGCGAAGCGACGGAATCAGAGAGCGTAATCCCCTCACAAAGCGCCGATAAACGGCAAGAGAAAACTAACGTATCTGTATAAACATCCCACGGCGAAGTCCGGCCAATATGCGCAGGTCTGCACTACGTCAATTCGGACGCACACCCGCAAATACGCACAATGCTACACTAAGGAAGTAACATTAGGATACCCCTTTCTATAGGGTATGGAAGTGCATTTATCACACCTTAGTCTTTATATAATAAGCCCTAATATCCAACGCGAACAACTGACCTATAGTCATCAATAGAACCTGCTCCGCGAAATAAAAGCACACCTGTAACCCCCTCACAAAGCGCCGGTAAACGGCAAGAGAAACTAGGCGTATTTGCACGAACTAAGCACGGATAGTCTGACAAATATGCAGACGCGACGCCTTTTTTAACGTTCCGGTTCAGGTTGCAAACCTGAACCGGCGGAGGCTACGAGCCACTACACTAATCCGAGGCCCTTCGCCTTGCGCAGGGTGACAGACTATAAGCGCGAACAAAGACCTACCCGGCTCCGGCAATCCACCTCCGCGAAATTGGTCCCGCACACTGTGCAGTTGCCACCCCGCCCCAAAATGTAGTATACTAATAAATTAAGAAACCCCCGCGCCCGGCTTTTATGGGAGGGGGTTCTATTTTTCTATAAGAAAGGTTCTTTAATATCTATGCTTTCAATATCTCTATTCTTGCACGTTGTCGCCGCTATCTTCTGGATTGGCGGTATGCTCTTTCTTACGCTTGTTATGGTTCCTTATATGTCTACGCTCGATGACCCGCAACAAAAGCGCGCAATATTTCGCGCCATAGGGCCGCGGTATCGGGCGCTTGCGTGGCTGGCTATTATTATTCTCGTCGTCACGGGGCCGCTTAATCTATACCTGCTCGGCATCTCGCCCATGAATATATTCGACCCGTCATTTCACGGGACCGGGTACGGAAGACCGCTCATGATAAAGCTCGGGCTCGTATTTATCCTGATCGTTTCGTGCGCGCTTCACGACTTCTGGGTCGGACCCAAGGCGCGGACCTCGCCGAAGTTCAGCAGATACGCAAAGATCTTCGGACGCTCGAACCTGATACTTGCCGTCTTGATCGTCGTATTCGCCGTGATTATCCGAGCCGGCGGCTTTTAGAGAAACTTCTTTTTTACGGAGAGGCGCATTATGGACCTGTTGATTAACGGAACTTCTCTCTTGCTCGTAAAGGGCGACATCACCAGGGAAAAGACCGACGCCATAGTGAATGCCGCCAACCCGCAACTGGCCGGTGGCGGGGGCGTTGACGGCGCCATACACCGCGCCGGAGGCGCATCCATAATGGCCGAATGCCGCGTTATCGGCGCTTGCCCTACCGGAGAGGCCGTCATCACATCGGCCGGAAAGCTCTCGGTTAAGAAGGTCGTCCACACCGTCGGTCCGATCTATCGGGGCGGCAAGGACGGCGAAGAAGAAGCGCTCAGAAGCGCATACCGCAACAGCCTGCGACTCGCCGCAGGTAACGGGCTCCACTCTATTTCGTTTCCATCCATCAGCACCGGGGTTTACGGTTATCCCGTAAGAGACGCGGCCCGCGCCGCGCTCTCTGAGATCGTTAAATTTATAAAGGCCGACGACCGCATCCGCATGGTGCGCTTCGTCCTCTTCTCCGAAGGCGACCTCACGGTTTATAAAGAAGAACTCAAGGCCCTGAAGAAGGACCTTTAGAGATAAGAAGATCGCCTCGACAGACCAACGACGCGAACAATAAAAATAAAGGCCACCAGTCACTAACTCCGCGAAATTGGCACCGCACACTGTGCGGTGGGTTGACATTGTTTTTTATTTTGGTATAATAATTGGCTCATGTTTCTCTATAGCGCTGAACTTAGCCGAGTTGTATTATCCGGCTGTAGAAATATTTTAATATAGCAGTAAGGGGATGGCCTTAAGGCCATCCTGAAAAAACATATTTGTTTGTAGAGGGGGTGCATTATTTTTGTCGGAAGTTAAAGTACTCGACGACCAACTCGAAAAGGCTCTTAAGATCCTGAAGCGTAAGCTAGCCCAGGACGGAACCTTTCGGGAGATCAAAAAAAGAAGGTTTTACGAAAAGCCGAGCGTAAAAAAGAAGAGAAAACGTCAGGAAGCGGCAAAACGCAGGGCCAAGGCCCTGAAGAAGATTACACGCAGATTCGATAACTAGTCCGACTCCGCAAGGAGCGACTGAACGACCGAGGGGTCGGCAAGGGTTGAGATATCACCGAGATTATCGGTCTCTCCATTTGCTATCTTCCTCAGTATTCTGCGCATGATCTTGCCACTTCTAGTCTTAGGTAGCCCCATCGTGAACTGGATCTTATCCGGCTTTGCGATGGGGCTTATCTCGTTTTTGACATGTGCGATCAGCTCAGACCTTAGTTCTTCAGAGCTATCCAAACCCTCTTTCAATACAACGAATGCATATATGGCCTCACCCTTAATATCATGACCAAAGCCGACCACCGCGGCCTCGGATACGGCCTTGTGCGATACGAGCGCGCTCTCTATCTCCGCCGTGCCGAGCCTGTGGCCCGATACATTTACAACGTCGTCGATCCTGCCCATGAGCCAATAGTCACCGTCCTCATCCACACGCGCGCCGTCGCTTGAGAAATAATATCCGGGGAAACGCGTAAAGTAGACCTCCTTCATGCGTTTGTTCTCCGGGTCTCCGTATGTGCCACGAAGCATGCCGGGCCAGGGTTTCTCTATAACGAGATATCCGCCCTCGTTTACGCCGGCCTCGGCGCCGTCTTCTTTAAGCACCTTCGGAGCCACACCGAAGAATGGCTTTGTAGCCGAGCCTGGTTTTAGCGTGGTCACACCCGGTAGCGGGCTTATGAGTATGCCGCCGGTCTCGGTCTGCCACCATGTGTCGATTACCGGCACGCGACCGCCGCCGACCACCCGGTGATACCAGATCCATGCCTCCGGGTTAATCGGTTCTCCGACCGAACCGAGCAGGCGAAGTGAACTTAGGTTATGGCTCGTTACATTCTCGTCGCCAAAACGCATAAGGGCGCGAATGGCGGTCGGCGCTGTATAAAAGAGGCTGACCTTATGCTTTTCTACTATCTCCCAAAACCTGTCGGGAGCCGGGTATGTCGGTATGCCCTCGAACATAAGGGTAGTCGCACCGCAGGCGAGCGGGCCGTAGACTATATAGGTATGGCCCGTTATCCAGCCGATATCGGCCGTGCAGAAATATATGTCTTCCGGGCGGTAGTCGAATATCCATTTAAAGGAAAGGGCGGAGTAAAGCATATAACCCGCCGTGGTATGGAGCACTCCCTTGGGTTTACCCGTGGAGCCGGATGTGTAGAGGATAAATAGCGGATCTTCCGCGTCCATTTCTTCGGGCGGACATTCGTCGGTGATATCCGAGGCCGCGAGTTCCTCGTCGAGATAGGTGTCCCGTCCTTCTTGCATAAAGATATGACCGCCGGTCCTTCTTACGACCAAAACATCTTTTATCGTGCTTTCGCCGGTAATCGCGTCATCGGCATTCTTTTTTAAGGGCACGGCCTTGCCGCCGCGCACTCCCTCGTCGGCGGTGATAAGCAGTGTAGAGGCGCAGTCGTGTATCCTGTCACGAAGGGCCTGCGCGCTAAAGCCGCCGAAGACTATCGAGTGTATGGCCCCGAGACGCGCACACGCGAGCATGGCAAAGGCAAGCTCCGGTATCATCGGCATATATATAGTTACACGGTCGCCCTTTTTAACGCCCTTACCCTTAAGCACATTGGCGAGGCGACTTACCTCACAGGCAAGCTCTTCGTAGGTAAATGTCTTATGTGAACCGTCGTCAGCCTCCCAGATGATGGCGGCCTTGTCTTTTAAGGGGGTCTTCAGGTGGCGGTCGATACAGTTATATGAGGCGTTAAGCTTTGCGCCCTCGAACCACTTTACCTCAGGTTTATGAAAGTCCCATTCCGAGACTCTATCCCACTTCCTGGAGAAGTCCAGCATCTCATCGGCCATTCTTGCCCAAAAAGTCTCCGGGTCGTTTACAGACTCGCGGTAGAGCTCTTCATACTGCTCGGCGGAACGTATATGCCCGTTCTCTAGAAAATCTTCAGTCGGGGGAAAGTGTCTCTTTTCATCCATAAGGACTTCTATAGTATCCTTGTCAGGCTTGTCCACTTATCTCTCCTATATATTATTATAAGAAAAGGGTTAGGAAGCGCAATTCATCTAAGAATACTATACCACAGCAGGCTAATTCTTCAAAACGCTTAGACACTCTCCTCCTCCATGCCTGGACACACAGATAACCATAATGGCGTTTGGTTTTAAGACAGGTTTTAACGCTCTGAGCCCATAAAAAAAGGCCGCTGGCTTCACCCGCGGCCTTTTTTTAAATCAGACAAAAAACTTACTTTACCTTGACCACCTTTACACCCAATTCTACCTTGCCCGCAACCTTGTCGTCATCCGCATAGTGAATAACGACCTTGCTCTCCTCGGTAAGATTTTTGAGGGTAAAAATCAGCGTGTCGTTCTGATCCAGGGAGTACCTGCCGTCCTTTGGAATCAACTCTATAAGTTTACCGTTACTCCCCTTTCTGTGTTTAGACTTGAGTGATACCACATCGACGCCCGCAACATTTATAGCGACCTTGCCGGTATACTTCTTGCCCCTTACGAAAGATACGTCGAGTGTCGCCGTACCGGAAATCTCGGCGTCCTTGAACTGCACCACGACCTTCTTGGCCGCCACGGTCACCGCCACCTTGGGCTTCTTATCTTCCTTCTTCTTGGATTTTGCCTTATAGAGGGTGTTGTAGATACAGGCTGAGCCGCCTTTTGCTCCAAAACATTCGCCCTTATAGGTGACCTCAATAAGACGATCGCCGTCAGCGCATCCCCACTGGCCGGGATAACCCCATGCCTTGAGCGAGGGGAATGTAAAGGTTGCCTTCTTGCCGCCGCCGGTAACTTCAACACCCTCGGCAACAAAATTATTCATCCCCTTTTTCTTAACGCAGACGGTCTTCTTTCCAATCTTGGCGCCTCTTTTATCGGTTACTGTTACTGTCTCATTCTTACCGTCCTGCACACGTAGCACGGCACTCAGATATTTCTTTTTGATATTCTTTCCTCCGGTGAGGGACGCAATGGTTTTGGTCTTTGTGTCGTCCATAAGGAGAACCGTCTGGTCTTCGGTGAAGGGCTCCGGCCCCGGCACACCGGGCAGGTCAAAGTGGGTCGAGCCATACTGACTACCAATCATCATAGATATGACGTTGAGCCAAATAGCCTTGGCGTACCGTTTTGTATGCTTCTTGCAATCTTCACCAGGAGCGCCTGTAGGAACTTCTCCGATACATCTGAGTTTCATTGCTTCAGCAGTAAAAGCGCCCAAGTTATTATCTTGAGCGTACCCAAGCAAGCTACCTATGATTTTTCTATTACCTTTATCACGCTCAAGAGAATAGACTTCAAGCACATCGTCATATATCTCGGCCATCTCAAGATCGCTTCTCCCCCTTAGGACGGTTCCCTTTCTGGCGTTCCTCATCGTCGTCCTTGAGGCGACCGCTATGGATTCGGACTCTATCGGGGCCAGGACCATGAGCGTAATATTATGCGTTCTCGGAACCATGGTATAACCCTTGCCCTTCTTTACCGCGCCGAGCCTGACACTAAGCGTATTGTCCGATATGCGCGCAACCGTAAGAAGACTATTCAGGTCTGTGCCCTTCGTGCTTTCAAAGGCCTTAAGCGTACGCTTGAGCGCGGAGGCGACACCTACGTTTCCTATCATGCCGGATAGAGCGGCAGTAAACTCACGAATCTTCTCCTCGCTTCGGGAATGTAATATGCCTTCGAGATTATCCGTTACCAGAAGCGGCACGACCCTGGGCACATCCGGCTTATCCATGCGACTACTTTCTTTACTTTCCTCTTGCGAGCCAGCTAATTTAGCAGGGGTATTTACGGAACCGGAGCCAGCCTCTTCCGCACCATCAAAAAAGGTAAAGGTCGTATAGGCGTCGTACGGCACGTTGCGCGCGGTCGGCATGGCGCTTACCTGAAGCCTGACTATATATGGCTTATAGTTAGACTTATTGCCCACCGCGGCGTTCTTGATAAACATATTAAGGAGCTTAACTTCCTGGAAGAGGGCGGTGGCCGCCAAATGGCGCATCATGGGGTCCATGCCGATATCGCCCTCGGCCTTGCCGAGCTCCTTGGTCGTGCCAGGAGCCGTAAATCCATCCTCGCCACCATCCGAAGGGATCTCGCCGGACTTCTTTACCCTGCTTGAGCTAGACTCGGTTACGGTCGGCGCGCCGGACTTTACAGTGGTCGTCCTGGTCATATCCGATATTGAGGTCGGAAGACCCGCCTTTGCCCCCATGCTAAGGGCGTCGATTATCTTCTGGTCGAGCAAGCTCGTCGTAGGCACGACCTGTGCCAGCGCCTCAGACTCCTTCATCCCGAACTCCGGCTGGAGTTCGTCCACATACTCCGACCACGGCGCTACGGAGAGCACTGCTATATGGACCGTGCCGGCCTCCTCGTGGCTTGTAGGCCTCACCTCACGCGCCGAACAGCCGAAGGTCAGCATAGATACGGTCACGGCCAGGGCCACGACACCCTTCATCTTCATAAACAAGACTATCCTATTCATAAACCCCTCCTTTTGTAAGAAATCTATTTTTTTAATTCCGGGTAGAATTACAATCAGGAGTATAACAATTAAAGGACCCTGTCAAGGATAAAACACAAGAAGAAGTAATGAAACCTTCAAGGATACGCAGGAGCAGGAAGGCGGACAAGAGAGTTTGAGATCTGAAATCTTCTTTGAGGGAATAGAGACCATATCTGTGTGGTAATTTTCAGTGAATGATGATTACGGGTTTGTCACAGTTATCGATTATATACTCGCTGACCGAGCCGAGGAATCGCTCGCCTATGGACTCCTTACCGCGTTTACCGGTCACCACGCAGTCCGGGCCGTGCTCTTTTATAAGGTCGCAAAGGATCCTTGGCGGGTTTCCAACGGAGAATAACGCATCTACGGAAAAGCCGGTCTCTTCGTTTAACTCTTTGGCGACCTTAAGAAGCTCGGCCTTCTTTTCTTCTTTGAGCTCTTCGTCGCTCTCGGCGGCATGTGCATCGAGGCCGGAGTCGAGCTTTACAACGGAGGCAATCACAAAGACGACCTTAAAACCGGAAAAAAGCTCTGTGGCATTCTTCAGCGCCCTCTTGGCGATATCGGATCCATCATAGCAGACAAATATCTTCATTTTAATCCGTAAAAAAGTTAGTGTGTTACCATTACCGGAACGCGGCAGTTCCGTATCATATACTCGCTGACCGAGCCGGGCACCTTCACGCCTAAGCCCGCTCACCGTTAATGACGGCCTTGGAGAGGGCGCCCATGCGCATATTACTCTTAAAGCGTTTTATGATGAGTTGAACGAGGTAGAAGCCAAACTCCGGATTTTGGTAATATAATTGAAGCATCGCCTTATCACCGATACAGAGAAACTCGGTATCTGTAACGCATTCGAGAGTCGCCATACGCTCGTTATCGCCTGCGAAGATACCCATCTCGCCAATAACCTCGCCGGGCCCAAGTTTAACATCGAGCTCGACAAGCCTCGCCTCGCCTTCGCGCACAAAATACATCTTGTCGGCCTGGTCGCCCGCTTTAAATACAACATCACCGGCCTTAAAATTGGTCTTCTGCATAAAGGGAACGAGAAACTCCATACTCATGTCGCCCTTGGAGGCCTGCTTGACCTTGTTGACGAGTTTGAGCATCTGTATCATACGCAGGAAGTTTAACGGAAAGAGACAAATGTGAAGGATAAGAAGCGGCCAGACACCTGTAAAGCCGGCGAATATAGCAAAAAATACATTAGAAGACATTCCCGCTATACGAAGAGGAATCATCTTCTTCATATAGAAGGTGGAGAACATGAGAAGCGCTGCTATATAACCGATAATCTCAATCAAATCCATATATCTCTCCTCCGTCTATATTATTTAAAGAGGTAATCTGCGTATATTTCTCATAAAGTATAATATATCCAGGACCATGTCAACCTTCTAAGACCGCATATATTTATAATGATGGCTTGTGCTGCGTCTCTAGCGCCGGACGCATAGTCCTGTTGCATAAATAAGCTAGATATGTTAATGATTTATAAGAAGTAATTAAAGGAATAAAAGAGAGGCGAATTAATGGTAAAGGCGATACGGGGTTTTAACGACATACTGCCGGGAGAGTCCGGCCTCTGGAGGTGGTTCGAGTCTGAGGCCCAAAGGGTCTTTGAGACCTACGGTTTTGCAGAGATACGGCTGCCAGTAGTCGAAAAGACCGAACTCTTCATCCGCGGTATCGGCGATACGACAGATATCGTTTCCAAAGAGATGTATACCTTCCCGGACAGAAAGGGCGAATCGCTGACGCTCAGACCAGAAGGCACGGCCTCGGCCGTACGCGCCTATGTTGAACATAAACAATATACCTCGCCCCTTACCAAGGTATATTACAGCGGCCCGATGTTTCGCTACGAGCGCCCGCAAAAGGGCCGCCAGAGGCAGTTTTACCAGATAGGGGCCGAAGTGCTCGGAGACGCCAGCCCCGCCGCCGACGCCGAGACGATCGCCATGCTCATGGACTTCTTCAAGGCCGTGGGTGTGGAAGGAACCCTCTATATCAATTCGCTCGGCTGCTCCTCATGCCGCCCGGTATACAAGATAGAACTTTTGCGTTTTCTCGGAGTTCATACCGACGAACTCTGTAAAAACTGCACCAAACGCATAGAAGAGAACCCGCTACGCGCACTCGATTGCAAAAGCCCCAAGTGCCGCGAGGCGACGACCGAGGCCCCGTCGATAATCGACCACCTCTGTCTGGACTGCAACAAACATTTCGACGACGTCATCGATCTTCTTAATTTGATGAAGATAAAGTACCACACCGATCACAGAATGGTGCGCGGCCTCGACTACTACACGCGAACGACCTTTGAAGTAAAGGCCGAAGGACTCGGAGCGCAAGACACCATTGCAGCCGGTGGACGTTACGATAAACTGGTCTCTGAACTAAACGGACCGGACACTCCGTGCGTGGGTTTCGCGCTCGGCATGGAGAGGCTCGCTATCGTATATAATAGCAATGAAGACGCGAACAAGCCCGCCCCGCTCGATGAACCGCTCATCTATGTGATCACCCTTGGCAAAGCCGCACGCAAGGCCGGTATGGAGATCATAAAGGGACTACGCGAAGACGGCAGGCGCGTCGAGGCAGACCTGATGGGCGAGAGCGTAAAGAAGTCCATGAAACGCGCCGACAAGCTCGGGGCCGCATATGCGCTTCTTCTCGGCGACAACGAACTCGAAGAGGGCAAAATAACAATCAAGGATATGAAGGCCGCCGAACAGACCAACGTACCGCTCGACAAAATATCGACATGGCTCGCCGAACGGGCCTCTAAAAAGGCTTAATAACCAGAATAAAGGCCAACAAGCGGCACGAAAGAAGACTATGCCACAGGATAAAAAACTTACCATAGCCTTTATCTCCGATATGCTCTCTAAAAAAGGGCTTCTGAGCGAAACACAGGCTCAGGAGATACGCATCAAGGGAGAGACCAACCGCGCGCGCCTCCAGATGGAACAGGAACCGGGCCTGCTGCGCAGGAGACCGAGCGCCATAGACGAATCGGTCTCGGCTATCGAGGTCATAGCCTCCTTTAATTTCGAGGTAGAAGGGGTAGAAGGCAAGGAGCTAAACGAAGACTTCATTACCGAGGTACTGGCCAAAGAGTGCGAGATGGAGTACCTCAAGATCGACCCACTGAAGCTCAACCTCGACACGGTCACATCTAGCATTTCACGCCCATTCGCCCAAAAATATATGATCGTACCGGTCGATATAAGGAACGGTACGGTAGTATTGGCCGTGGCCAACCCGTTCGATACCGAGGTCGTTGAGAACCTTACCCGCACTACACGCAAGGAATATGCGACGGTGCTCTGCTCCAAGAGCGACATCATGCGTATCGTCAGGGAGTTTTACGGATTTCGCACATCCATGGTCGCCGCTCAAAAAGAGATGGGCCACACAACCGAGCTCGGCAACCTTGAACAATATGTAAAGCTCAAGGGTAACGCCGAGATAGACGCAACCGACCAGCATGTCGTAAATGCCGTCGAGTATCTGCTTCACTATGCCTACGATCAGCGCGCAAGCGACATACATATCGAACCCAAGCGCGACAGCTCGCACGTAAGGATGCGTATAGACGGCATCCTGCACCATATACACCAGATACCGAAGACGGTGCATCCCTCTATGGTATCTCGCATAAAGACTTTATCGCGGATGGATATAGCCGAAAAGAGAAGACCGCAGGACGGCAGGATAAAGACCGAATATAAGGGAACAGATGTCGAGCTCCGTATATCGACCCTGCCGACCGCCTTCGGTGAAAAGATCGTCATAAGGATCTTCGATCCGCAGATACTCTTTTGCGATATGTCGGAGCTGGGTTTTGAAAAGGGCGAGCTTGAGACCTTCCTGTCATTTCTCAAGAAACGCCACGGCATCCTGCTCGTCACCGGACCGACAGGCTCGGGAAAGACGACAACGCTCTACTCATCTCTAAAGATGCTCGCCACTCCCGACGTTAATATCATCACGGTCGAAGACCCGATAGAGATGGTCATGGAAGAATTTAACCAGGTAAGCGTCCAGCCCAAGGTCGGCGTGACATTTTCGTCCACCATCAGGACGATGCTCCGCCAGGACCCGGATATTATAATGGTAGGAGAGATCAGGGACGAAGAGGCCGCCTCCAACGCCGTTCAGGCCGCGCTCACCGGCCACCTCGTGCTCTCGACCCTTCATACCAACGACGCGCCGTCATCTATAACAAGGCTCATCGACCTCGGCGTGCCGCCCTTCCTTATATCAAGCACGGTGCTCGGCATAATGGCGCAGCGTCTCGTGCGTAAGATATGCACAAGCTGCAAGGCCGAACGCCAGATGACCAAAGACGAAAAGTACTCACTCGGACTTTCCAAGGCCGGGAGCGAGGGAGATGAGGATTATACGGTATATTTCGGCGAGGGCTGCACCGACTGTAGAAGCACCGGTTACCACGGCAGGATAGCGATATTTGAGATTATGGCCTTAAACGACGAACTCAAGGGGCTGGTGGCGACCGCCCCGGATCTCGAACTCATACGAGCCGCCGCAAAACGCTCGGGCATGACGACACTTCGCGAGGCGGCCCTTAAGAAGGTCCTTGAAGGCATAACCACACCCGAAGAGATGATAGCCGTAACGGGCTCATAATGGATAGATTATAATGAAGATAACAAGTGCGGAGTTTCTAAAGAGCGCGGTCCTGCCCGAGGACTGCCCAAAAGACGGCCTGCCCGAGTTTGCACTCTTTGGCAGATCCAATGTCGGAAAGAGCTCGCTCATAAATACCGTCATCAACAGAAAAAAGCTCGCCAAGACCAGTTCGACACCGGGCAAGACGCGCACCCTGAACTTTTACAAGGTCAACAAGTCCTTTTATATGGTAGACCTGCCGGGATACGGTTACGCGCGCGTCCCAAGGGGCGAACGCCGCGCCTTTCAGACGATGGTGGATAATTATCTCGGACGCGGCGACACCGTGGCCGCCGGCATACTGATACTCGACGTAAGGCGCGACCCCGGCGAGCTTGAAGAGTCTATATACAGTTGGTTCGAGGCCCTTGATATACCGGTCGTCACCGTACTCACAAAGGCCGACAAGTTCAAACGCGGACAACTGGCCAAACGGGTCAAGGAGATCACCACCTCTCTTGGAATAGAAGAGCCCGTGATATTTTCCGCCGTCACCGGGGCAGGCAAGTCCCTACTCATGAGCAGACTCGCATTCCTTATGGCCGAGCACAAATTAAGACCGAAAAAACAAGAGAGCGTACTAATGGAAGAAGAGGTTTTCTAGGCGCCGGACCGATATTCCGACACGTTACCGAAAGGCCTATCGAGCCATAAGCGGTCGCCGGGCAAAATTATCGCCACGGGCCGCGCGGGAGATTCCGCTTGACAAAAACCCTAAAGGCTATTAACTTTTTAAGATGAAGAGTAAGCGTATAATAAGTTCGGCGCTGGCGATAGGTCTGATCTACTTCCTCTCAGTCACGACGCCCGGAGCCGCCGGGGCGGCGGACACGCTGAGACGTGAGATCGATGACCTGGCCGCGGCTATAGAGCGCGCCGCCGTCAAGATACACGCCCTTGAAGAAAGGAATAAAAACCTTTCTGGCGAAAATTCCGACCTGAAAGCCCTATTGGAGAAGGTCGAGGCCAACAGCAAAGCTATCGCGGAGCTCAAAAAATCGGCCATCGAGATAAAAGCTCCCGAGGGCATAAAGGTCATCAAGTTAACAAAAAAGCCGGAGAAGCCGGACGAGAATATTAATAAAAAAAGTACGGTAGAGACAACGCCCCCTCTTAAGAAGGAGATAAAAAAGGCCAAAAAGAAGGCCGCCGTTCTAAAACCTGCAAAACCGGTAAAGAAAGCGGTCAAGGCCGCACCGGCTCTAAAAAAGGTCACCTTGAAAAAAGCCTTGTCAAAACAAAAACCTGCGGTGGCCGTAAAGAAAGAGACCGTGCCTTTCCTGTCGCCGGCAGTCAAATCGGATGCCAAGGTCTTGGCAATAAAAAAGAGCGCGCCTGCGCCAAAGGCCGCCCCCGCCACGGTTAAATCCGTAAGGACAGAAAAGACCGATTATACGAAATATAAAACGCTCTCAATCGAAGATATTTACAAGAAGGGCATAGAACTATATAATAATGAAAGAAATACCGAGGCACGCGAGGCCTTTCGCATACTGTTAAAGAGGGCCCCGGGACACGGTCTGGCCGACAACTCCCTATACTGGGTGGCCGAAACCTACTACGCTCAGACCTCTTATCAGGAGGCCATTGATGTCTTTAGAGATGTGGTAAAAAATTTCCCGGACGGCAACAAGAGCCCGGACTCAATGCTGAAGGTCGGCTTTTCCTATATAGAAATGGAAAGACCCGCCGAGGCCCGTGCGGCCTTTAACGACCTTGTACGAAGCTACCCGACGACAGTAGCCGCCGACAAGGGACGCGAAAAGCTCAAAACTCTAAAATGAGGTAAGAGTCTTATGAAGATCAAACTTAAAGCAACCCTGCTGGCAATAGCCATGCTCTGCGTCTACTTTATCACACCGGCCCCGCCAGCCTCGGCCGATGAGGTCAAGGTAGACGAAGGTAGTATCTATACGGTCGTTAAGGGTGACACGCTCTGGCATATTTCGGGCCGCTTTCTGAATGACGCCTATAAATGGCCAAAGGTCTGGAAGTGGAATCCCTATATCTCGAACCCGCATCTCATATACCCCGGCGACGTCCTTAAGATTACGGCCAACTCCATGGAGTTATACAAAAGAAACGGCAAGCTCGTTGAGCCTGTAATTGCACCACCCCTTCTCACCGAGACGGTTAAGGAACCCTCCAGCCCGGTAAAACTTATAGAGGTAAAGGCCCCGGCTCCGCCCGCCAAGACCTATGCAAGCAGAAACCTCGCCAAAGGCGGCTTTATATCTGACGCGGACCTTAATGCCAGCGGCCTGATAGTCAAGGGTGTTTTGGATAATACGATACTTCTTCACACCGGCGCCGAGGTTTTTATTCGTTTTGAAGATGACCTCGATATCTCCAACGGAGATAAGTACTTAATATACGACGAAGCCAAAGAGGTTCTCCATCCTGAAACAAAAAAACATTTCGGCTATAAGATAGTAACACTCGGAAGCCTTACCATAACAGATATCACCGGCGGACCCGGTCCGTCCGATGTCGTTAAGGGTTTCATCGACGTCTCCTACAGGGAGATAATGGCCGGGGCCATGGTTATGCCGTATGTCGCGCCGCCTGAGGAGATAATCATTAACGACTCCACGGCGGATATTAATGCCGTTATAATCTCCAGCGTAGATAACGAAACCGAACTCGGTCCGGGCCGCCAGGTCATGCTTGACAAGGGCTCCAACGACGGTCTGCTGGTTGGCGATATCTTTCAGATATACCACGAAAGACCGTCTATCAGGGATCCTTTACAGTCCAACAAAAAGGCCCGCTTACCCTGGGACGATCTTGGCATTATGCTTATCACCAGAACCGAAGAGATAAGCTCTACCGGTGTAATACTGCACGCCATAAGAGAAGTACATATCGGCGACTGGGTCAGAACTATGGGCCCGGTTGAATAGTACCTTAACCGCTATATAGAGAACCCCTTTTAAATAATCCCCGTCTTTCAGGCGGGGATTATTTGCTATTAGGGGGCCGCCTATATAAAACGGCATAAAAGAAACGCCACTGTATAATAACTTCTAAACAAAGACCGGACACAAAGGCCGCTAATAGAGATGAAGAGGGAAGTCCTTAAATACTGGCTCGCGGCCGCCGGCCTGAAGAAGCTTGACAGGTCTCTATTGAGAGAGGCCCTTAGTAGATTCGGAGGAGCCGTCGCCCTCTTTGAAAGAGACGGCGATGAACTCGACCGTTTCTCTCCGGGGCTTGCCGTACTTATTAGGACCGGCGTAGACTGGGACGCGATCGAAAGAGAGCTGGATTCCATAGAAAAAGAAGGTGTGCGGGTCTTAACTATAACCGATCCCGCATATCCCTGGCTCCTCCAAAACAGCTTTGACCCTCCGCTCTTGCTCTACCTGAAGGGCAAACGTCTGGAGCAGGAACTCGGCGAGGCTCCGGCCCTGGCAATAGTAGGAACAAGAAAGACCTCCCGGTACGGAGACAAGACGTCTGAGTTCTTCGGCTCAGTCCTTGCCGAGGCAGGTCTGGTAATAGTAAGCGGCATGGCCAGGGGCTGCGATAGCGCGGCCCATAAAGGGGCCCTGAAGGCCGGCGGGATGACGGTGGCTGTGCTCGGCACCGGCATAGACAGGATATACCCGGCCGACAATAGAAAGCTCTATGAAGAGATAGCCGAGCGCGGACTGCTCGTTTCGGAATTCCCCATAGGGACTGCTCCGCTCCAGCAGAACTTTCCGCAGAGGAATAGAATAATAAGCGGCCTCTCGCACGGCGCGCTCGTGGTCGAGGCCCCCTTAAGGAGCGGCGCAATGATGACGGCCCGCCTCTCTCTGGAAAACGGCAGAGAGGTCTTTGCCGTACCCGGACGCATCGACAACAAGGAGAGCGACGGCCCCAACAGGCTGCTTCGGGACGGGGCCACACTGGTAACAGAGCCGGACGATATCCTTACGGCCCTGTGCCTGAGCGGAATAACCGTCAAGAAGACGGGCCGAAAACAGAAGACGGATATAGACACAAAGAAGATAAAAAAAGAGCTTGGCCCGGAGGCCGCCGACGCGGTAGCGGTTCTCGGTCTCTTGCGCGACGGCCCTGTCCATATGGACGCACTGGCTGAAAACTCCGGGCTGGCGGCGCAAAGACTCTCTTCGCTCTTGTTGCGCCTGGAGCTTATGGGCTACATTCTCAAAAGACCCGGCAATCTATTTGAGATAAACTAAAAAATATTAAGTATTTGAAAGGAAAAAAATTTTCATGGCAAAGTCACTCGTAATAGTCGAATCCCCGGCCAAGGCCCGGACCATAAACAGGTTACTGGGTAAAAAGTTTAAGGTAATGGCCTCTATCGGCCACATCAAGGACCTACCCAAGAGCAAACTCGGCGTAAATGTCGAGTCAGATTTTGAGCCCGATTACGTAACGATTCGCGGCAAAGGCAAGGTCATAACCGAACTCAAGCGCGCCGCAAAGGCCGCCGACAATATATACCTCGCCTCTGACCCAGATAGAGAGGGAGAGGCGATCGCCTACCATATAGCGAGCGAGGTGGACGGTAAGGGCGAAAAGGTAAAGCGCGTGCTCTTTAACGAGATAACCGAAAAGGCCGTCAAGGAGGCCATCGACAACCCGGTCAAACTGGACACAGATAAGTTCGAAGCTCAGCAGGCCAGAAGAATCCTCGACCGCCTGGTCGGATATCAGGTAAGCCCCATCCTATGGGATAAGGTCAGGCGCGGCCTTAGCGCCGGAAGGGTACAGTCCGTAGCACTTCGTCTAGTATGCGAGCGCGAACGCGCTATCCAGGCCTTTGTTCCGGTCGAATACTGGTCTATCGGAGCGCTCTTTCTCGACCCGGACTTTGAGGCAAGGCTCATAAAGAAGGATGGAAAGAAGCTTGAGATATCGACCGGCGACGAGGCGGCTTCCATAAAGGACGATCTGCTTAAGAGCGCCTATAAGGTAGAGAAGGTCGAAAAGAAGGAACGCAAGCGCAACCCAACGGCCCCCTTCACCACAAGTAAACTCCAACAGGAGGCCTCCAGAAAGCTCTCCTATACGGCAAAGAAGACGATGATGATCGCCCAGCAGCTCTACGAGGGCGTTGAGATGGGCGACAAGGGACCGGTCGGTCTCATCACCTATATGAGGACCGACTCCACAAGGGTCTCCGAGACCTCCATAGCCGCGGCGCGGGCCCACATAGAGTCGGCCTACGGCCCGGACTTTCTCCCCCCAAAGCCCAATTTCTACAAGAGTAAAAAGGGCGCTCAGGACGCGCATGAGGCCGTTCGTCCTACAAATATGTCCTACACGCCCGACCAGGTCAAAGGACAACTCTCAAAGGACCAGCTAAAGCTCTACACCCTTATATGGAACCGCTTCATAGCCTCGCAGATGTCCCCTGCACTTTTGGACCGTACAAAGATCATAATAAACGCGGGACCATACGAGCTGAACGCCACGGGCACGGTAGTACGCTTCAAGGGTTTTACCATCGTATACGAAGAGTCCACAGATAGCGCAGTCGAAAAGGAAGCGATACTTCCGGCCATTACGGAAGGGACCGAGCTTACCTTATCGGAGATAAACGACCGCCAGCACTTTACACAGCCGCCGCCGCGCTTTTCCGAGGCAACGCTTGTAAAAGAGCTTGAAGAAAACGGCATAGGTCGCCCGTCTACCTACGCATCCATCCTCTCCACCATTCAAGACAGGGAGTATGCCGTAAAAGAAGCGCGTAACTTCGCCCCGACCGAGCTTGGCTTTCTCGTTACAGATCTTTTGGTGGAGAATTTCCCGGAGATATTCAACGTGGCATTTACCGCGAAGATGGAGGACGAACTCGACCAGATAGAGGTTGGCAAGACCGGCTGGCGCGGAGCCATGAAGGACTTTTACGGACCCTTTAGCAAAAATCTCGAGAAAGCCAAAAAAGAGATGAAGAATATAAAGGCCGCGGAAGAAGCGACCGACATAGACTGCGACAAGTGCGGCAAGAAGATGGTCATCAAGTGGGGACGTAACGGCAAGTTCCTCGCCTGCCCCGGTTACCCCGACTGTAAAAACACCAAAGACTTCAAGCTGACCGAAGACGGCAAGGTCGAACCGGTTGAACCAAGCACGGAGGATGTCGGTCCGTGCCCCAACTGCTCAAAGCCCATGATAGTAAAGAGCGGGCGTTTCGGCCGCTTCATAGCATGTTCGGACTACCCAGCCTGCAAGACGACAAAGACCATAACCACCGGCATAAAGTGCAAAAACGAAGGATGCGACGGAGAGCTGACCGAAAAACGCACGAAAAAGGGCAGGACCTTCTTTAGTTGTTCAAACTACCCGAAGTGCGACTACGCGACATGGAAGCTGCCGAAAAAAGGCGAGACTGAAGAGGCCGGTGAAGAAGAAGATAGTTAAAGGACTCTAGCCTTTTTCCTTCTTGCCATTTTTCAGAGAAGTGAATATATAGATCACAACGCCTATGGTAATTGCGCTGTCGGCGATGTTGAAGGCGGGCCAGTGATAGGCCCCGGCTTGAAAGTCGAGAAAATCCACGACCTCGCCAGATAGCGCTCGATCAATGAGGTTGCCAGCGGCCCCGCCCCATATGAGGGATAGAGAAAAGGCTTCCGCACGCGTGGTCGCCTTCTTTATAAGAAAGCCTATAATAAATAGTGCAATAACCGAAACGGCGGTCAGGATAAAAGCACCCCAGTCGCTCTGGCCCAGTATGCCAAAGGCCGCGCCGGGGTTTCTGACGCTTACGATATTAAAGAGTCCGGGTATTATCTCGATAACGGAATAGGCTGAAAGCCGCTCAACAACGAGCGCCTTTGTTGCCTGATCCAGGATCAGAACAAGCGCCGCGACTGCGGCCGCTACCGCGAGGGCGCGGCCCTTTACCGGAGGGCGGTTAGACATCTTCCACAGACCGTCGGGTCTTCCTCGTCCGAGCCGACCGACTCGCTATAGTGCCAGCAACGCGCGCACTTGTCGCCTTTGGCCTTGCTGATAAGAATCTTCAGACCCTTTATCTCACCCGAAGAGATAAAGACGTCGATATTACCTTCGTCTTCGAAGCTGCCCAGTATCTCAAGCTGCGATACGATCAAGACCTCACGAAGTGTCACGGCCTCGGCATTCCAATCGATACGCTCCTTTGACTCCTCCTCCGGCACCAGTTCGACTCGCGCGTCGAGCGGGTGGCCTATGACCTTCTCCTTGCGTGCTATCTCAAGGGCCTTTGATATCTCGGCCTTGATGGGAAGAATGTCATGTTGCCACTTTTCCATGAGGTCCCCGTCAAGCCAGTCAAGTCTGCTTTTGGGAAAGCTTGCAAGGTGTACGCTCTCTTCCCTCTCACCCGGCATTACAGACCAGGCCTCGTCGGTCGTAAAGACAAGGATCGGTGCCAGAAGGCGCGTCAGCGTGTCGAGTATATGATAGATAGTCGTCTGAGCCGCGCGCCTCTCCACAGAATCCTTTTTGGATGTATAGAGACGGTCCTTGAGTATGTCCAGATACAAATTACTCAGGTCCACGGTGCAGAAGCCATGGAGCGAGTGGTAGATCTTGTGAAATTGAAAAAATTCATAGTTAATCTTAGTAGCGTCAATCTGCCCTGAGAGTCTTGACAGCACGTAGCGGTCAAGCTCGGTCAACTCATCATACTCTACCATATCTTCAACCGGGTCAAAATCGCTTATATTTCCCAAAATATAACGAAATGTATTTCGGATGCGGCGGTATGCCTCGCTTATCCTCTTTACTATCTCGTTAGAGATACGCATGTCGTCTTGGTAGTCTTCACTGGCGACCCATAGGCGAAGCACCTCCGCGCCGTACTTTTTAATGATCTCGTCCGGGCTTATGACATTTCCAAAGCTCTTACTCATCTTCTTGCCCTTGCCGTCAACGACAAAGCCGTGGGTAAGGACATTCTTATAGGGCGGTACTCCACGCGTGGCGATACCGGCCAGCAGAGACGAGTGGAACCAGCCCCTGTGCTGGTCGCTGCCTTCGAGGTATAGATCGGCAGGAAAACCGAGCCTCTTGTTAGTCTCAAGCACAGACGAAAACGACACGCCCGAATCGAACCAGACGTCGAGGATATTTTCTTCTTTTTCAAATTCGGTTCCTTCACAGTCCGGACACTTCGTACCGTCAGGTACCAGCTCGCCGAGAGGGGCCTCGAACCACACGTCGGCACCCTTCTCTTTAAAAAGGCCGATCAAGCGAGCAACCACGCCCTGGTCAATAAAGGCCCCGCCGCACTTGGCGCAGATAAGGGCCGGTATGGGCACGCCCCACGCCCTCTGGCGCGACAGGCACCAGTCGGGACGGTTCTCTATCATGGCATAGATGCGCTCGCGCCCCCAGCCGGGTATCCACTCGACATCCTCTTTAATCGCCTTAAGCGCCTTCTCCCTGAGCGACGGGCCTGAGCCGCCTACGGGCTTGTCCATCGATACGAACCACTGCTCGGTGGCGCGAAAAATAACGGCCTTTTTACAACGCCAGCAATGAGGGTATGAATGCGAGATATCTTCCGTCTTTAAGAGCGCGCCTTTTTCGGACAATAACTCTATAATGCCTGTGTTGGCCTTAAAAACGAAGAGCCCTTCGAACTCAGGCACGTCGCTCGTGAATTTTCCGTGGTTATTGACCGGGGTATATATATCGAGGCCGTGTTTCAGACCAAGCTCATAGTCGTCCTGTCCGTGTCCCGGCGCGATATGCACGATACCGGTACCGGCCTCAAGCGTTACGAAGTCGGCCGATAAAATAACCGACTCTCTATCGATAAATGGATGTTGAGCCTTGAGCCCTTCGAGGTCGGCGTGGGCAAGAGTACCGGTAACCGTCGCGCCGCTTGTTTCGGCCCAGCCGAACTTTTCACGAAGCGTCTCCAAGAGGCCGGAGGCGACTATATAACTTTCTCCATTTGCGTTTACTATCGAATACTCAAGCTCCGGGTGCATAGCCACGGCGAGGTTAGCCGGAAGCGTCCACGGCGTCGTCGTCCATATGACGATAGATACTTTTTCGGTATCGATCTTATACGAAAGACGCGCCTCGACCTCCCCCTTATTCAGTTCAAAGGCGACATAGACAGACGGCGATGTCTTGTCTGCATGTTCGACCTCGGCCTCTGCCAGGGCCGTGCCGCAGGACGAGCACCAGTGCACAGGTTTTTTGCCCTTATAGACAAGCCCCTCTTCGGCGACCTTGCCGAACTCTTTTAATATACACGCCTGATAAGCATGGTTCATCGTCAGGTAGGGGTTATCCCAATCGCCCAAAACTCCAAGGCGCTTGAACTCTTCCTTTTGAATATCTACAAACTCTTTGGCATAGTCGCGGCAGGCCTTCCTGATATTGAGCGTCGTCGCCGTGAGCTTCGCCTTGCCGAGCTTCTTTTCTACCTGTAGCTCGATAGGCAGGCCGTGGCAATCCCAGCCCGGAACATATTCGGTCGCATAACCCATCATGAAACGGCTCTTTATAATAAAATCCTTAAGCAGTTTATTGAGCGCGTGGCCGATATGGATATGTCCGTTGGCATAGGGCGGGCCATCGTGTAGAATATATTTCTCGCGCCCCTCGCCAATGGAACGCATCTTTTCGTATAATCCCTCATCGGCCCACCTCTTGAGATGTTCCGGCTCCCGATGCGGCAGCGACGCCTTCATGGGAAAGTCGGTCGCGGGCAGATTCAGAGTTCCTTTATAGTCTTTTTCGTCGGTCATGTAGGGCCTTCCTCAGTCTCTAAGATATCGAATTTATTTAATATATATTTTTATCATAAGTGGAGGGGGAATTGAATTGTTTTTTGGGGTTGGGGGGGGGAAAGCATGTTGAAAAGGTGCCATGTTACTATCTAACTTCGTAAGTTGTGATTCCTGATAAAATGTTGTATATTGCTGGTGACACGAAACTATCGTGATAAACCGTTTATTTCTAATAATTAATGGAGCAACCAAGTGGCTAAAAAACAAAACCCTCCCCCACCGAGAGAGTCCGTTGCACTTAAAATTTCACGTGACGAAGCAACTTCGCGTATTGAAGATCGCATAGCCAAAGGTATTGAACTGCTGAGCGCATTGGAATATTCTCAAGAATCTTACGAACGCTCTCAAAAAGAATATACACTCTGGAACGACTATAACAAAGAAATGCTCAAGCGCATTTTTACAACCGACGAAATATCAGAAGAATACAGTAGTTGGGCTGGTGGCATATTCTCAGGCATGCCATCACTCTCCGAGCAGGTCCAAGACCACCGTGACGACATTGATCAGAAGATTAACCGACTCAAGTCTATCTTGAACAAGTTGGAATTAATTCCAGCAGCCTGCGACGAGTCACAACCGCAAACTGCTACTAGGGCAGAGCAAAAAACCCTTTCTAAAAAGGTGTTCTTGGTGCATGGACACGATGAGCTGGCAAAAACAAATCTCGAAATATTTCTGTCAGAAATTGGACTAGAACCAGTGGTATTACATCGTGAGGCTGACGAAGGCCAGACGATTATTGAGAAGTTTGAAAAACATAGCAACGTAGACTATGCATTCATTCTTCTTACACCAGACGAAGTCGCATACCTTGCCGCAAATAAAGAGAAACCCGACAATGAACGAACCACTGAATTTAGGGCAAGGCCAAATGTAATATTTGAATTCGGGTATTTCGTTGGTAAACTAGGCCGCTCCCATACTTGCTGCCTATATACAGGCAATGTTGCACTCCCAAGCGATATAAATGGAATGATTTATAAGCAGTTCAATAATAATAACATCGAAGAAATCGGATATAGCATCATCAAAGAGTTAAAATCAGTGGGGTATAAAATAAATTAATCCTAACCCAACCCCTCTTACCGGTTCAGGGTTGCAAACCTGAACCAGCTTAGAAAAAAATCAACAAATCGCGACACTCTGCGACACGGCAGGCTTTAGTCCACCTGCTTTAATAATCACTTTCCATACATTAAGGACTAATAGCTGCTTGACAGTTTTCTTTTCTGTGCTAAAATTTAAGGAGTGGCAACTATCCAAGGTTAATCTTCAAATCAGGAGGGCAAGTTGGCGAATAAAAATAAAGCACTCGGTAAAAAACTGGATACCTATTCTCTATCGGCCCGTACCCTCTTAAAGTCCAGCAAGGGTAATATTGACCCCAAGAGGCTTTTTACCTATTCGGCAGCCGGCACAATGGCGATGGCGGCTATAACATGTAGCGCGACAAATGCCAACGCCATCGTCTCGGTCACCACCTCCACGATAACTCATGTCGTAAACGCCACATACGGCACAGGAACATGGGCTTTCGATATTGACGGTTCGGGGGGATGGGATGTCAGGTTTAACAATATTACGGCCACGACCGGCTCCTGCTGTTTAGACCCGGTCTTTATCACGGCTTCGTTGAGCGGATGGATAGCCGCCTCTTATGCAACCTCCCCCTTCACCGCCATAAAATTAACCCAAAGCGTGACCTTTCCGGGCACGGTATCTTACGTTCCCATATCCGGCCTGAACCCCGTGCTTCTGGCTGGATACAACGCGACCTTCTCTACCACACAGGGAAACTTTCATGACTCGCGCGGCCTGGTGCCCTTTCTCTTTAAGAGCAATGCGGACGGGTTGAATCATTATGGTTTTATGGATGTCGGCACGACCTTTCTGGGGGCTTCATATAGCTTCACCCTCTACGGCTGGGGTTATCAAGTCGCCCCTGTTCCGGCGGGCGTTCATGTCGCCAATATCACGCCCGAACCGACCTCGCTCGCCCTTCTCGCCCTCGGCGCTGGAGGAATCGCCGCATGGAGACGCAAACGCAAGAAGGCCGCCTGAGCTTAGAGGCCCCTCCGTTCTCTTTATTAAGGATCTCTTCTTTTTCAATCTACCGCAAAACCACTACCACCCTTGCGTGGTTAAATACCGCGCTTTGCTATCGATGATAGGAATGAATGATTCTTTCCACCTGCTCTATCAAAAAAACTTTCCCCTTCAAAACTCCCCTCTACTGTAATATTATATAAAAAGGTGCCGGAGAAGGCGTATCGTACCAAGTCGGATAGCCATCAGCCGTAAGGGGCATGATTTCATATGTCGTCGATTAAGAGTTTAATAATATCTTCTCTATCTCTGACCCTTCTACTCTTTTGCGTCTCCGCGTCGCATGCCAAGATCTTTCGGTGGATCGACGATTCAGGCACTCTGCACTTTACCGACCAATACTATAAGGTGCCGGAAAAGTATCGCAGCAAGCCCCCCGTAGATAGATATATCCCCGTCACCCCGGACGAAAAGATCGACGGGGAACTCGCATATCATGAAAAATGCGCCGGATGCCACGACCTTCAAGGCCCAGAACACTACAGAGAGCTGAACCTGCCAAGGTTGATGAGGGATATGGAAGAGGAGATGGACGATGAAGATATGGAGCCCTTGACCCCGGACGAAAGAGAGGCTATCATCGACTACCTGAGCGGGCATACAGAATAACGCCCCTCAAGCAGTTGACTGCGCGGTATTATGCGGAGTACAATATAATCAAACGGAGTAAGACTATGCGTATTATCCTAATCTTATTTATACTTGCACTCTTGCCGTCGCCCGCCCTTTCACAGATTTATAAGTGGAAGGACGATAACGGCAAGGTCCATATTACCGATGATTTCTATAAGGTGCCGGAAGGCAAGATGGACTCTGTCGAAAAGATTCGAGAAAGCGCAAGGTCCAGATCGAGCGTTAAAGCTCCGGCATCCACCAACCCCGCCGACAAATCAAAAAAAGCAGAAGTCGTCCTGCCGACCGGTATGCAACCGGACGAGGTTTACAGGGCCTACGATAACGCCCTGCAAACCGGCAAGTCCAAAGAGGCCATGCGCCATATGTCCAGGAGCTTCAAAGAATCCCTGACCAAGAGAGATATCAACGACATCATAATTGGATTCAAAACCATGGACAGGGACATGATGACTTATATAGATTTCAGGAAGCCGGATATAAAAGGCGGCAGGGCCTCACTGGTTGTAACCTCCGAGCACGACGGACAGGACTATATGGGTTTTATCAAGTTTGTAATAGAAGAGAGAAGCTGGAAGATATCGAGTGAGCGCTGGAGCGAGGACGACTAACCTCCCTCACTCATTGGGGTTCAGGGTGGAGCCCTGAATCGAAACCATTAAGAACTTCGCCTTCCGCAGGCCCGACCTTATCTTCATATTATGCTCAATATAAAAAAGATTAGAATATTAACCTCTTTCACTCTGCTACATTTAATCATTAGCGCTTTTTCCTTCATAAATTCTTTTGCCATGGGCATGGGGAGATTTGAGACTGGAGAAGAGGCCTCTACTTTAGAAAAGGTTTTAGATCTTATCTCGGAAATTTTACTCTTCCCACTGATTAATCCGCTTATAAGATGGAGCGGAAAATTAACAGAAGGACTCTTTCCAGGATTATTGGGATGGATTCCTTTCGCTCTCAATAGTTTTATCTGGGCATTATTTTTTTATTGGATCTTTAGAAAGATGAATCTAATAAAACCGGGTAAAAGATCTACTCCGTAAGTTTTGTAAGACACTTGCTTAACTAAAAAGATTCCCCTTCAAAACTTAGTCGTCCTGTAATATCATATAGGGATGACCTTCTACGAAAATATCGGATACTCACGCGCGGAAAAGCCCTTTAAGATGCGGACGGAATACGAACCGGCGGGCGACCAGCCCGCGGCTATCGCGGAGCTGGTTAAGGGCATACGCTCGGGTCAGAAAGATCAGGTCCTGATGGGCGTAACCGGCTCTGGCAAGACCTTTACCATGGCAAAGGTCATTGAAAAGCTCGGACAACCCGCGCTCGTCATGGCGCCCAATAAGACGCTGGCCGCGCAGCTCTATTCGGAGTTTCGTGAGCTCTTCCCGGATAATGCCGTCGAGTACTTCGTCTCCTACTACGACTACTACCAACCCGAGGCATATATACCGACAACCGATACCTTTATCGAAAAAGACGCCTCCATAAACGACGAGATCGACAAGCTGCGCCACTCGGCCACGCACGCCCTGCTTACGAGGCGCGACGTCATCATCGTCGCCTCTGTATCGTGCATATACGGCATCGGCTCGCCCGAAGACTACGGGGCCATACACCTCTATATAGAAAAAGATATGGAGACAGAACGCGACATGATTCTAAAACGGCTTGTCGAGATGCAATATAAAAGAAACGACTACGACTTCCACCGAGGCACATTCCGGGTCAGGGGCGACGTGGTGGAGATCTTTCCGGTATACGAGGCCGAGATCGCCATACGCGTAGAATTTTTCGGTGACACCGTTGAAAAGATCTCAACCATCGACCCTGTTCGCGGCACGACCAGGCAGGGGCTCGAAAAGGCTCTCATACACCCTGCCAGCCACTTTGTGACGACACGCGACAACCTCAAGCGCGCATCCGAGTCTATTCAGGAAGAGCTACGTGGACGAATAAAAGAACTCAAGAGCGAGATGAAGCTGATCGAGGCACAGAAGATCGAACAGCGCACGAGTTACGACCTCGAACTTATGGAAGAGATGGGATACTGCCCGGGCATCGAAAACTACTCAAGACACCTGTCGGGGCGGCTGCCGGGCGAGGCACCCTACACGCTGATAGATTATTTTCCAAAAGATTTTCTATTATTCATGGACGAATCGCATATGAGCGTGCCGCAGGTCGGCGGCATGTACCACGGCGACAGGTCGAGGAAGCAGACGCTCGTAAACTACGGCTTCCGCCTGCCCTCGGCGCTCGACAACCGTCCCTTGCAATTCGACGAGTTTGCGCGAAGGATAAACAAGGTCGTATATGTATCGGCCACCCCCGCCTCATACGAACTCGAACGCACGGGCGGGGCCGTGGTGGAGCAGGTAATACGCCCCACCGGCCTGATGGACCCTGAGGTAGAGGTACGCCCCGCAGGCACGCAGGTGGACGACCTGCTCGGCGAACTAAAGATACGCGCCGAGGCCGGGGAACGCGTGCTCGTAACGACACTAACAAAGCGCATGTCAGAGGATATCACGACCTATTATACCGATCTCGGCCTGCGCGTAAAATACCTGCACTCGGATATTGCTACACTCGAACGCATAGAGATACTTAAGTCGCTCAGGGAGGGCGGCTTTGACATATTGATCGGCATTAACCTATTGAGGGAGGGGCTAGACCTGCCGGAGGTAACGCTCGTTGCCATACTCGACGCCGACAAGGAGGGTTTTCTGAGATCGGAACGCGCGCTCATACAGACCTTCGGTCGCGCGGCGCGTAATGTAAAGGGCAGAGTGATCCTCTACGCCGACCGGATAACTCGCTCCATGAAGGCGGCAATGGACGAGACCGAGAGGCGGCGTATCATACAGGCGGCCTACAACAAAGAGCACGATATAACGCCCGAAACGATTACGAGCAAGATAAAGGATATCATGTCCTCGATCTACGAACAGGACTACGTAACCGTCGCAACCGCCGCCGAGGAAGAGGCCGAATACACAACGAGCAAAGATATCCCCGGCCTCTTAAGGAAGCTTAGAAAAGAGATGAAAAAAGCCGCAAAGGAACTCGACTTCGAAGAGGCGGCGGAACTACGCGACAAGATCAGGAAACTTGAGGACCGGGAGCTTGGGGTCTAGAGAACTAACTATTAATGTTGCGAACGAGTGGCAACCGGTTTATCCATAACCCATTGAGAGAAGAGGTATAACACCAATGTACGGGAAAGCTAGTAGAGGTTCACAAGCCGATCTGCAACGCGTTACAACCAACTATAAAGATCTACAAATTAAGTCCGCGAAATTGGCCGCACACCCTGTGTGCCTACTTGCGTTCCACGTAAGCGTAGGCAGAATGGTTGTGGATCGATTCCCAGTTTTCTGCTTCGATGCGGGCGTAGCGGACGCCTTTCATGGCGTCGAGGGCTATTGTCACTTCGCGCACTACATCTTCGACAAACATGGGCTTGTCATAGGCCTGTTCGGTGATGTACTTCTCGTCGGGGCGTTTCAGAAGGCTGTATACGGGGCTTGAGGCGGAAGATTCTATGGTCTCGATGATATCCTCTATCCAGACGAACTCGTCAAGGCGCAGGGCCACGCGGACCTCGCCACGCTGGTTGTGCGCTCCACGGTCAGATATCTCCTTTGAGCATGGGCATACGGTTGTGACCGGCACGGCTATCTCCAACAATAGATCAAGCTCGCTATTTAACGAACCTGTATAGCGGCAGGTATATTCCATCAGGCCCCTGGCCTTTGAGACCGGCGCGGCCTTTTCTATAAAATATGGAAATTCGACCTCGAGATGGGCCGTCGTCGCGCCGAACTTCTCCTTCATCTTTTCGAGTATCTCTTTAAAATTCTTATTGGATATCTCGCGGCGGTGTTCGTTCAGGATCTCGATAAAACGGCTCATGTGAGTGCCCTTGAAGGTGCGCGGCAGGTCTACATAGAGATTTATCGTTCCGACGGTATGCTGGACCTTGTTCTTCTTATCGAGGACCTTAATGGGGTAACGGATATCCTTGACACCGACCTTGTCTATGTCGATCTCCCGAAAGTCGGGCTCGGCCTGTATATCTTTTAAATTATTTTCCATAATATGTAGCCGCCGATCCTTCCGACTCCCATACCTTGACAGAAGTTACATTTACACGGTCGTCTTTAATCGCTCCTGAAATCTCATCGAAGAGGTAAGATGCGATATTCTCCGCACTCGGATTTACGGTATCAAAGGGCGAAACCTCGTTAAGGTAGTTATGGTCTAAGCGGCCCACTACCTTCTCGGCCTCTGCCCGGAGAACCCTAAAGTCGATGACCATGCCGAGCTTGTCGAGAATGTCCGATCCGACATTGACCTCTATCTTCCAGTTATGGCCGTGCAGGCGCTCGCACGAACCCTCATAACCCCTCAGGTTGTGGGCCGCGGCAAAGCTGCTCGTTATGGTTACTTCGTATTTCGGCATATTGTATAAAGGGAATAGCTAAAAATAACCGGCGCGGACAAAAAACTATCCTGTGCCGAGAACGAACTCCGCGAAATAAAACCACACCTGTGTGGCGCGAAATTGGAGCCGCACACTGTGCGGTAAAAATAAAAACGGAGCGGTATTGTTGATTACCGCCCCGTTCTCTTTATATTATCATATCAACTGGGCTTTGTCGCCCGTATTTTTCAGGTCACTTTAGGCTTCGTAATGCGTCTATATCCCATATTCTCCCGCTAATATCTTATACTCTTCGGCCCCTAACGCCCCTTTTGGGCTATTAGCACTCGGAGTATCCACAACCGCGACATACGACACAGCCGTCGGAGTGTTCAATAGTGCCGCCGCAATCGGGGCATGCTCCGCGCATCAGTCGGTCTGCGAATGTGAACTCAAGCGAAGCGTGGTCTTGCTCTATGGCCGCCGCGGCGAGGTGTGCGTCGTTACCGATAGTCGTTGCGCTCGCCGTGCCGGTGCCTAGCGAAGTCGATTGGCGACTCGCCTTAAAGCGAAGATACCACTCAAGGGCCTGCGCCATGGCGTCGGAGCAGCTAAGGACCTTGTCCGTGCCGTAACCGACCGGAAGGTGGCAGCTGATGCCGCGCATCTGGCTAACGATCTCCTGGGGTTTTATGCCGCTACGCAGGGCCATGGAGGTCATACGGCCCATCGCCTCGCACTGGGAAGCGACACAACCGCCGGCCTTGCCTATCTGGGTAAATATCTCAAACGGGTTGCCCTCTTCGTCCTCGTTAATGACGACATAGAGATTACCGCAACCTGTCTTGACCTTTCTTGTGACACCGAAGGCGACCTCGCCCCTCTGCTTGGGCGCTAGCGTTGCGGCAGGTGCGGTTACAGCCGGCTCTGTCTCGGCCTCGGCTCCTTCTTTCTTTTCACTGCCGCGGTTTAGGACCTGAACGTCGCGTGAGCCGTCACGATAGACGGTTACACCCTTACAGCCAAGCTCATAGCTCAAGAGATAGGCCTCGGCAATATCCTCGCGCGTCGCTTCGTTGGGGAAGTTCACGGTCTTGGAGACCGCGTTATCGGTTCCCTCCTGAAAGGCCGCCTGCATCTTTATATGCCACTCCGGGGTAATCTCGTGAGAGGTCACAAAGACCCTCTTAATATCATCGTCTATGGAGTCGATTTCATGTATGGAGCCGCTCTCGGCGACCTTCCTGAGTGTCTCTTCGTCATCGAAGCCGCCGGCCTTGGCCGCCGATTCAAATAGCGGGTTGACATCCAGCAGCTCGGCGCCGTCCATGACGTTACGCGTAAAGGCAAGGGCGAATAGAGGCTCCACGCCTGACGAACATCCGGCAATGATAGAGATGGTTCCTGTCGGGGCGATGGTCGTAACGGTGGCGTTACGCATCTTCATGCCGCCCTTTTTATCGAATATGGAACCCTTAAAGTTCGGGAATGTGCCGCGCTCTTCCGCGAGCCTGCTGGAGGCCTCCCAACCTTTGTCCTGAATAAAGCGCATGACCTTGCGCCCCGTATCGATGGCCTCATCCGAATCGTAGGGTATGCCGAGCTTTATGAGCATATCGGAAAAGCCCATAAGTCCGAGCCCTATCTTCCTGTTGCTCTTTGTAACTTCACCTATCTGCTTGATGGGATAGCGGTTCATATCTATTACGTTATCAAGGAAATGTACGGCCATTGATACGGTCTTTTCGAGTTTTTCAAAGTCGATCTCGACCCCGGAGGAGCCGTTACCCGGAGCGCCCTTTAACATGCGGCTCATATTTATCGAACCGAGATTGCAGGACTCATACGGAAGAAGCGGCTGCTCTCCACACGGATTGGTGGACTCTATATCTCCGACGAGCGGGGTCGGGTTGTCCTCGTTCATCCTGTCTATAAAGACGATGCCCGGATCTCCGTTGGACCACGCCATATCGACTATCTTGTCAAATACGTCACGCGCATTTAACGAAGCCACTACCTCGGTCTTATCTCTCGGGCTCCTCAGGTCGTACTCGGTATCTTCCTCAACGGCCTCCATGAACTCTTTGGTCATAGCTACGGAGATATTAAAGTTATTCAGCTTGTCGTTATCTTCCTTGCAGGTGATAAAGTTCATGATATCGGGATGGTCGCTACGAAGGATGCCCATATTGGCCCCGCGGCGAGTGCCGCCCTGCTTTATGGCTTCGGTCGCGCTATCGAATACCGACATAAAAGATATCGGCCCCGAAGAGATACCGGAGGTAGAGCCCACCACATCGCCCGACGGACGAAGCGAGGAGAAGGAGAAGCCGGTGCCGCCGCCGGACTTATGAATGAGAGCGGTATTTTTTATAGCCTCGAAGATCGACTCCATAGAGTCCTCGACCGGAAGCACGAAACATGCGGAAAGCTGCTGCAGATCGCGCCCGGCATTCATAAGGGTCGGAGAGTTCGGCAAGAACTCAAGCGAGGCCATTGCATTATAAAACTCTTCGGCAACCGGCAGTATGTCGGCGTCGGGGTCGTAATTCAATTCGGCCTCGGCGATATTAAGGCTTACGCGTTTAAAGAGTTCTTCGGGGGTTTCGGTGGGGTTGCCTTCTTCGTCCTTTATAAGGTAGCGTTTTTCGAGCACCGTTCTCGCATTGTCCGAGATGGCCGATTTCATTTTGAAGAACTTATCCTTTGCTTCCTCGGTTACACTCTTCTTCTTACTCGCCTGCGCTGCCCCCTTTGAGGACTGCTTCACCGCGCTCTTACCGAGCGTCCTGTCGTAAATGCTTTCCTTAATCATGCCGTAGACCCCTTCTCAAACTCTAGAAATTAATCATTCCTCCAGCCACCCCATTTCATTAGGGAGGCCGATAATAAATACAAATAGATAAAGACCGTTACAATACCTGAAAGACGGACTGTCAATCCATCATCCAGCAAAAAGCAGTGGCGCGAAAGAAGCAGACCTCTGTGTCATTATGCCGCGAACTACGAACTACCCGACGCCAGAAACTAACTCCACGAAATAAAAGCACACCTGTGTGCCTGTGTGGCGCGAACTACAAACCACACGGCGCCAAAAACTAACTCCGCGAAATAGAAGCACACCTGTGTGCCCGGCGGCGTGGCTTAATTAGGGTTTTTTAACTCCCCATTCTCTCAACTTTAATATAATTAAGTGATAATTATTGCAGTCTGAAGCCCTGTAAGACCGGGTTATAATGGGGCTAGGCCGCCCCAAGGCAAGGCCCCTAAAGGGCTCTTTGGAATTAGCTAATAACGTTTATCAACATTATTAATATAAAGCCCTGAAAACATAGATAAATAGCCCATCTGGTGGGTATTCATCTATAATACCACAAGATATGGTACTGTCAAGTACAAATTAACAAAAAATAATATTTTTCTTGCGAAGCCGCAACGGTAAAGGCTTAGGGCGTTTTCTGCCGGATATCAAGGCTATTTTCATTATTCTTTCCCGGACCGTTCCGGTTTAGAAAAAACATTTCTCTCATACTATATAGAATGGAAAAGGACTCAATTGACCTGTATAAGGGTCAAACTTTAATCTTAGCGTAATATTTACAGGATATAATGAACAGAGATGGGTCCTTTCTTATGCGGCTTTGCTGCGCGTACGTGAAGAGCTACGACGCAATTAAGCAAGCTTCCGAAGGCCGGAAACTTGGACCGCAGAAACAAAAGCAGTCGACTCTGCCCACTGTGTCAGGTTGACTTATCGCTATAAAAGATGATATCTTATCTTTTATAATTTTTTCTACTTATGAGTAGAAAAATCAACTAGAATGCGTCCTTTGACGCATTATAAATTAAGGTTTCGGAGTGAACTAAATGGAGATGAATCTCAATGTCTGGTCGCTGGTCTTTAATGCGGGGCCAATGGTTAAGTTCGTACTTTTAATACTGGTGATCGGCTCTATCGCGTCGTGGGCCATTATATTTTATAAGGCCCGGGCGCTTACGCGCATCGCCAAGGAATCGTCACAGTTTCAAGACCTCTTCTGGGAGACGCCTAATCTCTCGAATATCAACTCGTCGTGCGCCGAGTTTCCAAATACTCCGCTTGCGCGTCAATTCGAGGGTGTCTATGCCGAGATCGTAAATATAAGAAAGAATGCCGAGGCCGCCGCAAGAGAAGGTCAGGCCCTGCACACCAATGATATCTCTCGCGTAAAACGCATACTCGACAAGACCTGCACCATAGAAAAAGCCAAGATGGAATACACCATAGGTTTTTTGGCGACGGCTGGTAACGCCGCGCCTTTTATAGGACTATTCGGTACGGTCTGGGGCATAATGAACTCCTTCCGCTCCATCGGCGAGATGGGAGCGGCGAACCTCGCCGTCGTTGCCCCCGGCATAAGTGAAGCGCTCATAGCCACGGCCCTTGGCCTATTCGTCGCGATACCGGCCTCCATGGGTTTTAACCAGCTAATCACAAAGGTAGACAGGATCGGTGGAGAGATGGACAACTTCTCCTCCGACCTCATCAATATAGTGGACAAGATGATAAATAAGAGACCCGCCAAAAAGATCGGCGACAAGACCGGGGAGAACCAGTAATATGGCAGGCTCAGGCGATAACCTCTCGGGAAGGCGCGTTATAAGCCAGATAAACGTCACCCCTCTTGTAGACGTCATGCTGGTCCTGCTTATCATCTTCATGGTCACGGCCCCTATGATGAAAGAGGGCATTAATGTCAACCTCCCACGCGTAAACGCCTCCGGCCTGGCCCTCTCCGAAGAGCCCCTGGTCGTCACCGTGGATACTAACGGCAAACTCTTTATAATGGACGCCCCCGTCGAATTCGACGAGATGCGCGGCAAACTCAAGGCCATAGTGCTGCACAGGAAAGACAAGTCCGTGCTCTTAAAGGCCGACGAGATGGTCCCCTACGGGGCCGTAGCCGGAGCAATGGGCGAGATAAGAAAGGCCGGCATCGCCAAGATCGGAATGCTGACCGAGCCCGTTGGAAAGAAGAAGTAAACGTTGCAGACTCTTTTAAACCTCAACCAGCCCGGTTTCCCGAGGTTTGTAAGCGCATCGATTATCTTTCACATCTTAGTCGGTGTCTTTGGCTTCTACCTCATAGCCGGACAGTCTAAGAAGGTATTCTTCTCGCCGGTATTTACCGAGGTGGAGATTATTACCTCTACAAAACCCAAAGCCCAGAAGCTGAAGGCCCCGAAGGCTGAAACCAAAAAACCCAGGCCTGCCAAAAAGGCTCCGGCAAAGACCAAGTCAAAGGTAAAAAAATCACCACCCAAGCAGAAGGCCGTTAAGAAAACGCCGCCAAAACCGCCAAAACCGCCACAACCGGTAGAAGCGGTAAAACCCGCGCCGCCGCCACCGCCGCCTAAGGTAGAGACGCCGTCGGCAGATGAGTGGACAGTGCAAGTCAGTCCGCCGCAGGCCGCAATGCTCAGAAAGCCGCTCGACCCTACGGCCATTGCGCTTAGAAAGAGCGAGCCGCGCCCCGAGACACCCAGGGCAAAGCCGCTCAAGCCCGAGCGTACCGTGCCGAAGGTCGTAACGCCGCCGCTCAAGGCCCCGAGCCGTAAGACGCCGGTTCAACCATACAAGGCCGCCCCTGAAAAGCCGGAGCCGCTTAAGACCAGGCCGGTAAAGCCGGTCCTGGAGAGCCCCAAAGAGCCGGTGGTAAAAAAGATTGTCAAACCGGTCAAGGCGGTGCCGGTAATCTCCGAAGAGGAGAAGGTCTCTATCTCCGAGGCCCTTTCAAGGATAGAGAGCATAGTTGAAGAAAAAGACGAGAGCCAGCTCATAAATGATAGAATAGAAGCGATGGCCCGCGCTAAAGAGATCGAGGAAGAAAAGACAGCGAAGCAGGTAGGGCGCCTGCGCGATGCGCTGACGGCGGAGGCCGCAGAGGCAGAGGTATTCTCACTCGTCTCGGAGGGTGTATCCAAAGAACTCTTCGACCTGGAATACAAGGCATATTACGGCAAGATCCGTCAAAAGACCCAGTCGCTCTGGGTATATACCGGTAAGGACACGGGCAAGGGAATCGCCGTAGTCGTCGCCATCAAGATAAATAAGGACGGCAATCTTTTGGACTATTGGATAGAACAGCGTTCGGGCAATAATATGTTCGACGATTCGGCGTTGCGGGCAATACAGAAGGCGGCCCCCTACCCTGCTCTACCGCAGGAGCTCGACAAAGAGACGCTGGAGATCGGCATAAGGTTCTGCCAGGGCGGATGCCCTAAGAAAAAATAAGCGCGGATGCCCGAAAAAGAAATAAGAGCTATTAAAGATAAGGAATTATGAAAAAACATATCAATATACGAAGACTATTACAGGCGGCGGCATTCTCGCTATTTCTGGCCTTGCTCTTGCCGCTTGGCGCCGAGGCCAAGGTCTATATCGACATCGACGCCCCGGCCGGGGACAGGCTGCCCATAGCGGTGCAGGAGCTAAGCCTGCAACCCAGACAAGCCAAAGACAAGTCGATGACCGACTACAGCGGCAAGGCCATCATGGACGCCCTGATGGGAGACCTGGCCTTTACGGGTTACTTTGATATTATCGACAAGGAGGCCCATTTAAAGACGCGCTTCTCCCTGCAAAAGACAAAGTTCCCTCGCTGGCGCGCAATCGGCGCAGACCTCCTGGTAAAGGGGCTTATAAAGGTATCGGGCGACGAACTTACGGTCGAGCTAAGGCTCTACGACACGGTAAGGGAGAGACAGGTAACCGGCACGCGTTATATAGGCCGCGTCCTCAACCCCCGCCTCATAGCGCACAAGTTCGCCGACGAGATCATGGAAGAGCTAACCGGACAGCGCGGTATATTCTCAACCCGCATACTCTTTACCGCCGACAAGGAAGGGCTTGGAAACAAAGAGGTCTTCATATCGGACTACGACGGCAAGAATATTCGCCAACTCACCTACAACGGCGCGATCAACCTCTCGCCGAGATGGTCGCCCGACGGAAAGAAGATTATCTACACATCCTATAAAGACGGCTGGCCATGCATCTACATGAGAGACCTTATCAGTGGGCGAGAGGAGCGTATCTCGGCCAAGCCGGGCCTCAATATCGGCGGACGCTGGTCGCCCGACGGCAAAAAGATCGCGCTCACGCTTAGCATAAACAAGAACCCTGAACTATATATCCTCGACCTCGGTTCGAGGACCTATAAGAGATTAACCAATAACCACGGCATAGACGTCTCCCCCACATGGTCGCCGGACGGAGAGAAGCTCGCCTATGTATCGGACATAGCAGGCAATCCGCACATATACGCAATAAACTCTCACGGCGGAGTGCCCACTCGTTATACCTACAAGGGCAAGTACAATACCACGCCAAGCTGGTCGCCAAGCGGGGATATGATTGCCTTCTCAAGGATTAAGAACGGGAAGTTTCAAATATACGTTATGCGCTCGGACGGCACAGGGGAACGCCAGCTAACCTACAACGGCAGTAACGAGGACCCGTCCTGGTCGCCCGATTCGAAACATATAATCTTCAGCTCCACCAGGCAGAGCGACTCAAAGAACTCGTCGCTCTATGTCGTAAGGCCCGATGGCAGCGGCCTCAGAAAGCTCGATATCGGTTTCACACACGAGGCGTCGCCCATGTGGTCGCCTTATCTCTAAACCACGGGCAAGATCTTTAGACCCGAATAAGCCGGTTATGAAAAAAAGCTGGGATATTTAATGAATGCTCTTAATAACAGGCGGCTAAGAGGCGGACTCTTGACAGTCTCGCTGGTTGCGGTTATCATCGCCTGCGGAGGGTGCGCCGCCAAGGTCAAGGATTTCAAACCACCGGACGAGCCCTTTCAGGACCCGCCGCCCAAGGAGATGATTGAAGCTGAAGAGAATGGCGCGATAGAAACAAGACTGATTAAGCCCGGAAGACGCGGGCTCAAGGGTATCAAAAGCTTTCTCCTGGGCGACGAGAGCGGTGAAGACAGGCTCTCGGCATCATTCAGGGAGGTAGAGAGAGAAGAAAAGCTACTCGACGAAGTAGAGCGCGAATACCCTGAACTTGCGGGCGTGGATTACGAACTGCTAAAACTCGCACGCGAGACCGGAAGGCTCTACACATTATACTTTGCCTCCAGAAGTGTTACCATAAAAGACGGACACCGCGAGGTAATCACCAAGAACGGCGCGTGGCTCAAGGCCTTTCCAGATACAGGGATAAAGATTCTTGGCCACACCGACGACGAGGGCACGCTCGAATATAATCTAGCCGTCTCACAGGCAAGGGCCGACGCTGTCGAGAGCTTTCTCATCGACCTCGGCATCACAAAAGAAAGAATAACGGCAATCGCTTTTGGAGAAGAGCGCCCTGTGGACAAACGAAATATCGAGAGGGCTCGCGCTAAAAACAGGCGGGTCGAATTTTTAATAGTATTTCCAACAAAATAGGGGAACGGTAATGAAAGCTTTTAATCTCTTAAAATCGCCCTTTAAAAGGGCCTTAAAAGTACTGCCGCTGGTCGCTCTGCCGCTATACCTTGCCGGTTGCGTGCCAACGGAACAACAGGAAGCGCTGGACAAGGATGTAAACTACCTGCTTGCCGTAAACAAGAGCCTCGCTCAGAGGGTCGCTACCATCGAAAAACAGGCAAAGGGCGTGGACCGTGACATACAGAACAGCCGACGCGGCCTGGCATCGATTGAGACCGAATTAAAGAGCTCTCTGGCCGAATCGAATGCCGAACTCGACCGTTTCAGAGAGGAATTCGGCTTCATACGCGGCACGGTCGAGGAGACCGACTTCGTAAGGGACCGGGTAAATGACGAGATAGAAGAACTGCGCGAGGCTCAGGCCTCCATTAACGTACAGATCGCCTCTCTGAAGAGCACCACGATCAAGGCCGAAAAAGCCACCGAGATCTCTACCGACGAGATGAAGGTGCTGATCCTGAAACTCACGGAGACGGTAAAGGGGCTTGAAAGAGACTTTGCCACGCTCGACACCGCGATAACTGATCTCGAAGACAAGGTCGCCTCCATCGAGACGGCGGCTGCGACACAGGCGCAGGCCATAGCCGACGCTCCCAAGGCCGAAGATCCGGTCAAGCTCTTTGAAAAGGGATTTGACGAGGCCGCTGCCAAGGACTACGTTTCAGCCATAGATACCCTTAAGAGCTTTACAAAGAGCTACCCATACCACGAAAAGGCCGCGGACGCGCAGTTCTGGCTCGGCCAGTCCTACTACGCCAGGGCAGACTGGGAAAGGGCCATCATAGAATTCAACCGCCTTATAAAGAAATATCCGGGCTCTGACAAGAGGGCCGGAGCCACGCTAAAGCAAGGGCTTGCCTTTGCGAAACTCGGCGCGGTGGCCGAAGCGGAGGTCATCCTCAATCGCGTACTCAAAAATTTCCCGGATAGCCCGGAGGCCGCAAGGGCCAAAGAAGAGTACCGTCTCCTACAGGCCGGTAAAGCCGTCAAAACACCCGAACCGGAAGCTGGAACAGACGCGGCAATAGACTCTACAGGCGCTACCCCGGAAACAGGTACAGGTACAGATACGGTACCTGAGCCTGCGCCAGAACCTACAATAAGCACTGAACCAACAGAGGCCGCTCCGCTCGTCCCGGCGGCTGGAGAAGCGGAGACCCCGGCGCCAGAGACCCCGGCAGTTGAAGACCTGGTTATTGAAACAAGACCGGAGGCCGCAGCCCCCGCTCTGGAAGAAGAAGTTATAGAGAGAGTACCGGCGACAGTAGAACCGTTGGAGCCTGCCGGACTTGCGCCTGCGCCAACAGTGGAACCGGCAGAGACCGCGCCTGCCACTCCAGAGACCACCCTGGAGCCGACCGAACCGGAAGTAGCGTCGCCGGCGACGTCGCCGGCCACCGAAACCACAGCGGAAACCATAATAGAAGAAAGTGCGCCGGATGACGAGTCCGTAACCGCGCCACAGGCCATAGACTCGACTGTGCCGCTCGTAAAAGAGGAGATCGAGACTACACCCTTTCTGACGCCTGCCATCACAGCGCCGACAACGCCGACACCCGCCCCGGCCCACCCGATAGAGCCGCCAAGTACCGGCGAGACAGGCGAAACAGAAGAGACCGGAGATAACGGACCGGCGCTAGAGAATCTCTAATATGAAAAATCTAATACTATAACCCTAACAATGGTCGCTCCGCTTCAAGACGGTTAAGTCGCGGGGCGGCCCTCTTATACCGTCTCCGCCAACGGAGCCACTAAATGAAGACCCCCGTATCGATACTTAGATGCACCGACTACGACCCTACAGGACTCAAGGCCGCCGTAAAAGAAGCCGTGCGCCTTATCGGAGGTATGGAAAAGTTCGCCCGCCCGGGAGAGCGTTTATTATTAAAACCCAATATACTTGCAGGTAAGGCCTCGGACAGGGCCGTTACGACCCACCCCGAGGTAGTTCGAGCAATGATAGAACTTGTACGCGAGGCCGGAGCCATCCCATTCGTGGGCGATAGCTCCGCCATAGGCGGGGCTAGAAAGAACGCGGAGACATGCGGCATACTCGGAGTCTGCGAAGAGACCGGCACGGACTTTGTAGAGTTCAATACCCTTGTCGAGGTTCAAAACCCGAATCATCTTATCTTTCGCCGCCTTGAGCTCTCAAAGGAAGTGCTCGCTTACGACGGCATTATAAATCTTGCCAAGCTCAAGACGCATGCGCAGATGTACCTCACCATGGCCGTAAAAAATCTCTTCGGCTCTGTGCCGGGCAAGCGTAAGGCACGCTGGCACTTTTCCGCCGGCGTCGATACGACAACTTTCGCGACTATGTTACTCGACCTCCATAACTACCTAAACCCCCGACTCTCGATCATGGACGCCGTAGTCGCCATGGAGGGCAACGGCCCCGCCAGCGGTGAGACACGTAAAACAGGGCTCGTCCTTGCCGCCGACAATGCCATAGCAATGGACCGCGTCCTTGTAGAGCTTGTCGGCGCAAGGCTCAAGGATACACCGATAAGCAGAGCGGCCATGGAGCATAAACTAGCCGGAAGCGATATTGATGATATAGCAGTAGTCGGCGAAGCCCTTGAAACGGTCCGCATACGGGACTTTAAATTCCCCCCGCCTATGGATATAGATTTCGCAGCCAAGCTACCGGAATTTATCAGGAAAAGACTTAAAAATTCTATTACCACAAGGCCGGAGATCGACGCTCGACGTTGCTCTCTTTGCAACATATGCGTTCAGCTCTGCCCGGCGGAAGTCATGGAATTAAAGACCAGGGTAGTGATAGACTATCAGGGATGTATACGCTGTTACTGCTGTCAGGAGTCGTGCCCAAAGGGTGTCATATCCGTTAAAGACGGCTGGCTTAAAAAACTACTTCCCGGCCTGTAGGCCGGGTCGCAAGTAGATAAAGAGGCAAATGAAGATAAGACGAAGAAGAATAATATACCCGCTGCTGGCGCTGCTCCTTGGCGTATTCGGCTTATTTTTCTTCTTTTCAACCGTCACCTTCGACATCTCCGAAAAGATCCCCGAAATAAAGGCGAATGTAAAACGCACCAATAATCTTTATGGTGAGATCGATATGAAACGCCTTCGCATCAGGTACCTGCCGCGCCCGGTGATACTGGTCGAGGGTTTTCACATCACCAACGACCGCGGACTGCTCATCGACGCTCCCGAGATGAGCCTCAAGCTCCAACTTCTTCCAGTCTTACAGAAGAAGTACCGCATCACAAAACTCTCCGTCTCGGGCGGCAAAATGCTTTTGCACCGCTACGCAGACGGCACGATCAACTTTCAAAGGATAGTAAAGCAGAAACTTTTGGATATAAAGGTCCTTGGCGCTTCTTTCGAAGATACCCGTCTCACTCTCGTAGACGACATGGGCACCGGCAAGGGGCTGCTCCTGGAGGATTCAACAATCGAAGTTGATACTATCGGCAAAAAAATCTCTCTAGCCGTTAGGGGTCGCCTTGGCGAGAGCGGCATAGTAATCGCCAGCGGAGAGGTTAAGGACCCCGGGCCGGATGGCGAAGAGTTCGAAGCCAATGGCTCGCTTAAACTGCGCGACTTCGACCTGAAAGTCCTGGAACCCTATGCGGCCGAAAAGGTAAAAGGCTTTACCATAGGCGGCACGGCAACACTTGCGGCCGACTTCTCCATAGGAGAAAAGACCGACGTATCGGGCAACATGCACTACACGAATCTGGCCTTCTACATGCCAAACGCATATAACGAAGAGCTACGATCCGAATCGGGCAGCTTTGATATCAGATTCGAGAGAGATAGCCTGACAAACCTTCAGATCGATAATATCGCCTTAAGTTATCTCGGCGCTGAGATCCTTGGGAAGGCCTCTTTCGGTGGAGAACCGGACGATCCGCGTATCACCTTGAATCTAAAGACCGAACGCATCACCTGTAACGACTTTAAAAGACTCCTGCCGCTCAAGGTCATGCCCGTAAAATTATCAAAACGCATACGCGCCTTTGATGTAGATAAGGGCGAGATCGAGGTGCGTAATCTAAGTGTCGATATAAGGAACTCCTACTTCAAAGATAAGAAAGTACTACGCGACGAAAAAAGCTTCTTCCTTGACCTCTACTTTACCGATGCGACCTTCGCTTACACCGGCTTTGATAAGCGCTTCCATAAGGTATCCGGTGCAGTGATCCTCAAGGGCCCAGACCTCCTGATACGCGGTATGCGCGGCGGTTACGATACGGCCACCATAGACGGCGTTGAAGGGGAGGTGCTTGGAATTGGCCGGGGTAACGGCTCCTACAGCATTAGGCTAAACGGTGAGTTCGAGGGTAAAGACACACTGCCCGAACTAAAGAAATTCTCCTCTTCCCTCGCCCCCGTTTTCATCGAAGGGCCGGTCCGCCTTAAGGCCAATATCTCAGGAGTTAATAAAGAGAAGGCGGTTCACGGCAGTTTTGGTTTTTTGAAAAACAGCCTGAAACATAAAAAACTTCCCATCGGCCTTACCGACCTTACCGGCTCTCTGGAGTTCAGCCCCGAACGGCTCGTATTTAAAGAGATTCGGGCAAAGAATAAAGGCTCGATACTCTCGCTCGACGGTAAGATAGATATAAGCGGCTCGGAGCCCGTAATGGACCTAGCGGCCTCTGGAGTAATAAAAGAGAGAACCGCAAATGATCTTTTAGACGATAAGACCGATTTGGAGCTTACCGGAGGTAGCGCCAACTATAAAGTTCTTCTCAAAGGAAGAACGGACGCGCTTAACGTTCAGGCTCAACTGGACCTTACCCCAACCGGGTTTGCCTACCGTGGTATTATAGCAAAGAAGGCGGGAGCCCAGCTGAGACTCAAGAGCGAGACATTTCACAGTAAAAAAAAGACGCAGCTAAAAAAGATTGAACTTATGAGCGCTCACTCGTCCATTAAGGGCACCGGATATTTCTCAAATGGAAAGAAGGAGTATAGGCTGGATATCGCCCCCTTTGAGCTTGCCCTCGCAGATCTTGGACCATTCTTCGCCCTGCTTGCGGACTACAATGAGGCCACCGGTGTCGTCGTCGCTTCAGCTTTAAAGATAGAGAAAAAACTCAAAAATGATACTGCGACTATCGACGGCGAAGTCGGCATAGAGAACGGACATATAAAGCTCGCCCACCTTGACGAACCTATAGACGAAATATCCTTTACGGCAAAGCTGGAGGGAAGAGGCGGACATCTCTCACTAGAAAAACTCAAGATAGGAAAGTCTTCGCTCGAAGGCAGCATTAATCTAAGCAGCTTCGGTCAAGCCGGCGCCGGGCCGCTCAGCAATGTTGAATTCAACCTCTTTTCGCCACACCTTGACCTGGCCGATGTAATGCCAAGGTCTACACTGCCGGTTAGCTCCGTTAAAAAATCCCTTCTAAGAGGCAAGGGCAAGATCTTTATTAGAGAGGGCAAGCTGCTTGGCCAGGACTTCAAGGCGCTAAATACTGAGGTCTCTATGGACAAAGAGGCCGTGATATTCAACCCGTTGGTATTCTCTCTGCATAAGGGGTTGATCTCCGGCAAGGCGACATATCTGAGAGATAGAAAGAAGAAACATTCGTTCGAGACCGACCTCTCAATAACGGGGCTTGATGTAGAGACCCTGCTTACCAGCCTCGGCGCGACCGACAAGCTACTTTCAGGCAATGTAGACGCCAGGGTCGCGCTTAACGGACTACGCGAACGAAGCGGTCCCGACGGTATTATAGGAAAGATCTCCTTCACCTCGCACAACGGCAAGCTCTGGAAATTTGACGTATTGACAAAGGTATTCTCGCTCATAAATATTATCTCGATAAACGAGCTATTCGAGCGCGGCATGAGCTATGATACGATCACCGGAACCTTTAACTTCAAGGACGGCATCGCCAGTAGCGAAGACCTTTACTTCGACAGCAACTCGCTTCGGATGTCGAGCTTGCTCTCTCTCGACTTAAAGACACTTCTGATAGACGCGACACTCGGTTTCCACCCCTTCGTAACGATCGACAAGATCATTACAAAGATACCGATCGCCGGCTGGATAATCGCCGGTAACGAAAAGTCCAGCATCTCCATGTACTATGAGATAAAGGGACCGGTAGAGGACCCGGAGGTAAAAGCCGTGCCGGTTAAGTCTATAAGAAAGGGTATTTTGGGATTACTTCAAAGGACGCTGGCCACCCCGATACGCCCCTTCATTGACGAAAAAGAGGTTGGGAAACACCGCGCTAATAGCCCTGAAGTAACGGAAGAGAAAGAGATAAAAGAAGAGATCAGTCCTTAAGCAGGCATATCTTAAAGGTCGTGCCCTCGTCAGGCTCGCTTTCGACCTCTATCTTGCCGCGATGCGATTCGACGATTGCCTTGACGATAGGAAGTCCAAGTCCACTGCCGGGCACCGAGCCGCGGCTCTTATCCACGCGATAGAACCTCTCGAATATCTTGTCCTTTTCATCCTCGTGAAGACCAATGCCGTTGTCGCTTACAGAGACGCAGACGTAATCCTCAATAGAATTTACAGCTATATCGACCTTGCCGCCTTGCCTGTTATATTTCACCGCATTCTCAATGATATTGACAAAGACCTCGGAGACTCTCTCCCGGTCGGCCAGAATATGCAGTTCGTCAAGGTCGCAAAGCGTTAGGGTGACGCCTTGCTCGTGGGCAAAGGGCTCGATCAGGGCGACCGCTTCTCTGAGTACATCCATCAGGTTCAGCTTTACCACCTTCAAATGGAAGATCTTACTTTCAAACCTTGAAACCTCAATTATCCTCTCGATGATGGCTGTCATCTTTGTGCTCGTCTTCATTATGGTACCTAAAGCGTCGCGATACTCATCTTCACTCCTGTCCCTCCTCAAGGTGATATCACAGTGGCTCTTAATAACCGCGGTAGGGGTCCTGAGTTCATGCGAGGCATCGGACAAAAATTCCCGCTGGCGCGTAAAGGCCTTTTCAAGACGCGAGAGCATCGTATTAAAACTCTTTGCAATCGGCACGAGTTCTGCGTCTATATCCTTCTCTCCGACACGCTCGTTCAGGGACCTGGCCGTAATAAGGCCTATTTTGTTCGAGAAGATACCGAGCGGCAAGAGGGCGTAACGAGTAATATAGTAAAGACCCGCTATAGAGATAAGGAATAAAATAGGAAGCGCAATAAGTATCATATTTCTAAAAGAACGGAGCACATAATAAGATGGCTCCAGAGAATCAGCTGCCTGGAAGGTAAGATCAAGCTCCTCGCCGACGACATCAAAAGTAAATGTCTGACTAACCGAGCGATGCGGTATGTCACTGAGAGGGCCTTTGATATTAATGTGAATGACGTCTTTCGAGATCGGGGGGATCGGAAGCGAGACATCTCCAAGCGTCAGAGAAGGCGAGCGACCGAGTACCTTACCCGTGGTATCCACTATCTGATAATAATGGCCGGATAGGGATACGGCATATTCACCGCTTGCGGCCTCGGTGATCTCGTAGAGCCCTTCCTCCACATGACCGTGCTCTACCTCTTTGGCAAGTATCCCGGCCAGAAGAGTGATCTCCGAGTAGAGATGGTCGTCCACCGAGCCTACTACTATCTCTTTAAGTTCATAATGGAGAAAGAGACCCAGAGCCACAAAGACAAGGGTAAAGACCGCCAGGAACCAGGTAATGAGTTTTAGTTTTATCGAGCCGAACATTTATTTGGACTCGCCGCCTTCTTTTAGTATATAGCCGGATCCCCTGACCGTATGAATAAGCTTTTTATCAAAACCCTTGTCGATCTTATTCCTGAGATAATTTATATAAACGTCGATGACATTCGAGTCCATGTCAAAGTCCTCGTTATAGATATGCTCCACTATCGCCGTCCTCGACATTACGGTATCTTTATTATATGCGAGACATTCAAGCAACAGGTACTCTCTTGCCGATAAAGATATAGATATTTCACCGCGTTTTACTTCATGGCTCCGGGTATCTATCGTAAGGTCCGCGATCTGTATCACCGCCTCTTTCGCGTCGCTCTCTCTCCTGAGCAGAGCCCTTATCCGCGCCAGTAACTCACCGAACTCAAATGGTTTTGTCAGGTAATCGTCGGCGCCGACATCTAACCCCTCTATCTTATTAGAAAGTGTATCCATCGCCGTTAAGAGAAGGACCGGTGTCGTATTGCCTTCTTTTCTTAAGGCCTTAAGTATCTCTATACCGCTCATCTTGGGTAGCATAATATCAAGCACTATAACATCCAACGGATAGTTCTGTGCCATATATAGGCCGTCCTCGCCGTCATGAGCGATATCTACGGCATAACCCTCTTCAGTAAGCCCCTTGGCTATGATCTCCGCAAGGTCTCTCTCGTCTTCGACTACAAGCAAACGCATACCGCACTCCCTGATATTATAATAAAATGGCTAAACCGTATAAAAAGAAACGGACCCGTAATAAGGTCCATTATAAGACAAAAGATCACACCTGACAAGCATACAAGTGCGCTTCTGTTTCGAATTTCAATCTTAACGGTAGACGCAAGTTTAAGTTAAACGCGGTAAGTCGCCGCCTGCCTGAAAAGAGCTCTACAGAAGATAGCAGCGACTATCTAAAGCAACCGGGCAATTAAGCGATAATCCACCATAACGTCCTACCTGTCGGCCCCTACCACTTTACCGCTCTCTGCGTCTACATAAACTACTGAAGAAATGCCATCGTCTGTCAAGACCCTGACCTTGAAGAGCCCTTTTACAAAGTTCATGCTGACATTGCTTTGGCTACCCTGATTATAAACGGCAGGTCTTATATTATGTATGCCCATCATAGGACCACCCTCGGGGTTCAGGTATACGCGTTCAAGTCCTCCGACACCGCCGCCTAACTTGATCTCAATATATCCGCTACACCATTCAGCGCCGATTACAATGCCCGGCACCTCGTCGGTTGCAATACCTATAGCCTCGACAAGAGTTATATTCTCGTCACGCACGCTTGCCCCGGATTGATTAAAAGATAGAATTATGAAAAATGCAGGTAGCAAAAAGATTAGAAACTTCTTCATATCGCTCACTCCTTTCCAAGTGATAGCTAGTAGCCGGGTGGCTACTATTCCGATACTAACAGTCTAACCAAAAGAAGATTAGAGATAGGTTAGAAGAGATGGGCGCACTTAAGAGACAACATTATGTACTTGCCATTACTATTTGAAAATGTTAGCATTTATCTACAATGTGATACTAACCTTAAAAGTCATGCCCAAATTTTTACGGAGCTTTCGCTAAAGGTCTTAAATTTACGGCCCTGATAAAAGAGCAAAACCTGGACGACCGGGCTATTTATTTATAACTAGAGAAAAACCTATAATGTCGCAGGCCGCAGAAAAAAAGAGCATAAGAGAAGAGATCGAAGGGGTGCTTGAACTTTCCACCATCCCAAGGACGCTCAAGAGTGTCATGGATGTGGTAAATGACGAGGACTCTTCAATGGGCGATCTTGTGAGGATCATCGAAGGCGATCCGGCGCTCGCCTCCAGGGTAGTCGCAATGGCGAACTCCGCCTTTTACGGTTACCGGGCCCCTGTAAAATCCATATCCAAGGCAACGATGGTACTCGGTTACGAGATGGTCAGAAATCTCGCCATAACGGTATCTCTCTTTAAGTGCCAGAACTCCAGGGAAGCCTCTATGCTAAAGGAGCTCTGGCGCCACTCCTTTACCGTGGCCACGGCCTCAAGCCTCGTCGCAGAAAGAACCGGCATAGCGAAAAAAGGCGACGCCTTCCTTGCCGGACTTGTAAACGATATAGGCAGGGTAGTCCTCTATCAGTTATACGGAATAAAATATCTTGAACTCGCAAAGAGCGGATGCAAGGGGTTGCTTCTTAAAGAGTTCGAACGCTTTGGAGTTACGCACCCCGATGCGGGCGCATGGTTTGCCGAGAAGAACAAGTTTCACGAAGAGACCGTCATGGCCATACTGCATCACCACAGGCCAGAGGCCTGGCTCGAGGACAACTCACCTGTCATGGAGCTAACTCCCATAGTATATATCGCCGACCGTATCGCCTCCGGAAATAAAGAGGGCTTTGCCTACGACCTTGCCGAGAGCCCCCGTCACGGAGAGATCCTCTCAAGCGTCTACATAAACGACGGTGATATTGCAGAAATTAGAACCGAACTTCAGACTCTTGAGAAATCGATCATAAGCTACTACTCCGACTGATACTAAAGAGATAAAGAGAAGAAAGCCCCCCCAATTAAAGAACTCGACTGTAATAAGATCGTAAACTTTACCACCGCCTCCCGGTAGCCTTGCCTATTGTCAAATCTTTTGTAATTTGTTAATCTACAAAGGTACTTAAAAGGAAAGTTATTCGAGATGACAACAGATAATAATAGTGGCGGTTCGCGCAGGTACAGGATACTTGGTGTCGACGACTCCTCGACTCAGAGAAAAGTCCTGAGCCTCTCCTTCGCCCCGCCACACTACGAACTAACACTCGCGGAGAACGGCGCGGAGGGCATCAAGCTCCTAAAGGCGAAACCGGGATATTTCGATGTCGTGCTTTCAGACATAGAGATGCCCGATATGGACGGCTTCGCTTTCTGCAAAGAGATCCGCGAGACCCTCGGCCTGCACCATCTTCCGGTCCTTATCGTAAGCTCGAATATAAGCGCCGCCTATATAAAAAAAGCACTTGCCTCCGGAGCCGACGAGTTTGTAGTAAAGCCCTTTAACAAGACGGAACTTACGGAGCGCATCGATGTAGCAGCCGAACAAAAGCGCATGATGGACGGCCTCGACGAGGCTGAACTCGTTTTATTCGCGCTTGCTCGCCTGGTCGAGGCAAAAGACACCCTGTCAGGGCACCACTGCGACAGGCTCGTTCACACCCTTAGGGTCTTTGCTAGGACCCTTGACCTTAACGAGACCGAGACAAAGACACTTGCCCATGCCGGCATATTACACGACATAGGTAAACTCGCCATACCAGACACGATCCTCATGAAACCCGGCTCCCTCACCGATGAAGAACGCAAATCAATACAACGCCACACCACTGTAGGGGCCATACTCATCGGCAACCACAAGGGGCTTGAACCTGTAGTAGATATCGTCAGGCACCACCACGAGCGCTTCAACGGCTCCGGCTACCCGGACGGCCTCAAGGGCGACGAGATCCCCTACCTCGCCCGCGTATTCCAGATAGCCGACCTCTACGACGCACTGAGCAACGACCGTGTCTATAATACGGGTTACGATAGGGATAAGGTCATAAAAATAATGGTCTCAGAAACCAAGAAGGATTACTGGGACAGGGAGCTTATGCAGACCTTCCTCACAATCGCAAGCAAAGAGGCGCACAGGCTTGAAAAAAGCGCCGAGGCCCGCGTCCCAATGTCCATCGAAAAGATCAACAGGATAATCGACTCAAGCGCCGCAAGAAAGAAGAGGACAACCGCCGTCAAGAGCGACGAAAGGAGATAGGCGCTTCCTATCCGCCTGCCCGTACCAAACCTCCTCAATCTTTTCATCTCAACAACTATATGTTATTATAAATGAATAAGAATTTTATCCACTTCATATAAGATAAAAGAGAAAGAGGACTTGACAAATCCTCTTCTTTCGATATAATAGAAGCTTCCTGACATGGCAGGTGCTATAGATAGCAACGGCACACCCATAAATAGTTACAGATCATGATAAACGGACTCGCAAATAACATACTACCCTACCGCGTCCTGGCCGTAGACGACTCGGTCACGCAGAGGGCGATCATAAAGGCAACCCTGACCGAGCCGCGCTACTCCCTTTGGCTAGCCAAGAGCGGCAGGGAAGCCATGGCCATACTGACCAAACACGGTCGCGACTTAGACGTCTTAATGCTCGACATCTCCATGGATGACCTTGACGGCTTCGAGGTGCTCCATCTCATTAGGACCGAGCTTGAGCTCCCCCTCCTTCCGGTATTCATCGTAAGTTCGCACCACACGCCCTCCTATATAGAGAAGGCGATCACGGCCGGGGCGAGCGAGTTTATAATAAAACCCTTTATCGGTGATGAACTCACCAGCCGCCTAGATCTAGCAGTTGAGCGCAAGCGCGCGCTTGAACATCTTGAAGCACCGGAGACCGTGCTCTACTCGCTTGCGAGTATGGCCGAGAACAAAGATCACTACATGGGCCGCCACTGCGAAAGGCTATCCCACATGTGCGAAGTATTCGCAGAGAGGCTCAACCTCTGCGAAGATGATATAGATACCCTTAGGCAGGCTTCGAAACTCCATGACATCGGAAAGCTAGCCATACCGGACGCCATACTAATGAAGGCCTCCCCCCTCACCTTTGAAGAGTGCTCGCTCATAAGAAAACACACACTCTACGGCGCGCTCATCTGCCAGAACATGAACGCCCCCAAGGCGGTCGTCGATATCGTAAAGCACCACCACGAACGTTACGACGGCTCCGGCTACCCGT
>JAJCZF010000035.1 GCA_029262535.1 Deltaproteobacteria bacterium
TCGTAAGCATCATGCGCGGCTGTGATAATTTTTGCGCCTACTGCATAGTGCCTTATACCAGGGGTAGAGAGGTATCGAGGGCTTCAAGCGCCATAATCGGCGAGGTAGAGTCGCTCGCCGCCTCCGGCGTTAAGGAGATTACCCTTTTAGGCCAAAACGTCAACTCCTACGGCAGGCGTTCGGGCGGTAAAGAGGTCGACGGGGCGACGGAGCTTAGTTTTACCGGGCTCCTTAAGGGGGTCTCCGGGGTTAAAGGCATAGAGCGGGTGAGGTTCGTAACCTCCCATCCGAAGGATATCTCCGAAGAGCTTATCTTGCTCTTTGGGAGCGAACCGGCCCTCGTCAGACACCTCCACCTGCCGCTTCAAAGCGGCTCGGATGCGGTCTTAAAGCGCATGGGCAGGGGATATACCTCCGGCGAGTATATGGAAAAGATAGAAAAACTGAAAAAACTGTATTCAGATATGGCGTTTACGACCGATATAATAGTTGGTTTCCCCGGTGAGACCGATGAGGATTTCGAGAGCACCATGGATATAATAAAGCTGGTGCGCTTCGATAATATCTTCTCGTTTAAATACTCGCCGAGACCCGGAACACCGGCCTCCGATCTGCCGGACCAACTGCCTGAAGAGGTCAAGTCAAAGAGACTTGCTATCCTTCAACGGCTCCAGAGGGAGATAAGCATGGAGCAGAATATATCGCTGGTAGGCCAGAAGAAACGCGTCTTCATTGAAGGCAGGAGCAGGAACGACGCCATGGAGGTTACAGGGAGGACCCCGTGTAACAGGGTGGTGAACCTAAAAGCGCCTCTTGAGCTTAAGGGAAGCATCATTGACGTGCTCATTACCGATGCCTTCTCCAACTCTCTCAGGGGACGCTACCTCGGAGGTGACGCCCAATGCTAATAGAGATGAAGGTAGACAGCCTGGCGATGGACCCGCTTACGAACGTGCCGATACTAATACTTAAGAACGATCTTGAAGATCGTACGCTCCCTATATGGATAGGTGTCCTTGAGGCGAGCGCCATAGCTACGGAGCTTGAAAACATCAGCTTCTCAAGGCCCATAACCCACGATCTTATTTATTCTATAATGAACTCTACGGATGTCGATGTCCTTAAGATTGAGGTGACGGACATTAAGGAAAACGTCTACTACGCCAAGATACACCTTAGCTCAAAGGGAGAGCATATAACGGTGGATTCGAGGCCGAGCGACGCCATAGCCATAGCCCTTAGGGCCGAGGCCCCGATATTCGTGGAATCGAGCGTGCTCGATAGCTCAATAGATATTAGCATGAAGAGTGAGGGCTCCGTAAAAGAGATGAAGAAAGAAGAGCTTTTGGAGATATTTGAAGACCTCTCACCTGAGGATTTCAGCAAATACAAGATGTAGGCTCGTCTCAGGGTAAGACGTACAGGGAAGATAGAAGATGATAGACTTTCACACTCATACGCTTATGAGCGACGGCGTGCTTTTGCCTTCGGAGCTAGCCCGGAGGGCTAGTGTTATAGGCTACGAGGCGATGGCAGTAACCGACCACGTAGACGCCTCCAATATTAAGGCAGTACTCGATAATATACTCCTTTTTTGCGATAGCTTTGATTCGTCGGATATCACAGTCGTCCCCGGCGTCGAACTTACGCATATACCGCCCGATCAGATGGGCGATATGATTGCTCGTGCAAGGGAACTCGGGGCCAAAATTGTCGTCTGCCACGGAGAGACGGTAGTCGAACCGGTGCGCTGCGGCACGAACAGGGCGTCGATCGAGGGCGGGGCGGATATTTTAGCGCACCCCGGTCTCGTTACGGAAGAGGATGCAAGGCTTGCAGCAGAAACTGGCGTACACTTTGAGATTACGGCGCGTAAGGGCCATTCCATAACAAACGGACATGTCGCCTCCGTGGCCAAGAGGTTCGGGGTAAAGATGGTCTTAAATACCGACGCGCATGCTCCCTCGGACTTGATAACCGACGAATTCGCAAGGTTGGTCGCCCTGGGCGCCGGCCTTCTAGACGAAGATTTAAGGATAATAGATGATAATGCAAGAAAACTTCTTTGTAAAGCAACCACTTAGCTCTTTAACCCTTCTTTTAGCTATTCTATTGCTCGCCGGGTGCGCAGGCACTGTAAGAGAGCCCATGTCAGCCGATTTACTGGAGCCGGATGCTCTAAAGCCGGGCTCGGGAGATTTCGAGGATTATAAGCCCGGCCCCGGTTCATGGCATACCTATCTCTATAACGGTTCAAGGGTTAACGACACCGTAGACCCGATAAAATTCCCCCCGGATGCGTATATTAAATTCACCGTTGGAGGGCGTTTCTCAAGCTCGTCGGTGGAGTACTCCTCTGCCGTAACGGAAGATGGTAAGGTCTATCTCGGTTCATCAAGCGGCCTTTTTTACTCGCTCGACCTCGTAAGCGGCGATAAAATATGGGAATTCGAAGTAGACGCCCCGATAGACGGCACCGCCTCCGTAACGAAGCAGTCGGTATGCTTCGGCGCTACGGACGGTTACCTCTATTGCCTGGATAAGGCGACCGGCGAGATGCTCTGGCGCTATAATTCCCAGAGCGAGATAATCTCAAGCCCGCTCGTCTCGGGTAGTGCGTTATTCTTTACCTCGGCCGACAACAGGCTTCACGCCGTCTCGCTCGCCCGCGGTAAGAAGCTCTGGAGCTACAGCCGCAGGTCCAACGAAATGGTGACCATCAGGTTCTTTAACTCCCCGGCCTCGTCAAGCGACAAGCTCTTTGTCCTCTTCTCGGACGGTAATCTCTGCGCCTTCAAGAAGGACTCCGGCAAGCTTCTCTGGAAGAATGAGGTCATTGATGACTCCTCAAAAATCATTAACTCAAGGCGGACTCCGTTATACCACGGCGGACTCGTCTATGTAATCGGCTCAAGTGGCTCGGTTATGGCCCTTGACGCCGCGACAGGTGAACTCAAGGTCGTCTACGACGTCACGAATGCGGTAGACTTTATCGTAACCGACGACTCCTTCTTCGTCGCCGGAACCGGCGAACTCATAAGTGTTGACAGGGAAACGAAGGAGACTAAGTGGGCAAAACGCCTGGATAAGGGAGAGACCTCTTCAATAGCCGGCGCAGGTAAGTTCATTGTGCTCCTCTCAAACATGGAGAGCACCCCCATAAAGCTCAAGGGGTTTGAGAACCTTAAGACCAACAGGGGCTACCTTCAGGCTTTTACCAAAGAGAAGGGTGACCTC
>JAJCZF010000036.1 GCA_029262535.1 Deltaproteobacteria bacterium
CCGGATGCGAGCTCCTGACGGTGATATAATGCTCCATAAAGAGTTGGTCGATCCCGAGGTTTGTACCGGAGAGATATTCCACTATCGTAAGAAGACCAAGAACCCCGGCGGCGCCACCACAAACTGCCGCCACACGCTTACTGCCCGATGCTTGTGAAAACAATCCTATGCCGCAAAGCAGGAATCCAAGGGCGGTATTAAACTGCATCGGCACGAATGCCGGAAGCACCTGAATGAAGGTGACATTGTGAGTGAACCACCCAAACAGAACCACTCCCCCTAAGGCGCTGGATATTCCCGCTGCAATGATTGTTGTAATGTGCAACGAATGCAATATGGACTGTCTCTTTTGGATGTTAGCTCCTGGTTACGGAATTTCGCGCCGACTCGTTTAGTTAAAATTATGATGCCTGGAATAAACTGACAAGCGGATATCATACACTTCATATTTCGGCTATTAACGAGAAAACCTTAAAGAAATGTATGGAAAAATTTATTGATTATTAAATGGCAGTGCAGCAGGTTTAATGGATCAGACAAAACGGAGAGGGGTAATGTGAGTATTGCCGGTAAAAATGCGTTGGAGATTATCAATCCGCGGAAGCGTTATGTTGACAAATATCAAAATAATGATATACTCGAAGTAACGACTCTGATACTTCTTATCACATTAAGCGTTTTCTTCAAAAACGGTATTGCCCGATTTAAGTTCATATAGTTTCTCTATAACTTCTCTTTGTTTTTTCTCCTAAGGTAGAATACAGAGGGTCCAATGGGTAAAAAGACCGGTTCCGAATTCATCAAATCGCTCGAGCTTAAAGGCGTCTCCAGACGGGATTTTCTTAAATTCTGCGGCACCGCTGCAACCATGCTCGGCCTCTCCCAGCTTTACGCCCCGAAGATCGCCAACGCCATAGAAAGTATGAGCAAACGGCCACCGGTCATCTGGCTCGACTTCATGGAATGTCTCGGCTGCACCGAGAGCTTCATTAACGCCACCCACCCGGAAGTAGATAAGATAATCCTTGAGATTCTAAGCCTCGAGTACCATGAGGCCGTAATGGCCGCCGCCGGCGATAAGGCGCATAAAAACCTCTGGGACACAGTGGAGCGCGAAGAGGGAGAGCTTATCTGCGTGGTCGAAGGAGCGATAGCGACTAAGATTCCAAGCGCTATAACCATCGGCGGGATGACGAGCATGCAAATCATGACCAGGGCGGCAAAGGCGTCCAAGGCCATCATATCGGTCGGCACATGCGCTACTCACGGCGGCACTCAAGCTGCGTCCCCGAACCCGACGGGCGCCGTGGGGGTTGAGGAGTTCATCCGCTCCCAGGGCATAAATACACCCGTCATAAACCTTCCGGGCTGCCCGGTAAATCCGGAAAATATCATCTCCACCATACTCCACTATCTCCTTTTGGAGAAGCTTCCTCCACTCGACAGCATGTCCAGGCCAAAGAACCTCTACGGCGCAACCATTCACGACAACTGTCCGCGCAGGGGGCACTTCGACGAGGGCAGGTTCGTCGAGACCTTCGGTACCAAGGAAGAGGTCCTCGGATACTGCCTCTATAAGGTAGGCTGCCGGGGTCCGTCTACCTACAGCAACTGCCCGGAGGTACTCTGGAATAACCGCCAGAACTGGTGCATCGGCGCAGGAGCTCCGTGCATAGGCTGTTTCGAGCCACACTTCTGGGATAAGTTTAAAGACTTCTATAAGCCCCTTCCAGACGTCGAGCTCCCTGGCGTAAAGACGAGCGCCGACAAGATTGGCATAGCCATCGCGGCGGCCACGGCCGGAGGGGTTGCGGCCCACCTTATCGCTAGCGCCGCAAAGGGGAGGCTCGGTAAATCAGGAGAAGATAAAAAAGAGGATAAGGAGGAGTAGGGGGAAGAGATGGCCAATAAGAGGATAGTAATAGATCCGATAACGAGGATCGAAGGGCACCTGAGGATCGAGGTCGAGATAGCGGGCGGCAAGGTCGTTGACGCGTGGAATACGACGACCTTATTTCGCGGTTACGAGATGATCCTTAAAGGAAGAGAGCCGCGGGATGCATGGCACTTCTCCCACCGTATTTGCGGCATATGCCCGACCTCTCACGGACATGCGGCTTCCATGTGCCTTGAGGATGCCTTTGGAGTAACCCCGCCCGATAACGCGCGTCTCATAAGAAACCTGATGGAGGCTTCACAGCTACTTTACGACCACATCCTCTGGTTCTATATCCTAAACGGCTTCGACTACGTTGACATAGTAAGCGCCCTTAGCGCAAAGCCGAAGACAAAGACGTTAAAGAAGGTTCAGGAACGGGTAAAGGCATTCGTCGACAGCGGCCAGCTCGGCTTTCTCGGCAACGCCTACTGGGGGCACCCCGAGTATAAACTGCCGCCTGAGCTAAACCTTGAGCTCACCGCAAGCTACCTTAAATCGCTTAAGATAAAATCTCTCGCAAACGAGGCCGGCGCCGTATTCGGCGGAAAGTTCCCGTATATCATAAGCTCGCCACCCGGAGGGGTTACATGCATTCCGACCCTTACCCAGATCGCCGACTATCAGGATAAGATGCTCAAGGTAAAGGACTTTATCGACGACACCCTTATCCCCGATCTTATGGCAATAGCCCCTTACTACCTCTACTTGAAGGATTACGGGGGGAGCCACAAGAGCTATCTCTCCATGGGCGTACTCGACGCAAAGAGCCAGGACCCCTACGAGAGGCTCTTCCCGCGGGGGGCCATAATGAACGGCGACCTTGGAAACCTCCAGAAGGTGGACCTCCTTAAGGATATAGGCGAGTACGTGGGGCACAGCTGGTACACGGACCGCTGCGGAGGGGGGATAAACCCGTCCGAAGGCATAACCGAGCCTAACTTTACCGGTAAGGAAGGGATAGGCGAGATAGACCACGAGGGGCGCTACGACTGGACCAAGGCCGTAAGGTATAAGGGGCTGCCCGCTGAAGGG